>NZ_JBNWDS010000009.1:0-240458 GCF_053521765.1 Rhizobium sp. A37_96 | reverse complement strand
GGCGCAGTCAAGCCACTTGGGTGCGGCCATGGCCACAGCGAACGGAGAGGCGTCCTTCACATCGTACGGCGAGCCGAAAAAAATCGTCCGCCTGCGCGCCGGCTCGGCTGGATGAGCAGTCTTCAAGAGCCGTTCGGTGGCGAGCAGCGATCCTAGTTCGTCACCCATGGAAGCCAAAGCTTCGCTGAAGCTGGGATCGCAACGATGCCGGTGCCGCAGGAGAATTTGCGGCATGCGGACCACAATCGGTCACGATTGCGGTCTGTCACGATCCAACGGGGCTTGCAATCGATCGACGGCAAATTCGGCGGCAGCACGAAGCATATCCGCCGGAGCGCCGGCCCGGGCAGCAAGCTGCAGTCCGTTCATCGTGGTTTGAATGAAGAAAGCGGTCTGGTCGGCATCGAGCCGGGGATCGATTTCACCGAGGGCCGATGCCTCGTCGATCCGCTCGACCAACTGCCGATGCAATGCGGCGCCCGCCTTGTTCTGCAGCTCCGCAAGCTCGGCGTCGTTCGTGCCGAACTCGCTCGCCGCCCCGACACCCATGCAGCCTCGTTCACGCTCGGCTCGATCGTCGACGATCAATCCCAACAGCATCGCGCGAATGCCGTCCAGAGGGGAAGGCAATGACCGGAGCCTGCCGATATGGGCATCCACGGTTCGCCGGTGATAGGCGGAAAGGGCTTGCAGATACAGTGTCCGCTTGTCGCCGAAGGTATTGTAGAGGCTTTGCCTGCCAAGGCCCATCGCAGTCCTCAGGTCGTCGGTGGATGTCCCGGCAAACCCCTTGGCCCGGAAAAGTTCGACCGCTTTGTCCAGCGCGGCGTCATGATCGAATTCTCGAGGCCTCGCCATGATCCGCTCCTTCGTCCGTTATTCGAAACCTGCGCATGTCAGCGACTCCCGTCTCGTCTGCAGGCCTCCGGTTCGATGTGGCCGTTAGTCTTTCGATGATCAAATGCCACCAACGCGCTCCTTTTCCAGTCGCGACTCTTAAGACAGTCGTCAGAATCGTGACGGAAACAGTATTGGTCTTACGACCCTCCGTGGCGCAATTCTAGCGTCATGGAAAACAACCTACTCAAGCAATCGCAACGCTCGATGACGCTCCCCAAGGGGATCTGGCATCTACTCGCCGGCGATGCGCAACGGGACGGCAGCGACGCAATCCAGATCGCTGCGGCCTCGGCGCTGAACTGGCCCGAATTCACCTCGCTGAACGGCGACGAAATCATGCTCGGCGAGGACGGCATGTTCCGCCTGGCTCTCTGGAGCGCCTCGACATGTTGCGCCACGCTGTTGGCCACCCGGCGCGCCACCCTGATCCTGTCGGAAGGAGACGGCGGCTGGGAAATCCAGTGTCGCGTGGTGGCCAATGCCAGCCTGCTGACGCACCAGCCGCTCTCCGGATTTCTGTTGAAGCCGGTCGAGCTTTTCGATCGACGTACAGCGCGGCGCCCTCAAGATCCCGGGCGTCAGGCAGACGAGATACGCCGCGCGCTGTTCGAAGCCTTTCCCGTCGGCGACGACGGTGAAAATGCGCCGTTGAGAGGGGGAGCCCCCACCCGCTAACGGCATTCACTTCTTCCCTGCCCGATCAATCGGCTGTGTCCCCGCCGGTCGGGGAAGCTTTGTCCCAACCAGCTGACCCTCAGCAAGATCAGAAAGGAAGTAGCCATGAAACGCCTTCTCACCTCCTCGGTCGCATTCGCAGCCATTGCTCTTGGCATGTCCGGCATTGCATCCGCCGAGCCGATCAAAAATGTTGTCCTGGTTCACGGCGCATTCGCCGACGGTTCGGGATGGCGCGCCGTATCCGATATCCTGGAGCACGACGGCTATACGGTCTCGGTCGTCCAGGAGCCCGAAACGTCCCTGGCGGACGATGCAGCGGCCACGAAACGGATCATCCAGAGCGTCAACGCCCCCTTGATTCTCGTCGGCCACAGCTATGGCGGCGCCGTCATCACCCAGGCAGGCAACGAGCCGCAGGTGCGCGGCCTTGTCTACATCGCAGCCTTCCAGCCCGATAGCGGCGAAACCCTCGGCGACCTTCTGAAGCGGACGCCGCCGGCCGCAAATAGCGCCGTGCCGGCAGGCGAAGGTTACGTGATCGTCAATCCGAAGACCTTCCATGCCGATTTCGCGGCGGACGTGCCCGCCAAGGAAGCTCACTTCATGGCGATTTCCCAGGTGCCGATCAGCGTCACCGGATTCGGCACCGCAATCACCAACGCCGCCTGGCACAACAAGCCCAGCTGGTATGCCGTTGCGACGAACGATCGCATGATCAATCCGGACCTCGAGCGTTTCATGGCAAAGCGCGCGGGCAGCACCACGATCGAGGTGAAGGGTAGCCACGCCATCTACATGTCCCAGCCCCAGGCCGTGGCAAAGCTTATCGAGCAGGCCGCCAAGGACGCCAAGTAACCACGCATCGCATTCGACCCCTGCGCCACCTTCCGCTGGAAGGCGGCGCAGTTATTTTCAGCATTCCTGTCATCCTCGCAGGATCGCCCGGCACAGCTCCATCGCCCGATGAACCGCGGGAAGCTGGCGACAGCCACGCGGGTAGATCAGCGCCAGGCGTTCGGGTGTGGGCAACAGCGCGACCGGATGCATCGCGAATCCCGGCCGCGGCACATGCAAGGCATGGATCGGCAGCAGCCCGAGCCCCACATTTCTTTCAACCAGCGTATAGATCGCCGAAATATCGGTGCTGTCGGCCACGACGGAACAGGAAACGCCCGCACTTGCAAAGGCCTCCATGATCCGCTCGTAGATGCCGCCGCCGGATCGCCGGCGCAGCAGGACGAGCGGGATATTGGCAAGCGCCTCCGGCCTGATTTCGGAACCCGCCGTCCATCGGTCGTCACCTTCCCGGCAAAGAAGGACAATGCTCATCGGAGCCAAGGCCTCGACGCCAAGTCCAAAGTTCGCGACCGGCATGTGCGTGACGGCAAAATCCAGCTGGCGCATCTCGACCATCGTTTCGAGGAGCTGAGGCTCCCCCTGCTGCAGCGAGAAGCTGACGGCGGCACCCTCTTCGCGGATCTGCGCCACCACGGTCGTGATGATCTCCAACGAGACCTGCGTAAATCCCACTCTCAGCCGAGCGGTAAAACCGCGCCCTATCGCCCGCATGTCCTGATCGAGCGCCGAGGCGCCGCTCAGCAGCTCTGCCGCACGTTCGTATAACGTCCTGCCCGTATCCGTGACGGTCAGGCCACGGCCGGCGCGTTCGAACAGCGACACCCCCCATTCCTCTTCAAGCTGCTTGATCGCCACGCTCAGATTGGGCTGGGCGACCCGCAGAACGTCGGCCGCGGCAGCCAGGGAACGATGCTCGACGACGGCACGGAAATAGGCAAGCTGTCTCAGATTCATCTACGCAACTCACTCATTATGGACAATTCAGTCCATAATGTATACACACTTCCCGCAACAGTTCAAATCCCATCGTCGGGCAGGAGTTTCCGGTGACACAAACCGTTTTCATTACTGGCGCTTCACGCGGAATAGGCGAAGCGTGCGTGCGGCAATTCCTTGCCGCCGGCTGGAACGTCTATGCGACGGCCCGCGATCCGGAGAAGATCGATGTCGCCGCAAACGAAAAGCTGGCAACGGGCCGGCTCGACGTCGGAGACGATGCCTCGATCCTGGCGGCGGTATCGGACGCGGTCTCGCGCTTCGGCGCCATCGACGTTCTGGTCAACAATGCCGGCGTCGGGCTTGGCGGCCCGGTCGAAGCGATGACCCGTGAAGAGCTGCACGCGCTGCTGGACGTGAACCTGGTCGGGGCAGCCCTGGTTGCCAAGGCCGTGCTGCCCGGCATGCGGGAAAACCGGCGCGGCATGATTATCAATATCGGATCCCTGGCCGGCGCGGCCGGCCTGCCGTTCCTGGCGCCCTATTGCGCCAGCAAGTTCGCCCTGGCGGGGCTGAGCGAAGCGATGCAATACGAGCTCGCCCCTTTCGGCATTCGCGTGAAACTGATCGAGTTGACCGGAAGCCGCACACAGTTCAAGCAGCAGATCCTGCGTCACCCCGCTTATGCATCCGGTCTCGATGCGGTGGAGATGCGGTTGAAAAAAGGCATGTCGTCGGCAAGCCCGCCCGACCTGATTGCCAGGGAGATCGTGCATATCGCCGGCTCCCCCTCCAAACGTATCCGCTACGCTCTCGGTGCCGGCAAGCGAATGTTCGGCGTGATGCAGGCCCTCCCCGAATGGATGTTTCGCTCGATGCTGTCGCGCGCATTCGGCCTGTAGCGACCGGCAGCGGGCTTCCTCTGACGCATAACTATTTTGCGACTTCCCGCCGCCAAAGGGCGGGGCTCGAGCCGACAATTTTCCGGAACACTTTCGAAAAATGTGCCTGATCGGCAAAACCGACCAGAAGCGCGATTTCCGAAATCGGCAATATCCCTTCGTTGAGATGCTCCTTCGCCCTTTCAATTCTGGCATGGAGAAACCACTGATAGGGCGTGAGGCCCGTGGAATTGCGAAATGCACGGCAAAAATAGGGGCGCGAAAGATTGGTCAGGCTTGCCAGTTCGCTTAGCGCCACCGCCTCGCCCAGCCGGGCGCAAAGATATTCCTTGACGAGTTTCAGATGCCGGGACGAGAGGCCGCTTTTGATCTTCAGCGCGGGTATCGAGGACTGCCCCAGACAAACAAGGCGAATGAGAAGAGCCAGAGAAAGGCTATCCGCATACAGTGTCTCCAGCGGAGTGCAGCCCTCGAACTCGGCCTCGAAGAGCTTGGCGAGATGGAATATGCCAGCGTCGAAAAACAGCAGCCGCGGCGTCAGGACGGCCACCTTGATCGCATCGTTCTCCAGCGCCGCAATCGCGGCCCTGTCGAAAAGGAAGGAGATGTTGCGCATGAAACGCGTGCCTTCGGAATATGCCCAAACCGTCGACTCGGCCGGTGCGAAATTCATGAGGTTCTGCGTATCGTCATTCACGAGCGTCGGCCGCGTTGGGCTTTCTCGCGCTTCGGGATGCTTGCCGACGATATCGAGCGTGACCGTCAGACGCGCAACCTCCTGGCGCAGCTCCACCCTGTAGCAGGCATCCACTTCGCTTTCCTTGATATAGGCATAGATCGAGCTCCAGGAGCGCTCGTAGAAATTGACCGTTCTGTTGCCCTGGCCGACCAGCAGCGACGGCCGTCTCCAATCCGCCAGCCTCGCTTCAGCCTTGCGGTTGTCCGATATCAGTTCCGTCACGACGGTATTGTCCCTCCCGAAGAATGCTGTGGCACGATGTTTGGCCGGATTTTATCGAGGCCTCTCCCTCAGCCGTCGATCCGCCAACAGCCGGCCGGATCGCGTCCGGCCAAAGCTTTGCATGTATGGGATCGAAGCGGCTTGAACGTCAGTTCTGTCGCATTCCGATCCCTGTCAGACGTCGCCGGCTGCCACCGCCAGCCACGTCACAAGTTTCATCGGTTTCCGTCCCCCGCAACCTCCCTCTCAGGCTTCCGTTGCCCTGAACGCTCCTCGGGCTAAACGGCCGTGAAATCTACTCCCGGAACTCCCTGCGCCAGCTGCCCGGCGAGATGCCGTGAACGCTCGTGAAAATACGGGTGAGATGGCTCTGGTCGGCAAAGCCGCAAGCGACGGCGATCTCGGCGATGGTGGCCGTGCCGAGCAGCATCTGCTTTGCCATTTCGATCTTGTGTTCGAGCAGCCAACGATGCGGCGTGCGGCCTGTCGACTTTTTGAAAGCGCGGATGAAATAGCTGGTCGACAATCCGCATTGATCGGCAATCTCCGATATTCCCACACGGTCGTTTGCGGCGGCCGCCAGAAAACTCGTGGCAAGATTGAGCTGCCGGTTGGAAAGACCGCCGCGATGTATCGCCGGCAGGTTGAGGCCGCCATACCGCGTCAGGAGATGCGATTGAAGTGCGAGCAGGATATGGTCGATGAATAGCGTGGAGGTGTGCTTCGGTTCGTTCAGTGCCGGAAGCAACGCTATCGCCAGACCCTGAACGACGGGGTCGAACTGCCCCTGGCGGCTGTCCAGCCCGTCGAAGCGCGGACATCCCGCGGCATAGCTGAATTCCGAAAGCGCCTGCCGGGAGACATTGAACCGGATATTGTCGAACGACGAACGATGATGGCAACGCCAAAGATCGCGAAGGTCCGTTATGGAAAGCGCGCCGACGTCATGCCCGCCATCGTATATGAGCTTGCCGTCCCGCCAAAGATGATGATGCTCGAACGGCTTGAGCTGGGTGATGATGCTGTAGGCCTCGGCCTGAGGAAGCGATTTGCTCTCGGCGTGATCGGTATGTTCGCTGCGCATGCGAAGAACGCTGACCGAACTGGATTGAAGCGACGATATCTGCGGTCGCGCAGCCAACACTACCTACCCCACCTAAGCCTGCCCAATTTTGGTATTTTCACACAGGCGCTCACCCGAGTCCATCCGGGTTTCCGCCTTTGCCGGCAAGCACGATTGAAACAGGTCCGGAAAGCCTCACCTTATCAACTGCTTATACATATAGCCGGGCAGCGCTTCGACATTTCACGCGAACTGGATGTCGTGTCGAATACTCTTCGTTGCATCGGCTGCGAAGCTTTGCCGTCGCCGGTAAAACTCTGAGCAATTTTCGACCAATCAGGGTCATAAATGACAATCCGGTTCCAGAATGAGCAATTACGGTCGCGGGCAGGCTCAGACTTCTGGCGGAACGTCGGAGGCTGACGAGAGGAGTGCAGTTCGCTCTTGCAGAGGCCTTACGAAACGGGAGTACCATGATGTCGAAATATCTCGAAGTTCTCACCCCGCAAAATTCCCAGATCATCTTTATCGACCAGCAGCCTCAGATGGCATTCGGCGTCCAGTCGATCGATCGGCAGACGCTCAAGAACAATGTCGTGGCTCTGGCGAAGGCGGCCAAGGTATTTGGCGTTCCGGCGACGATTACGACGGTCGAGACGGATGCTTTTTCGGGCAACACCTATCCTGAACTTCTGGGCGTCTATCCTGAGCACCAGATACTCGAGCGCAGCTCGATGAACTCGTGGGACGATCAGAACGTCCGCGATGCGCTGGCGAAGAACGCCGCGAACGGCCGCAAGAAGGTGGTCGTCGCCGGCCTCTGGACCGAAGTCTGCAATACGACCTTCGCGCTCTCCTGCATGCATGACACCGATTACGAGATCTACATGGTTGCCGACGCTTCCGGCGGCACCTCCGCGGACGCGCATAAATTCGCCATGGACCGCATGGTTCAGGCCGGCGTCGTGCCGGTGACCTGGCAACAGGTCATGCTGGAATGGCAGCGTGACTGGGCCCGCCGTGAAAGTTACGACGCCGTGATGGCGATCGTGAAGGAACATTCCGGCGCCTACGGCATGGGCGTGGACTATGCCTATACGCATGTTCACAAGGCGCCCGAGCGGGTCAAGCATGGCGAGCGCATCGGCCCCAATCCCGCCAAGTAGTCGCTCCGTGTCCTGATCGGCAAGAGCGGGGAGAGCCAACAACTCCGCTCTTGCCGAAGTCATCTGGCAGGCTGGGACGAGGCTGTTCCACCCGTTCCAGCAAGCGAGATCGCCTTCAACGACCGTGCAAGTCCGGATTTCAATGGCCGGGCGGCTTTCACAGCGCAGCGTGAAAGGAGCTAATCATGAAAGTCTACCTATTTTCCTTCGGAGCCGGCCTTCTCGTCGGGGTCATCTACAATCTGCTGAATGTCCGCTCGCCAGCGCCGCCGCTCATTGCCCTGATCGGCCTTCTCGGCATCCTCATCGGCGAGCAGATTGTGCCGGTCGGTAAGCAATTGCTGTCGGGAACGGCCTTCGCGGCGGCATGCGAGAAGTCCTATGCCATAGCGCATATTTTCGGACAGCTCCCGGGTCGGCAGGCCTCTGCCCAGACGGAAGCGAGCGAGGAGAAACGTTCATGACTGCACATGACGCAGCCGACATCATCCTGCATCACGGCCTGATCACCACGCTCGACCGTTCAAAGCCTGTGGCAAGCGCGGTTGCGATCAAGGACGGCAAGTTCCTTGAGGTCGGGCATGACGCCGAGATCATGGCGCACGCCGGTCCCGGCACGAAGATCGTCGATCTCAAGGGCAAGCGCGTGCTGCCGGGCCTGATCGACAATCACACCCATGTCGTGCGCGGCGGCCTGAACTTCAACATGGAACTGCGCTGGGACGGCGTGCGGTCGCTGGCGGACGCCATGGACATGCTGAAGCGTCAGGTGGCCGTCACCCCGCCGCCGCAATGGGTGCGCGTCGTCGGCGGCTTCACCGAGCACCAGTTCGCCGAGAAGCGCCTGCCGACCATCGACGAGATCAACGCGATCGCCCCGGACACGCCGGTGTTCCTGCTCCATCTCTACGACCGCGCCCTGCTCAATGCCGCAGCGTTGCGCGCCGTCGGCTATACCAGGGACACGCCGCAGCCTCCGGGCGGCGAGATCACCCGCGATGCGGCCGGCAACCCGACCGGCCTGCTGCTGGCCAAGCCGAATGCCGGCATCCTCTATGCCACGCTTGCCAAGGGACCGAAACTGCCCTTCGACTATCAGGTCAATTCCACCCGTCACTTCATGCGCGAGCTGAACCGCTTGGGCGTCACCGGCGTCATCGATGCCGGCGGCGGCTTCCAGAACTATCCCGACGACTATGCCGTCATCCAGAAGCTGTCGGACGAGAACCAGCTGACGGTGCGTCTCGCCTACAACCTCTTCACCCAGAAGCCGAAGCAGGAAAAGGAAGATTTTCTCAACTGGACGTCTTCGGTCAAATACAAGCAAGGCAACGATTACTTCCGCCACAACGGCGCCGGCGAGATGCTGGTGTTCTCGGCGGCCGATTTCGAGGACTTCCGCCAGCCGCGTCCCGACATGCCGCCGGAGATGGAGGGCGAGCTGGAAGAGGTCGTGCGGGTTCTCGCCGAAAACCGCTGGCCCTGGCGCCTGCACGCCACCTATGACGAAACGATCTCGCGTGCCCTCGACGTCTTCGAGAAGGTCAACCAGGATATTCCGCTCGAAGGGCTGAACTGGTTCTTCGACCACGCCGAGACGATCTCCGACCAGTCGATCGACCGCATCGCCGCGCTTGGCGGCGGCATCGCCACCCAGCACCGCATGGCCTATCAGGGCGAGTATTTCGTCGAGCGCTATGGCCATGGGGCGGCCGAAGCCACCCCGCCGATCGCCCGCATGCTGGAAAAGGGCGTGCATGTGTCCGCCGGCACCGACGCCACCCGCGTCGCCTCCTACAATCCATGGGTCTCGCTGTCGTGGATGGTCACCGGCAAGACGGTGGGCGGGATGCAGCTCTATCCCCGCGCCAATTGCCTCGACCGCGAGACGGCGCTCAGGATGTGGACGGAGAAGGTCACCTGGTTCTCCAACGAGGAAAGCAAGAAGGGGCGCATCGAGGCAGGGCAACTGGCCGACCTCATCGTGCCGGACAAGGATTTCTTCGCCTGCGCCGAGGACGAGATCTCCTTCCTCACCTCCGAGCTCACCATGGTCGGCGGCAGGATCGTCTATGGCGCCGGCCCCTTCGCCAGCCTCGACGACAACCCCGTGCCGCCCGCCATGCCGGACTGGTCGCCGGTTCGCAGCTTCAAGGGCTATGCCGCCTGGGGCGAGCCGGACCATGCCGGCAAGCATTCCCTCAATCCACGCATGATCGCCTCCTGCGGCTGCGCCAACGACTGCAACCTGCATGGCCATGCCCACGCCAATGCCTGGGCATCGAAGCTTCCCATCAAGGACCTCAAGGGCTTCTTCGGGGCGCTCGGGTGCTCCTGCTGGGCCGTTTGAGGCAAGACCCATGCACAGCCTCGAAACGAAACTCGCCGCCATCGCCCGCCCCCTCTTCGGGGCGGCCTGGATGCGCTTCCTGGCCTATCTCGGCCTTTGCGCCGCCTATCTGCAAGGCGGTCTGGACAAGCTCACGGATTTCAACGAAGCGCTTGGCGAGATGGCGCATTTCGGCCTGTCGCCAGCCCCGCTCTTCGCCGTGCTCGTCATAGCGCTTGAGCTTGGCGCCTCGGTGATGATCCTCACCGGCTTTTTCCGCTGGCTCGGCGCACTCGGCCTTGCCGGCTTCACGCTGCTCGCCACCGTCCTGGCGCTCCGCTTCTGGGAATTGCCCCCGGGGATGGAACGCTTCATGGCAGCCAATTCATTTTTCGAACATCTCGGTCTCGTCGGCGGCTTTCTGCTGGTCGCCTGGCTCGATCTGGATCAGGATACTGCAAAGACCATGGAGGCCTAGAACATGTTTTCCCGTTACGCTTATACGATCGGTCTTCTGACTGCCCTTGCCCTGACGCCCGCCGGCGCGGCCCTTGCCCGCGCGGCGCATCCGCAGGTCGGCGTCGGGTCGCAATACGACACCTCCCACGTCTATGTCGATCCGGACAAGGTGGATGCATTCGCCAGCAGTTTCGTTGCTACCTTCGGCGGCGCAAGCACCAAGCAGGTCGTCGCGACCGTGACGCCGACCCCCAGCAGCACCACGTCGCAGCTGCTGCAGACGCCGGTCGGCACCGTCTCGCTCTTCGGCTTCAAGACACCGATCCCCTATCCGTTCGGCGCCGAGCGCACTGGCTATCTCGTCACCGACCTGGACCAGGCGATCGCCGCTGCCCGCGCCGCCGGCGCCTCGTTGGTCGTCGATTCCTTTCCCGATCCGATCGGCCGCGATGCCGTCATCCAATGGCCGGGCGGCGTCAACATGCAGCTCTACTGGCATACGACCAAGCCCTCCTACGCCGCCTTCGACAAGATCCCCGAAAACCGTGTCTACGTCTCTCCCGATGCCGTGGACAAGTTCGTCAAGGCCTTCCTCACCTTCTCGAAGGGCAAGGTCGTCGCCGACGACAGACAAGCTCCGGGCGTCGAGATCGGCCGGCCGAACGACACTTTCCGCCGCCTGCGCATCGAGTCCGTCTACGGCAGGATGACGGTGCTCGCCACCGACGGCCATCTGCCGTACCCCTATGGCCACGAGACGACGGGATATGAGGTTGCGGACCTTGCGGCGACACTCGACAAGGCCAAGGCCAATGGCGCAACCGTCCTGGTGAACGCCTTTACCTCCGACAAGCGGCAGGCGGCCATGGTCGAGTTTCCCGGCGGTTACGTCGCCGAAATCCACGCTGCCGCGGCACCGTGATCGCGATGCGACCGCTCGAGGTCCTGCCACGCGTCTCGACCCACAAGGCCGACCTGCGCGCACAGAGCTTTCTCTCCCTCGCGGCGGTCGCCATTCTTTGCGCGACAACGGGCGCTGCCTTTGCCGACGACCCGCCGGCCAAGCCGAAACGGCCGGCGATCAAGTCCAACCGCTGGCAGGAAGACTGGTCCGTGCTGGCCGATCCGGCGCTTGCGACACAGCCGTTGGACAGGCTGAAGTATCTTCCGCTGTCGGCCGCAGATCCCGGCACTTACGTCTCCTTCGGCGCCAATGTCAGGGAGCGTTTCGAGAGCAACAGCGCGCCCGGCTTCGGCATCGGCGGCGTGGAGCGCGACAGCTATCTCATCCAGCGCGTTCAGTTCCACATCGACCTGCATCTCTTCGAGGACTGGCAGGTCTTTACCCAGTTCGAGGACGATCGCGCCTTCGGCAAGAAGGACGTCGGGCCGGCCGACGCCGACCAGCTCGACCTGAGGCTGGCCTTCCTGGCCTACAGCCACGATTTCGACGCCGGCACCTTCAAGGCGCGCATCGGCCGCCAGGACTTCGCCTTCGACCTGCAGCGTTTCGTCTCTTCGCGCGACGGGCCGAACGTGCGCCAGTCCTTCGATGCCGTCTGGGCCGACTGGGAAACCGGCCCGTGGCGCTTCATCGGCTTCGTCAGCCAGCCGGTTCAGTACCGCGACGACGATCCCTTCGACGATACCTCGAACGGCGACTTCCGCTTCAGCACCGTGCGCATCGAGCGCCAGGTGCTCGGAACCAACGAGCTATCGGCCTACTATTCCCTCTATCAACGCGAAAACGCCCATTATCTCGATGGCGGCGGCCGCGAGAACCGTCATGTGTTCGACACCCGCTTTGCCGGGTCGAGCAAAGGCTTCGACTGGGACGCCGAAGCCATGGGGCAGCTCGGCGATATCGGCGACAAGGATATCCGTGCCTGGGCGCTCGGCGTGCGCGCAGGCTACACATTCGAGGATATCGGCTGGACGCCGAGGATCGGATTGCAGTTCGACATGGCCTCAGGCGACGATCACCCCGGCGACAATACCGTCGGCACCTTCAACCCGCTGTTCCCGAACGGCTACTATTTCTCGCTTGCCGGCTATACCGGCTATGCCAACCTGATCCATCTCAAGCCGTCGATCACGGTGAAGCCGACCGACAAGATGACGCTGACCGGCGCGATCGGCCTGCAATGGCGCCAGACGACCGCCGACGCGATCTATGTCCAGCCCAACCAGCCACTGTCTGGAACCGCCGGCCACGGCGGCGCATGGTCGGGCGCCTACGGCCAGATCAGGCTCGACTACGCGTTCACCCCCAATCTCACGGGCGCCATCGAAGCCGTCCACTTCGAAGCGGGAGATGCCATTCGCCGCGCAGGTGGGCACGACGGGAATTACGTTGGTTTGCAGATGGCATTCGCATGGTGAGGGCCATCGTTTCGATCGAGGACAGACGACAGGGGAAGGGTTTCCACACTTGCAGAGGCGGAGACAAGCGATGACCGAGCCACCGGCAACGCCATCCAGGCAGCAGGACAGCTTTGCGCCGCTCAGGAACCGCGTGTTCTTCGTTCTCTGGGTCGCGACGATCGTCGGCAATACGGGCAGCTTCGTGCGCGACGTCGCAAGTTCGTGGCTCGTCACCGATCTCTCGGCCGCTCCTGCGGCCGTCGCCATGATGCAGGCCGCCGCCGCATTGCCGGTTTTCCTGCTTGCCATACCCGCCGGCGTCCTGTCGGATATTCTGGATCGTCGCCACTTTCTCATCGTCATCCAGCTGGTGCTCGCAGCTGCCAGCGTTTGCCTCCTTGTCCTTTCGGCGACGGGGCTTCAATCGATCACGTCGCTGGTGACGCTGACGTTCATCGGCGGCATCGGAGCGGCGTTGATGGCGCCGACCTGGCAGGCAATCGTTCCGGAGCTCGTCGGCAAGACCGATATCAAGAGCGCCGTCGCCCTCAATTCGCTGGGGGTCAATATTTCCCGCGCCATAGGTCCCGCCGTCGGCGGTGTGCTGCTTGCCTATTTCGGGGCGTCCATTACCTACGGCGTCGATGTCATCAGCTATGCCTTCGTCATAGCCGCGCTATGGTGGTGGAAGCGTCCGGTAGCGCCCGAAGACCCCTTCGGCGAACGCTTTGCAGGCGCGTTTCGCGCCGGCCTCCGCTACGCCAAGGCCAGCCGCGACCTTCACGTCATCCTTGCGCGCGCCGGTGTTTTTTTCGTCTTCGCCAGCGCCGTATGGGCCCTGCTTCCCCTTCTGGCGAGAAACCTGCTCGCAGGCTCGGCCGGTTTTTACGGCATTCTTCTTGGTGCGGTCGGCGTGGGGGCCATCTGTGGCGCTCTGATCATGCCGAAATTGCGGAACCGTTATGATGCCGACGGCCTTATGCTTGGCGCCTCGGTACTTACGGCCGCCGTCATGGCGGGCCTGGCTTTCGCTCCGCCCCAATGGGCCGCCGTCCTCATCCTCCTGGTGCTTGGGGCCGCCTGGCTCGCCGCGCTGACGACGCTCAACGGAGCCGCGCAAGCCGTCCTGCCGAACTGGGTGCGCGGGCGCTCGCTCGCCGTCTATCTCACCGTCTTCAACGGCGCGATGGCCGCCGGCAGCCTCCTCTGGGGTCTGGTTGCCGAGGCGATCGGCCTGCCATGGACCCTGCTGGTCGCCGGCATCGGGCTTCTAATCGCCGGGGCGGGGCTGCATCGCCTGAAGATCCCCAAGGGCGAGCAGGATCTCGTTCCCTCCAATCACTGGCCCGAGCCCCTGACGGCGGCACCCATCGAGAACGATCGCGGACCGGTCCTCATTCTGATCGAGTATCGCATCGATCCCGCCGATCGCGAGGCTTTCGTCGCGGCCGTCTCCGACCTGTCGCGCGAACGGCAGCGCGATGGCGCCTATAGCTGGGGCATCACCGAAGACGCCGCCGATCCGCAGATTTTCATCGAATGGTTCATGGTCGAATCCTGGGCCGAGCACATCCGCCAGCATCGCCGCGTCTCGAAAGCCGATGCCGATATCCAGCAGGGCGTCCTTTCCTATCACCGGGGAAGCGACCCGCCACTGGTTCGCCATTTCATTTCTGCCCGCAAATGACCGAAACAAGCCATCAGAATTGAAGGATCCCCTCATGCCTGAGCGTTCCAAGTTTCATCTCGAAATGAGCCGCCGCGAAACCCTGCTGACCGGCGCGGCGCTGACCACAGCATTGATACTGCCGACAGACCCGGCCGGCGCGAAATCCACCACCGAGCAACATTCTACCAAGGGAGCCAACACTATGTCGTTCATCACCACCAAAGACGGCACTCAGATCTTTTACAAGGACTGGGGCTCACGCGATGCGCAGCCGATCGTCTTCCATCACGGCTGGCCGTTGAGCGCCGACGACTGGGACGCGCAGATGATGTTCTTTCTGGAGAAGGGCTATCGCGTCATCGCGCATGACCGGCGCGGTCACGGCCGCTCCAGCCAGACGGCGACCGGCAACGAGATGGATACCTATGCTGCCGACGTTGCCGAGCTTGTCGAGCATCTCGACCTCAAGAATGCGGTGCACATCGGCCATTCGACGGGCGGCGGCGAGGTCGCCCACTATGTTGCCCGCGCCAGGAAGGGCCGCGTCGCCAAGGCGGTCCTGATCGGCGCCGTGCCGCCGATCATGGTCAAGTCCGACAAGAACCCGGGCGGGCTGCCGATCGAGGTCTTCGACGGTTTCCGCGCGGCCCTCGTTGCCAATCGGGCGCAATTCTTCCTCGACGTGCCGACGGGACCGTTCTACGGCTTCAACCGGCCGGATGCCAAGGTCAGCCAGGGCGTGATCCAGAATTGGTGGCGCCAGGGCATGATGGGCGGCGCCAAGGCGCACTACGATTGCATCAAGGCCTTTTCGGAAACGGACTTCACCGAGGATCTGCAGAAGATCGACGTGCCGACGCTGGTTCTGCACGGCGAGGACGACCAGATCGTTCCGATCGCGGATTCGGCGCTGCTGTCGATCAAGCTGCTCAAGCACGGCACGCTGAAGACCTACAAGGGCTTCCCGCACGGCATGGCAACCACCCACGCCGACGTCATCAATGCCGATCTGCTCGAGTTCATCAAGGCGTAGTCTTCCCGCGAGATCGCCTTCGGCCGGGTGAATGGCTCTTCCGGCCGAAGGGTCTTATAGTAGCGAAATCGCAGCCTCGGGAACGTTGGCAGCGACTGGTCCATTACCTTTGGGGAGAGGTTTCCAATGTCTGCTATTCTGGTTCTGACCGTCTTTCACACGCTTGTCAGCCTCGTTGCCATCGCAAGCGGCATCTATGTCGTGGTTGGCTTCATCACCGACACGCCGGTTCTTCGTGCGGCACGCTGGTTCTTATGGTCCGTGGCGATCACGCTCATCACCGGGTTCATGTTTCCCTTCAACGGCGTTACGCCGGCCATAGCGGTGGGCATCCTCTGTGTGCTGATCTTCATAGCGACTGTCTATGCACGCTACCGGACACAGATGACCGGCATTTGGCGGCTTTCCTACGTGATCGGATGTCTGCTTCTCCTCTATTTCAACTGTCTCGTCTTGATCGCGCAGGTCTTCCAGAAAATCCCGCCGCTGAACGCCATTGCCCCGACCGGCAATGAGCCGCCCGTTGTCGCAAGCCAGGTCGCGCTGCTGATATTGGCCATTGTCGCGGGCATATTCATCGTAAGGGGCACGAAAAACCGCAGCTTCGGATGAGGCCAGGTCAGGAATAACTACCCGCCGGCTCTCCTCGGGCAAAGCTCACGCTCGCTCGAAGCATTGGTGTTGGCGGACGCTGGCCGGCGATACGTGACGCAAGAATCAATGGATCTCCTTGCCCCATCGACCGAGGGGAGCAATTCCCGGAAAATTGCGCATTGATTTTTCGACCGAAGCTTCGTGAAAACAATGAGGTAGGGCGGTTCGGAGGTCCGGTGAAGAGCCAACCCCTCCCAGGAATTTCCACTTCACGCTGCAATCCCACTCGATTAAATCCAAACTCGGAGTTATGCTGGCCGCGCCGTCATCTTTTTCGCATTCTCCATGGCTTAGGGATCGTCGCCTTGTCGCAAGGTCGAATCATCGAGCCAACAGCGTGCAAACACTATGCGTCTAGGGTCACCATAAACGTGATTGGGCCACGATGACTGAATTGCAAAACATCCAGAACCCGCCCCGAAAACTCGTTTCCATCGAGGAAATCATCGATATCAAGACGCGACGGCCGATCGCGACCACCCGGGGCCGGGGATGGGATGGCGTGACCGTCGATCTCTACCGTCCGCGTCCGGATTGCTCGCAGACCTATCCGGCTCTCGATCATCATCTGATCTGCTATTGTCCCTCGGGAAGAGCGCGGCTGATCCAACGACGAGACGGTGCCGTGCACGAGGGCATCATGTCCGCAGGCATATCGCTGCTCATGCCCGCAGGATGTGAATCGACATGGGAAGGGCCGACGGCGACATCGGCGAGACTTAGAATTCCAACCGCGCTGGTGGCGGCCGCCGGAGAACAATTCGGCAGGCACAGCGTCCCCCAAATCGAAATCCGGAACATTTTCGAGACGCGCGACACCCTGATCGAGCATATGGCGCTCGTTCTCCTGTCGGAACTTCAGCAAAAGCCTCATCCGGCGCAAGCCCTTATTATCGATCATGTTTCCGCCGCGCTTGCGGCACACCTCCTGCGAAAATACAATGCTTTCGAGGCAATAGAGCCTGACAGGCTGCCCCGCTTGAGCAAAATGGAGGTGGATCGCCTCGCGGATTACATTCAAGACAATCTCGACCGGATGATCGGCCTTGGCGAATTGGCGGAGATCGTCAATGTCAGCCGCTTTCATTTCGCGCGCATTTTCAAGCAGAGCACCGGCATGACGGCGATGACCTTCGTCGAGCAATGCCGGATCAACAAGGCACAATCGCTCATCTCGGAAACGGATGTCTCGCTTGCGGAAGTCGCCCTCATAACCGGATTTGCCGATCAAAGTCATTTCACCAGGCGGTTTCGCCGCCTGATCGGCAGCACGCCCGCCGCTTTTGCGCGCGAGCACGGAAGACGATTCAAGCGGCGCCTTCCCAACTAGCATCCGAGCATCATCGCCGTGAGAACACGCTGAATCTTCAGTCTCGCGAACTGCCCGCGGTCAGGCCCCTGATGCAGGGTTCGCGAAAGAAGGCGGCCGCCACTCTCCTTCTGCGAACGCCTTCAATGCTTTCATCATCCGATCGTTCTCCTTCATAAATGCCCGGATGATCGGCGACTTGAGAAACCTGACGGGACCGTGGAATGACAGTTCGAGACGGCGCATGAGCCTGACCGTCTCGCCTTCAACCGCAATCCTGTGAAAAAGCCGGATGCCGATGGTGCCCATAAAACGCGGTTTCATGGTCATCGGCTGCTCGAAATCGAGTTCCCCTGGCCGGATCAGGGACGTGACCGTTCCGTGGCGCGTGCCGAACGGTCCAGGTTCGACATAGGTCGTGCCTACCTTGATCGGTCCGTCGGAGATTTGAAGCGTCCCGTGATAGGCCGCCGAATTCGGCAGCCATCGATCATAGTCCCGCAAGTCGGCGAGCAGTGAAAATACGTCGTCGGCAGAGGCTGCAATGCTCGTTTCCCAGACAAAGCTCTCCACCGCCCCTATGACCTCTCTCCTGATCCCTATCGCTTTATGTTCGCTTCCGACAATCGAAAGGTTACACAAAAAATAAAAATTAAACGGCTCGCGTCCTCGCGGCAGCCAGCTTATTCTGCCCTTATCTTTAGTGTGCGGAATAGCTGATGCTGGATATTACCGATCGCATTCTGGCAATACGCCAGTACGTTGACGATGGTGTCGCCGCCGCGATAGAGCAGCTGATCCGCGAAGCCCCGGATACGCGGCTCAATCGGATAAATCCTCTCGCCTTCGCCCTGTCACACAAGCTCGATGAACGCGAGTGCGTGGCAGCATTTCTCCATGCGACGCAGCTCGGTCTTTTCGAGCTTTCCTGGAATGTGGTTTGCGCCAGCTGCGGCGGCGTCCTTCAGGCATGCGAATCGCTCCGGGCAATCAACCAGGCCCGCTATCGCTGCGCGCTGTGCGCGGTAAACTGCGAGCCCAATCTGGATGAGAGCGTGGAAATCACGTTCACCGTCGATCCCCGCGTTCGAAAGATCGAAGCCCATAGCCCCGAAAGCCTGTCCTTGTGGCCCTATGTCCGGCAGGTCTTCTGGAGTTCGGGCAGCGATCTTCCGGACGATCTGAGCGATGTCGCCAGGGAGGCAGTGCTTGATGCGGTGGAAGTCGCGCCCGGTGAGCGTGTCGTCCGTCAAATCCAGATGAGCGAGGGATTGGCCGTCCTCTTCGATCCCGTGACCCATAGTTCGCAGTCGCTGGAGGTGACGGGCGCGCCTTCGGCGGATCCGCAGCAAATAACGGTTCACATCGATGATACGCGCCTGCAGACCGCGATGCATCGGCTGGCGCCCGGCGTGCTGAATCTCGTCCTTGAAAACAATACGTCCCGAAGAGTGATGCCCATTCTATGGAGCGTGGGGGAAGCGCTCAAACACATGGTCGAGCGTCACATCCCCGTTCTGACCGCCAAGCGCCTTCTGACGCACCAGACGTTTCGCGATCTTTACCGAACCAACGTTCTCGACATCAATCAACGTTTCAAGATCACCAATCTGACCTTCCTGTTCACGGACCTGAAGGGATCGACGGAGCTCTATGAGCGGATCGGCGATCTTGCCGCATTCGACCTCGTGCGCTCTCACTTTCAGATCGCGGAAGAGATCGTTTCCAGAAAAGGCGGCGCCATTGTGAAAACCATCGGCGACGCGATCATGGCAACGTTTCCCAATCCCGTGCAAGGCATCGCCGCCGCGCTTGAAATCAGAGAGGCCGTCAACAGGCTGAACCGCCGGAACAACCGCCAGGAGCTGCTTCTCAAGATCGGGATTCACAGCGGCCCCTGCCTCGCGGTGTCGATGAACGACCGCCAGGACTATTTCGGCCAGACGGTCAATATCGCCTCCCGTGTCGAAAACATCGCATCTCCCGACGCGATCCTCGTCACCTCGTCCTCGGCGGATGATGCGGAAGCCCATGATTTTATCAGGCGGCAGGGTGCCGCCCCCAGCAGTTTCCTGGCCAATCTGCGGGGAATAGACAGAGAAATACGAGTTTATAGCGTTCCTTCCTGAATGGAAAAAGCAGGCCGTCCTCGTGACCCCAAGAAGGCGCGAAGACTTATTTCCGATCAGGTACCATCGACGCTGAGAGATGCAGAAAACATGAAGAGGTTTGTCAAAGGGCGATGAAGACGGCGATCCGTGCAATAGTAGGGCTGGGCCTTGTTGTAGCCCTGTGTGTTCTCTTGTGGTTTGCAACCCGGCCGCCGCCGCTGGTCGTGCAGGGCGAGGTGTCGACGAACCGCGTCGATATCAGCCCGCGCGTTCCAGGGCGCGTGGCAAAGCTCAATGCCGATGTGGGCGACGTGGTCAAGCAGGGTGACGTGATCGCCGAGCTGGAAAGCCCGCAGCTGACGGCATCGCTGCATATGGCGGACGCTGCATTGGCCGTGTCTCAGGCCGATCTCATCCGCGTCAACAGCACCCGTCCGGAAACCATCGATGCTTCGAAAGCGCAGCTGGCAGCGGCCGATGCCGATGTCACGCTCTATCAGGAAGAGACCAGCCGCCAGGCGAAGCTGATCAGCACCGGGGCTTCCACACAGGCACTCGTCGATCAGACCGCCCGCAATCTCGAGGCGGCAATCCGCCAGAAGGAAGCGGCGGAAGCCAATTTGCGGCTGGTCGTCGCCGGCGCCAGCAAGGAAGAAAAGGCCCTCGCGGCCACAAGGGTCGAACAGGCCAGGGCATCCCTGAACCAGCAGCAGGTGGATGTGAGCGAACTGACGATCCGCGCTCCGATCTCCGGCCAGGTCACGACACGCGTGGCCGAGCTCGGCGAAAACTTCTCGGCCGGCGCTCCGCTGTTTTCGATCATCGACATCGACCACCCGTGGTTCACCTTCAATCTTCGTGAGGATTTGCTGAACGGCCTGAAAGTTGGCGATGTCTTCAACGTCTCCGTGCCGGCGCTCAAGCAGGACAAGCTGCAGGTCAAGGTGACCGTCATCAACGCTCAGGGACAATATGCCACCTGGCGGGCAACGCGCGCCACCGGCGACTTTGATCTTCGCACCTTCGAGGTGCGGGCCGAACCGGTCGTCCTGCCGGAAGGATTGCGCCCGGGCATGAGCGTCATTGCCTCCTGGCCCTTCGAGGAGCGTTAAGATGATGCCGCGTGGCCGCCTGCGCCCCGGTTTCGTGCTGGTGTTTCGACGCGAGTTCGGCCTCTTCTACCGGCGGCCTTTCCTGTTCTTCCTTGCGACAGGACTGCCGCTGCTGCTGATGGGGCTGCTGGCGGTGGTGTTCAGCGCCGGACTTGCGACGCGACTGCCCATTGCGGTGCTCGACCAGGATGGCAGCAATCTTTCGCGGCAGATTATTCGGACCGTCGATGCCACGCCCGATACGGCGGTGGCCGTGCGCGTCGCCGATCTTACCGAGGGTCGCGCGCTCATTCTCGCAGGCAAGGTGCACGGATTGCTGTTCCTGCCGCGCAATCTCGAGCGCGACGTCTTTGCCGGGCGCAGACCGGAAGTCGTTTTCTTCTACAACACGCAGACGCTGACAACCGGAAATCTCACTCTGCGCGGCGTCAGCGCCGCAGTGCCGTCGGTCGAGGCCGGCATCCGGCTGGCGCTGCGCACGGCCGAGGGGCAGCCGGTCGACGTTGCCGAAGCCGATCTGGCACCGATACCGGTGCAGGTGAATCCCTTGTTCAATCCAACGCTGAACTACGCGCATTTCCTGCTGGCGGCGTTGCTGCCGAGCGTGTTGCAGGTCGTGATCGTCACCACCATGTCCTATACGATCGGGCTCGATGCCGAAACCCGCCATCGCTTCCGCATTCTCAGGAGGCTCGGCGGCGGATTGTGGCCGGCCATCGCCGGCAAGGTCCTGCCGTATACGCTGCTGTTCCTCGTCGTGCTCGGCATCTCCGATGCCGTGCTGTTCGGCCTACTGGGGATGCCGTTGCGTGGCCAGAACTGGATACTGCTCATTGCCGGCGTGCTCTTCATCCTCGCGAACCAGTTTTTTGGCGTGCTTCTAGCCCTGCTGCTCCGGCCGATGGCAAGCGCGATCAGCATCGGCACGCTTATTTTCGCACCGTCCTTCGGATATATGGGCATCGGGTTTCCGCGCCTCGGCATGAATGTCTTTGCCTATCACTGGGGTCAACTCATTCCCGGCACCTGGTATCTCATGGCGCGCATCGACCAGACGATCCGCGGCACGCCTGCCGATCTTTCCTGGCGACCGATTCTGGTGCTTGCAATCTTCGTCGTGGCGCTGGCCGGCCTGACGGCGCTGAGACTGGAGATCATGCGTTCCCGTAATGCGGCGCAACCAATGCCGGATCTCGCCGCACGGAAGGTTGCTCCATGAAAAGCTTGCTTGCGGTCTTGCGCATCGAACTTAAGCGCGTGCTGGCACTGCGGCCTGTGTTGAGCGTGCTCATCCTCGGTCCCCTCATCTATGCGCTTTACTATCCCCAGCCCTATCGCAACGAGGCGCTGCGCGACGTACCGATCGCCCTGGTCGACCTCGACGGCACCGACAGCAGCCGGCAGCTCGCCCGGCTGATCGATGCTTCGAGCGACGTTGCCGTCGCAGCCGTGCTGCCGGACGAGGCAAGCGCCGAACGCGAGGTCTATCGGCGCCAGCTCTTCGGGATTGTCGTCATTCCCCAGCATTTCGAGCGCGATCTGCTGCATGGGCGGCAATCGCCGCTCGCCCTTTATGCGGATGCCAGCTATTTCCTCATTTACCAGCGTATCTCCGGAGCGGTGACCGCTGTCGCCAAGACCTTCGGCGCGGAAGTGGAAACGGCAAGGCTGATCGCCATGAACGTGGACCCGGCGCTGGCCGTTGCCGCCTCCAATCCGATGCCGCTGACGGCAGTCGCGCTTTTCAATCCTCAAGGCGGATATGCGACCTACATCCTGCCCGCGGCATTCGTCCTGATCCTGCAGCAGACTTTGCTGATCGGCGTCGGCCTGCTGGGTACGATACGAGACGGCCGCCTCGCTGCGGATCGGGCCAGCGCATCGGCGGGACCGGTCTCGCTCGTGCTCGGCAAGATGCTTGCCTATCTCGTGGTGGAAGCCTTCGTCGTGCCTTTCTATCTCATCGTTCTTCCCTATCTCTACGGCATCCCGCGCCTCGGCTCGCTTTGGGCGGTCATCATGATTTCGCTGCCTTTCGTGTTGGCGGTAGGCGCCCTCGGCATTGCGATCTCGCGCCTGATCCGCAGTCCGCTCGCGGTTCAGCTGGTGTTTGCGGCAGCCGGCCTGCCCTTCCTGTTCCTGGCGGGCTTCTCCTGGCCGACGGAAGCCATTCCGGAACCTCTGAAGACGCTGACGATTCTGCTGCCGAGCACCACCGCGATCAATGGCATCGTCGAAGTCTCACAGCTTGGAGCACCGCTGTCGATCATGCGTCTGCCGCTCGCGACGTTGTGGATACTCGCGGCGGTCTACGCAGGTATCGCGATACTGTTGGAATCCTATCGCTCGCGGAAGGGACAGGAAACCGATCCCCTGCCCGAGGCGTCTTAGAGACTATCAGCTCCACCCGGAATCCCCGGGGCCGTTTTGCCCTATCGCTTTTCCAGGCATTGCCGGGGAGCACCTTTGGCTTTTGTCGCAGTTCGCGGAGCTGATCGGCAAGCCGTGTTTTGACGCGTCTACCATGCCGCCGCCTGCCTTGAACCAGGTCCTCGACAGATGGGAAGACGATCGAATTGCCGCGTCGGAAATCGGCGATCGCGCTAGATGGCCGCCTCACGTTCCAACAGCAATCGGAAACCACGCCGGGCAACGCCGTTCAATACAGCCTGTCAAGTTTGGCAGTTAATGCCGTGGAAAGCCGCTCAATCGAACGGATTGATCGCGGCCGCTTTGGCTTCGATTTCGTTTCCATCGCATCAGCAACGAAAAGAAAGGCGGGAGGATATGGCGACACCGGCTGCGGTTGTTTCATTCAAGGCAAAGGCGGGATACGGCGAGGAGGTCGCGCGTCTGATTTCGAACGCGCTACCCCATGTCGAACGGGAGGCAGGTACGACGACCTGGCTCGTGCTGCGCTCGGAGGCGGATCCGGACACGGTTTTTCTGGTCGATCTCTTCGCCGACCAGAAGAGCCGGGACGCTCATTTCAACGGCGAGGCCGCAAAGCTGATCTTCGCCACGGTTCCTCCCCTTCTGGCGGATGCGCCGGGCATTCATCCCTCCACGGTGAGCGCACAAAAGACAATAGCCGACTAAGGAATTTATCAGCGATGTCCGTTGCTCGAAATTACGCTGCCCTTCTGTCGAGAGGTAACCTTTCAGGCGCCGGACCGAACTTCACATTAGGCGGATATCGCCGCCCCAGGCGACCGAGCAGTCTTCTGGACCATCCTCATAAATCGGAGAATAGCAATGTCTAATCGCATGTTGTCTACGCTTGTCGTCGGTGCTTTTGCCAGCGCCATCGGTGCTCTTTCCACTGCTCCGGCAAGCGCCGAGGAATTCACGGCAGCGCAAAAGAAGATCCAGGCCGAACACACCGCCCTCGTCAAGTCGGGCAAGGTCGAGCCCTGCTTCGGCACGGCCCTGAAGGGTCAGAACGATTGCTACGCCGGCGCCGGCACCACCTGCGCAGGCACGAGCACTGCCGACTACCAGGGCAATGCCTTCAAGCTCGTTCCCAAGGGCACCTGCACGACGATGTCCACGCCAAACGGCCCGGGCAGCCTTACCCCCAAGGCTTGATCCGGAAGACCGGCCGCGTTTCGGCGCGGCCGGTCGCATCGTATCTGCAATCAGGTATGGATCCATGCAAAAACCCTCTGGTTCCCTCTTTGAACTCGACATGCCGGCACGCGCCGGCGTCGGACTCAAGGCGGAACATTACCGCCACATCATCGAGACCCTGCCTGACATCGGCTTCTTCGAGGTCCATGCCGAAAATTACATGGGAGCAGGCGGACCGCCGCACCGGTATCTTGCGGCAATCCGGGAGCGCTATCCCCTCTCGCTCCATGGCGTCGGTCTTTCCATCGGCGCCGACCGGCCGCTGGACAAGGATCATCTCCGGCGGCTGAAGACCCTGATCGACCGATACAAGCCTTCGCTGTTTTCCGAGCATCTCGCCTGGTCGACGCACGACGCAGGCTTCCTGAACGATCTTTTGCCGGTGCCCTACACGGCGGAGACGCTCGGCCGCGTCGCCGACCATATCGACGAGGTCCAGGAAGCCCTCGGCCGCCAGATGCTGCTCGAAAATCCGTCCACCTATCTTGCTTTCTCTGAAAGCACCTATTCCGAAGTCGATTTCATTGCCGAGGTCGTTCGGCGCACCGGTTGCGGCCTGCTGCTCGATGTCAACAACGTCCATGTCTCGTGCACGAACCAGCTTTGGAACGCTCTCGACTACGTCAATTCCTTCCCGCTTGCTCACGTCCGGGAAATTCATCTGGCGGGGCACGCAACAGAGGCCGACGACGACGATCGGCCCCTGCTCATCGACACTCATGACCGGCGCGTCGACGATCTCGTTTGGGACCTGTATTCGCATGTCGTCAGCCGCGCCGGCCCGCTCCCGACGTTGATCGAGTGGGACACAGATCTTCCGGATTGGCCCGTGCTTGCGGCGGAGGCTGCGCGCGCGGAGCTGCTGATGCAGGAAGCAGCCAGTGCAAACCGCCAGGCTGCAGCCGAGTAGTTCAGGCCGATCCGGACCATTATCATTCGCGAGGGTTTACACATGACCAGCCACAGGATTGGCGTCTACTACGCCTGGGATCGGGCAAGCGAAACTGCCGCTCCCCTGGAAATCATCGAGAACCGCTTTCCGGCGCTCTTCGAAAGCCGCAGGATCCTCTACCCGCATTTCGAGGAACTGTCCGACCCCGCACAATTCGATCAGGGCATTGCAGGCTTCCTCGATCAAATCCTCAAAAAGAACTTTGTCGCCTTCGTCGAGCACGCGGCGGCCACGACCGGTCAGGCCGTACTGGAGATCGAACGCGGCGGCGACGCGGGAAGTGTCGTGCGGATCGACGACAAGACGCTCGAGGCGATCGATACGCTCATCATCATCAGCTTCGATTCGCTGCGAACCCATCAGCAGGCAGGCGCCGAGGAGATCGAGGCGGTTCGATCCTTCCTGGCAAAACCCGGCAATCTGCTCTTCGTCTGCCCGCATCACGACATCGGCGACGTGGACGATGTGGCGCAGGAGGAGCGGACGGAGATCCAGACGGAGCATTTCCTCCATCATGGCGATCGCACCATTCCTCCCCAACAGCGTTTTGGCGGCTTCGCGCGGACCCTGCTTGCAGGGCTTGGCCTGCCAATCGAAAACCGCTTCGGGCTGCATCCGGCGTCCGAGCCGGATGGATCGCCCAGCCCGATCAAGGTCGAGCATGACCTGGACCGGCTAGGACTGCTTTCGGACGTGCCGACGTTCAATCTTCATCCCCACCTGCCGCACTTCGTGAGCATTGGAGATGCCGCAGGGAAGATGGATGTGCTTGTTCGCCAATCCATCGACCTTGCCGCTCCGCCGCATCCTTTCACACGCGACGGACGATCCACCTTCGACGCCTTGCTGCAGTCGCGGCCCGGCGTTTTCGGCGGCGATCTGCTGGTCGGTGACGCGACGCTGTGGAGCTCGACGGCCGGTGGCCTGGAAAGCCTGCGTCGCCTCTGGACGAACGTCGTTTCAAGAGGGGATGGCTGATGCCCGCAATGCCGTCCCTGGGCGAAAGGCAACATGCTTTCGCCTGCGCCCTGCTCGATCCGGAGCGATCCGTGCCGGAAGGCCTGGTCGGCCCGGATGGCCGTCCGAGCCGGAAGCGGTTCAATGTCTATCGCAACAACGTCGTCGTCGGCCTCACCGCGACGCTGAAGGACGCCTTTCCGGCGGTTGCCCGCATCGTAGGCGAGGAATTCTTCCTCGCCATGGGCCGAATCTATGTCGCCATCGAGCCGCCAAGCTCACCCATCATGCTCGACTACGGAAAGGGGTTTCCGACCTTCCTCCAAAGTTTCGAGCCGGTGGCGAGCCTTCCCTATCTGAGCGACGTCGCGCGGATCGAACGCGCATGGGTCGAGGCCTATCATTCGGCTGACATCGCACCATTGGAAGCGGCGGCCTTTGCTCAGATCAGCGCAATGGATTTTCCAGAGCTCCGCGTCACGCTTCATCCCTCCTGGCGGATCGTGCGTTCGGCCTTTCCCGCGCTGACGATCTGGCAGATGAACATCGGCGATGCGATGCCTCGGGAAGTCGACATGGAAGCGGGCGGCGAGGATGCCTTCGTCCTTCGCTCCGGCACAAACGTCGAGATCAGATCGCTCCCGCCCGGCGGCGCCGATTTCATCGAGGCCCTGGCCGAGGGATTTACGATGATGGAGGCCATGAAGCGAGCCATGACGGACGAAAGAGGATTCGATCTGTCAAGCTGCCTTTCCGGTTTGATGACCGCGCACGCCTTCATCGCCTTCGACATCGCAACTGCTCAACACAGCCAGCCGAGGCAAGCATCATGACGGCCTTTCAATATTCGCCCGGCGGCCTGCGCGGCTTGATCCTTCGCATCGCGGCCCTGATCGGTCTGATCGGCTCATCGGTCGCTCCACCGGTCCTGCGGATCGCACTTGCACTCCCCTTCCTTCGCTCCGGCTTGACCCGATGGGATGGCTTTCTGTCGCTTTCGATCGGTACGCAGTATCTGTTCGAGGAGCAGTTCAAGCTTCACATTCTCGGCAATCTCTATGGCTTCCCTGCCCCCGATGTTGTCGCCTATCTGGTCGGGCTTGCCGAGATCACCTTGCCGATACTTCTTTTCGCCGGCTTTGCCACGCGCTTCGCAGCTCTCGCGCTGCTCATCATGACAGGTGTCATACAGCTGGTGTTTCCGGACGGATGGGTGAATTTTCACCTCTACTGGGCCGCGATAGCACTTGCCATCATGGCGCTTGGCCCCGGCGTGCTTTCGCTTGACTACCTGATCTATCGCTTCTTCTCGCGCTCGACCGTTCAGGGCGGGACTACATGAGCGAGGAGCTTGACGATAGGCCGAAACTGATCGTGGCCGAGCGTTCGGACAGATACAACGGATTCGACTGGACCATGCTCATGGCGCGCGCTCAAGGCGGCGATGCGGCCTCATACTTGCGCCTGCTGCAGGAGATCACGCCCTATCTGCGCTCGCTTGCCGGCAAGTATCATCGGGATCCACGGGATGTCGAGGACACCGTGCAGGACATTCTGCTGACCATACACTCGGTACGAGAAACCTATGACCCATCCCGGCCATTCGGACCTTGGCTCGTGGGCATCGCCAATCGCCGCGCATTCGACCGGCTGCGCCGTCAATGCCGGCAGCGCGCCCACGAATTTCCGCTGACGCAGGAACACGATGCCGTTGCAACGACGGAGAATATCGAAGAGACTGCGAACAGGCTTCCTCTTGAAGGTGCGATCGGCAATCTTCCTCCTGCGCAGCGGCAGGCCATAAGCATGCTCAAACTGAAGGAAATGTCGCTGAGGGAGGCTGCAACGGAGAGCGGCATGTCCATCCCCTCGCTGAAGGTGGCCACCCACCGCGCCTTGAAGAGCCTTCGCAAGGTGCTGCTGGATCGTGGTGGACATTGATGGAGACCGCCGATCTCATCCGCTCTCTCGCAGACAATATCGCACCGGTCAGGCCGCTTCGGCCGCCGTTGTTGAGGGCGGCCCTCTGGTTGTGCGTGGCGGCTGCCCTCATGGGCCTGCTCATCGCCCTGCACGGTGTTCGGCCCCGGTTTGCGGAGCGGATGGCGGAGACCGGCTTCATGATCGGTGTGCTGTCCTCTCTGGCAACCGGCATTCTCGCGGCGATCGCAGCCTTCATGATAAGCCTTCCCGACAAGTCTCGCCTCTGGCTATTCTTGCCACTTCCTCCCCTTCTGCTGTGGATGTCGAATATCGGCTACCAGTGTCTTGCCGGATGGGTGGCGCTTCCGCCCGGCGCCGTGACCGTGGAGGCTGCTTCCGGTTGCTTGCTAACGCTCGTTGTCACGAGTGTGCCGCTGTCCCTGCTGATGGTGGTCATGTTGCGCCATGTGGTGCTGCTGCGACCTGTTTCGGCGGCGCTGATGGGCAGCCTGGCAGTCGCCGGTATCGCCTCCTCGGCGCTTTCGATGTTTCATCCGCTGGATGCGACGATCATGGTGCTCGGCTGGAATTTGGGAACGGCGGTTCTGCTGGTCCTGGCGGCGGCCGTCTACGGTCGCAGCATTTCTCGACGCAATGCCGGGCGCATTGTTTTTTCGAGGCACCGGCAGCGATGACGACAATGTCCGCCCCCCTGCCCATAAGATACTTCTTCGGATTTCCCAGCGATGCGCGCAATTGCGATGCGTGGCTGCGGGCCATCCGCAAAGACCGTCTTTCATCAACGGAGTGAGCTTTGGACGCCTTTACCGTCAGTTTGCTTCTTATTGCGTCCGTTGTGGCGAGCAGCATTCTGGCGCGCATGTCACCCTTCGTCCTGCCGCTGCCGTTCGTGCAGATCGCCCTCGGCGCCTTGATTGCCTCCGTTTTCGATTTCCAAGTTCATCTCGATCCCAGCACCTTCCTGCTCTTCCTGGCGCCGCTGCTGTTTCTCGACGGCTGGCGGACTCCGAAGGATGGCCTGCTGCGCGACAAGGGAACCATTGCCGCGCTTGCATTCGGGCTGGTGATCTTCACGGTCATCGGGGCCGGATACTTCATTCACTGGATGATTCCGGCCATGCCTCTTGCGGTCGCCTTCGCGCTTGCCTCGGCTATTTCGCCGACGGACGCCGTGGCGGTATCGGCCATCGTCGCCCGCGTACCCGTTGCCAAACGGCTGGTTCACATTCTGGAAGGGGAATCGCTGCTGAACGATGCTTCCGGCCTGGTGTGCATGCGTTTTGCCATCGCCGCCGCCGCAACCGGTTATTTTTCCATCACCCAGGCTTTCGGCGCGTTTCTGTGGGTCGCCACCGGCGGCATCTGCATCGGCACGCTCGTCGCCTTTCTGGCGACGCGGGGTAAGGATTGGGCATCACGGCGCTTCGGCGAGGAGACCGGGTCGCAGATTTTGATCAGCCTGCTTATCCCGTTCGGCGCATATATCCTTGCCGAACGCGTCGAAGCGTCTGGCATTCTCGCCGCGGTCGCCTCCGGCATCGTCATGAGCTACGAGGAGCTGGCGGGGCGTGCGTCGGCCACGACGCGCCTCCAGCGCACCGCCGTGTGGAACGCGCTGCAATTTGCGGGCAACGGCGTCATTTTCGTGCTGCTTGGAGAGCAGTTGCCGACGATCGTTTCCGGGGCTGCCGACGTCGTGCAGGAGACCGACCATGCCGGGCAACTCTGGCTGATCGGCTATGTTCTCGCTATCGTTCTGGCCCTCCTGGTGCTGCGGGCGCTCTGGGTGTGGGGCACGCTCGGCCTGATGCTTCTTCGCAGGCAGGACAGTGACGAGCGTTTTCAGACGCCCACCTGGCGCGTGGTCGCGGCGGCCTCGCTGGCCGGGGTGAGAGGCGCGGTCACGCTGGCCGGCGTGTTCGCATTGCCTCTGACGTTGAACGACGGCTCACCCTTCCCTGCCCGCGATCTGGCGATCTTCCTCGCCGCCGGTGTGATCGTCGTATCTCTGATCGCCGCAAATCTGGGCCTGCCATATGTCCTGGCCGGCGTGACGGCGCTGCCGGAACCGATGCGCCAACGCGAGGAAGACGATGCGCGCATTGCCGCCGCCCGCGCGGCAATCGAGGCGATCGAACAGCGCCTGCAGAACATGCCGCCCAGCCAGCGGCCCGTGGATCTTCAAATGGAGATCGCCGCCCGCGTCATGGAGCTCTATCGGCAAAGGCTGGAGAACCGCATCAAGACGGGCACGAATACCGACCTCGCGCGAAGCATGAGCGAGATCGAGCGCGAATTGCACCTGATCGCCATACGCGCCGAGCGGGCCGAGCTTTATCGGGTCGCCCACGACAACAATCTGCCTGAAGAGCTTACCAGCCAGCTGATCCGCGAAGTCGACCTGCTCGAATCGCGGTTCAGCACTCTGTGACGGCATCTCCGGCGCATCGTGCCGGCGCGGCCGTCGAAAACAGTATCCCCTTTAAACGGTGGGATCATCACCAGAAGCGAGGCCATGGCAATGGAAAAAGACCGCCCCGAGGGCATAAGGACCTACAACGAACCGGCTGGTGGATGGGGCGCTCTGCGAGCCGTTGCCAAGACGTTGAAACATCAACAGGTCGTGGCCCAGGGTTCCGCCATGCTGCTGAGGGCGAACCAGCCGGAGGGCTTCGATTGCCCGGGCTGTGCATGGCCTGACCCGAAGCATACGTCTTCCTTCGAATTTTGCGAGAACGGCGCCAAGGCGATCACCTGGGAATCCACGGCAAAACGGGTTCCGCCCGAATTCTTCGAGCAGCATTCCGTGTCCGAGCTCTGGACATGGTCGGACCATCAGCTGGAAGATCAGGGGCGCCTCACCCATCCGATGGTCTACGAGGCCGAAACGGATCACTACCGCCCCATCGAATGGGATGAGGCCTTCGCCTTGATCGGGCAGGAGCTGAACGCATTGCCCGATCCGAACATGGCGGAGTTCTATACGTCCGGACGCGCCTCGAACGAGGCGGCCTTCCTCTATCAGCTTTTCGTGCGGGCTTACGGGACGAATAATTTTCCCGACTGCTCGAACATGTGCCACGAGGCAACCAGCGTCGGCCTGCCGGAATCGATCGGCGTCGGCAAGGCGACCGTGACGCTCGAGGATTTCGACCATGCCGATGCCATCTTCAGCTTCGGGCACAATCCGGGGACCAATCATCCGCGGATGATGACGACGCTGCACGATGCAGCCCGGCGCGGCGTACCGATCGTCGTCTTCAATCCGCTGAAGGAACGCGCGCTCGAACGATTTGCGGCGCCGCAAAATCCGATCGAAATGGTGACATTCTCATCGACGCCGATTGCTTCGGCCTATCATCAGGTTCGGGCGGGCGGCGATCTCGCCGTGCTGAAGGGAATGATGAAATCGATCTTCGAGCGGGATGCCGCGGATATCGCGGCAGGCCGGGAAGGCCTACTCGACCGTGCTTTCATCGCCGAGCATACCGTCGGTATCGAAGAGTTGAAGGCGGATGCCGAGGCGACCGATTGGGAGCCGATCCTCAAGATCTCCGGCCTGACGCGGCAAGCGATCGAAAGCGCCGTCGACGTCTATCTCGGCGCCAAGAACGTCATCGCCTGCTATGGCATGGGCCTCACACAGCACCGCACAGGCACCAGCAATGTGCAGCAGCTTGCCAATCTCCTGCTTCTGCGAGGCAATATCGGCCGGCAGGGAGCAGGGATTGCACCGATCCGCGGCCATTCCAACGTCCAGGGCGACCGTACGGTCGGCATTACGGAAATTCCGAACAAGGCGCTGCTGGATGGAATGGAGAAAGCCTTCGGCTTTCGCCCATCCGATGCAAAGGGGCATAATGCCGTCGAAGCCGTGGAAGCAATCATAGATGGCCGCTCGAAAGCGTTTATTGCGCTCGGCGGCAATTTCGCCGTGGCGATGGCCGATCCGGAGGCGACCTTCGCCGGCATGCGCAAGCTCGAACTCGCGGTCCATCTCTCGACCAAGCTCAACAGGTCGCATCTGATGACCGCGAGGACTTCGCTCATTCTCCCGGTCCTGGGCCGCACCGACCTGGACATCCAGAAAGAAGGACCGCAGGTCGTGACGGTCGAGGACTCCATGTCCATGGTTCATGCCTCGCGCGGCTTCCTGAAGCCACCCAGCGAGGCGCTGCGCTCGGAGCCTGCCATCATTGCCGGCATCGCCAGGGCAACGCTGGGCACGCGCCACGGAATAGACTGGGAGGGACTGGTCGCGAATTATGACCGCATTCGCGACAAGATCGAGATCGTGTTTCCGGACTTTCGGGATTTCAATGCGCGCGTGCGCGTCAAGGGCGGTTTCCGCCTGACGGTCGCCGCCTCGCAGCGGCACTGGAATACGGCAAACGGCAAGGCGACCTTCCTTACCTGCCAAGGCATCGATGAAGACCCCCGGCTGCGCGCACCCGATGCACTCGTCCTGATGACGATCCGCAGCCACGATCAATACAATACGACGGTCTACAGCCTCGACGATCGCTATCGCGGCGTGTTCGGGCGCCGCGACATCGTCCTCATGAACCGCGACGACCTTGCTGCAAGGGGGCTTGCGGAAGGCGACAGGATCGACCTCCACGCCCTCGCCGAACCGGCGGATATTGCCATGCCGCAAAAATCGGCCCGCGGCTTCACGGCCGTCGAATACGACATTCCTTCCGGTGCGATCGCCGGCTACTATCCCGAACTGAACGTCGTGGTGGCTCTCAGCCACTATGACAGGAAGTCGGGCACACCTGCCTACAAGGGGGTGCCGGTCCGCGTCGTCAAATCCGCCGATCAATAGGACCGGAAACGCGCCTCGCCGATTGGCCGGCATAGCGCTCGAGGACACGACGGTGGGCTGTCCCTAAGGAACAAGCCTGCTCACACCGCTACCGGAAGCCCGCCATCTGGCGGGCTTCTGCGTATAGTCCCACACTGACTTCGCAAGCCGGTAAGATTTTCCTTACCAAACGGCCGGAGGTAACTTCGGTATTCTTCCACGCGAGATCACGGTCATGTGCGACAAGCGCAATCAGGATCAATTCGGCGCATGAAACTTCTATCAATCCATCGCGACGGGACATACCCATTATGCGGTCGCCCTGGTGGCGAACATCAGTTCTGGCTCAACAATATTTCCGGCGAGGCCTTCTGACGGATGGGAATCCGCCTCGGGAAAGATGTGTGTCCTAGCGCATGACCGGAGGGATATTCTTGCCAACGCCATCCAGACGTCATCTTGCCAAGAATAGTGTTCCACGGTCACGGCGCAGATTATCGCCGTATGGCCATGAGCGTTCGAACGACGGGCTGCGGGCGATTGGCCGGTCGATGGCCCGTGCTGCATGGGTCGCCGCCTGTCTGCTGGCGACAGGCTGTACGCGAGGTGGCGTCCTCGACCCGCACGGTCCGATAACGGCCGCCGAGAAGACCATCCTTCTCAACTCGGTCGGCATCATGCTTGCCATCGTCATACCGGTCATCGTCGCAACGCTCGGCGTCGCCTGGTGGTACCGGGCCTCCAATTCCACGGCACGCTATGCCCCGGACTGGAGCTATTCGGGCAAGATAGAGATCGTCGTCTGGTCGATACCCGCAATGGTGATCCTGCTGCTGGGAGGCATCGCCTGGATCGGCAGCCACGACCTCGATCCGCCGAGACCGATCCGGGCCGATGCAAAGACGCTGACGATCGAAGTCGTCTCTCTCGATTGGAAGTGGCTCTTTCTCTACCCCGAACAGGGTGTGGCAAGCGTCAACCACATGGTGGTGCCGGCGGGCACGCCGATCTCCCTGAAATTGACGTCGGCCACCGTCATGAACAATTTCTTCGTTCCCCAGCTCGGCAGCCAGATCTACACCATGCCGGGAATGACGACACGGCTCAACCTGCTTGCGGACCATCCGGGCCAGTTTCGCGGACTGTCCGCGCAGTTCAGCGGCGACGGCTTCTCGGCGATGCGCTTTACTGTCGATGCCGTTCCGCAGCAGGAGTTCGAAGCCTGGGCCTCGGCCGCGCGCGGCAAGAACCATCCCCTGAATGCCGAAAGCTATCTTGAACTTGCCAGGCCGAGCCAGCGCGTGGCGCCGACCGTCTACGATAGCATCGATCCCGGCCTTTTCGACGCCATCGTCGGAATGAAGCTTTCGGCATCCACGACCCCGCGCTCCGACAACGATACCGCCTTTATGGCCGCAATAGACCCCCTATGCAGAGGTAAGTGACGCATGTTCGGCAGACTCACCTGGAACGCTATTCCCTTCACCGAACCGCTTCCGCTGTTCACCTCGCTGGTTGTCATCCTCGTCATCGTGTCCGTGCTCGCATGGATCGTTTTGAAAGGGTATCTTCCCTATCTCTGGGAAGAATGGATCACATCCGTCGACCACAAGCGCATCGGGGTCATGTATTGCCTGCTCGGGCTGATCATGCTGCTGCGCGGCTTCTCCGATGCTCTGCTCATGCGATCCCACATGGCCGTGGCGACAGGCCCTGGCGAAGGGTATCTGCCCCCGGATCACTATAACCAGATCTTCTCCGCCCATGGGGCGATCATGATCTTCTTCGTGGCCATGCCGCTGGTGGTGGGCCTGATGAATTTCGTCGTCCCGCTCCAGCTCGGCATCCGCGACGTCGCGTTCCCGACGCTGAATTCCGCAAGCTTCTGGCTGACGGCGACGGGCGCGCTGCTGATCAATGTCAGTCTCTTCATCGGCAATTTCGCAAGGACCGGATGGCTCGTCTATCCTCCGTTGAGCGAGCTTCAGTTTTCTCCCGACGTCGGCGTCGACTATTATCTCTGGTCCGTCCAGATCGCCGGCATCGGAACGCTGATGTCGGGCATAAACCTGGTAACGACGATCCTGAAGCTGCGTGCGCCCGGCATGACGCTCACGCGGATGCCCGTTTTCTGCTGGACGGCGTTGGCCGCGAATCTCGTCATCATCGCCGTGTTTCCGGTCCTCACCGCCACTCTGGCGATGCTGACGCTGGATCGGTATCTGGGCTTCCATTTCTTCACCAATGACGGCGGCGGCAGCGCCATGATGTTCGTGAATCTCATCTGGATTTGGGGGCATCCCGAGGTCTACATCCTCATCCTTCCCGCCTTCGGCGTCTATTCCGAAGTCGTTTCCACCTTCTCCGGCAAACCGCTGTTCGGCTATCGGACCATGGTGATCGCCACGATGGCCATCTGCATCCTGTCCTGCATGGTATGGCTGCATCATTTCTTCACCATGGGCGCCAGCGCCGACGTGAATGGCTTCTTCGGTATCATGACGATGATTATCGCGGTTCCTACCGGCGCGAAAATCTTCAACTGGCTGTTTACGATGTATGGCGGTCGGGTGCGGTTCGAGGTGCCGATGCTCTGGTCGATCGGCTTCATGGTCACCTTCGTCATCGGTGGCATGACCGGTGTTCTGCTTGCAGTCCCGCCGGTGGACTTCCAGCTGCATAACTCTCTGTTTCTCATCGCCCACTTTCACAATGTCATTATCGGCGGCGTCGTGTTCGGTATCTTCGCCGCTTATAACTACTGGTTTCCGAAGGCCTTCGGGTTTCGCCTCCATGATGGCCTCGGCAAGGCTGCCTTCTGGTGCTGGCTTATCGGCTTCTATCTCGCCTTCATGCCGCTCTATATGCTCGGTCTCATGGGCGCGACGCGGCGCATGCAGTATTATGATGACCCGAGCTGGCAGCCTTACATGGTGGTTGCGCTGGCCGGCGCGCTGCTGATCTTCTGCGGCGTGCTGTGCCAGGTGGCCCAGCTCGTGGTATCCATTCGCAACAGACAGAGCCTGCGCGATGAAGCGGGCGATCCCTGGGACGGGCGGTCGCTCGAATGGGCGACCACATCCCCGCCGCCGGCGTTCAACTTCGCAGTGCTGCCGAATGTCCATGGCGAGGAAGCCTATTGGGGGATCAAGCAACGGGCGATCGCGCAGCAGCAGCTGACCGCGGAACCCGATTATCGGCCGATCTATCTGCCGATGAACACGCCGATCGGCATTATCGTCGCCTTCTTCGCCTCCATCGCGGGCTTTGCTCTCATATGGCATATCTGGTGGCTGGCCGTGGTGGGGCTGGTGGGCAGCTTCGCGGCAGTTGTCGAATTCTCGTGGCGGCGGGAGGCGGAGCACATGATTTCCGCGACGGACGTTGCCCGGCTTGATCGCGAGCGGCGGGAAGTGCGTACGCAAGCTCTCCTCAGGGCCGACAACAGGCAGATTGCAACGTCCCTCGAGGTTGCGGCCGGCACCAGCAAGGCCGATCCCAATCGCCTGGGCCATAGGGGCGGTGCGGACGATGACGGTACTCAACCGCCATGGGCGCCCACCGACAAGCGCATCGTCGCCGGCTTCGGTTTCTGGCTCTTCCTCTTATCCGACATCATCATGTTCTCGGCCCTGTTCGCCGCCTATGCCGTCCTGCACAAGGCGACGAACGGTGGACCGGGCGGCATGGAGCTGTTCCGCGTCTCCACGGTCGGCGTCGAAACCGTCTGTCTTGTGCTGTCGAGCTTCACCTGCGGCCTCGCCACGCTTGCCTCCCGAAGGGGTCATGCCGGGCTCACCCGGATCTTCCTCGTGGTCACCGGGCTCCTCGGTCTCATCTTCCTCGGAATCGAGCTCCATGAGTTCAGCGACTTGATTGCGCAGGGCGCCGGCCCTGGGCGATCCGCTTTCCTGTCCAGCTTCTTTGCCATCGTCGGCTGCCATGGCCTCCACGTCGCCTCCGGCCTCGTGTGGCTGACCATCCTGACGGTGCAGCTCTGGGTTCGCGGCTTCCAGCCCAATATTCTGCGCCGCCTGATGTGCTTCAGCCTGTTCTGGCACGCGCTGGATATCATCTGGGTGGCCGTTTTCACCGTCGTCTATCTGTTCGGAACATTGTCATGAGCGATCCCCACTCCTCTCCCCTGCCCCACGGTGATGCCGCCCCCGGCGAGGAAAGCGACAGCTTTCTCTCCGGCTTCACAACCTATGCCATCGGGCTCGTGCTGTCTCTGGCGCTGACAGGCATTTCCTTCTGGGTGGCGTCTGCGGGCGTGCTCTGGGGCCCCGGCATCCCGATCGGACTGTTCGTCCTCGCAATCGCCCAGATGGGGGTGCAACTGGTTTTCTTCCTGCACATCACGACCGGGCCGGATAATACCAACAACGTGCTTGCGCTGGCGTTCGGCATCCTGATCGTGTTCCTGATCCTCGCCGGATCGCTATGGATCATGGCGAATGTGAGCCAGAACATGATGCCGATGGACCAACCGATCGCCATGCCGTTCTGAAGCCGGCCCAAGCCATTTCCGCCTTGCATCAGCCGGCATGACCGGCATCATCGCCGATCGCGCGCTTGCCCTTGGCAATTCGCGATCGGTATTCGCTGTAAGCCGGAGCAACCATCGGATAATCGTCTGGAAGATGCCACATCTCCCGGTATTTCTCGGGCGTCAGCGCATATTTGCGCTTGATGTAGCGCTTCAGGGACTTCAGCTTGCGGCCGTCGTTCAGGCAGACGATGTGATCGTATGTGACGGATTCCTCGATCGCAACGGCTGGGGACGGTTGAAGCGGCCGTAATTCGTCCTCCCCCTGCACACGCAGCAGCGCCGCATGCGTGGATGCTATCAAGGCAGGTATTTCCTCAGTCGTTATCCGGTTGTTGGCGACGAAACTCGCCACGATCCATGTTGTCAGCTCCGTCAGATCGCTTCCCTTCGCCATCGGCGGCTCTCCATGTAGTGGAATGCGAACTTGGGGACGAATATGAACCACGGTGGCAGGCTGCGCCGCTCCACGCCATGCCGGCAATATGTCTGCTTGGCATGAACACTCTCCCGTTATATCGATGGTGTCTCCGGACGCCGTCATTCTCAATCCCCCTTCCGGGGGAATCCCGGCAAAAACATAGGGGGAGAAGCGACCGGAAGCGCGTCACGGCTGCATGGCATGCCATGATTACCGGAAGAACACCGAAACATTACCCGACCATTACCTTGGCATCACGACCGGGGGGCGTGGCCGGTGCTAGTCTGCCGTTTCGATAGATTCACGGCAGCCGGAGTTCGCATCCGCTGTGACCCACGACCACGATATGAGAGACGGCGGCGGCTCGACCAGACTGGATAGTGAGATCGATCTCTCATCCATTCGGCAGCAAGCTCCCGGCTCTCGGAAAGACCATGGTACATTGCGGCAGCATCCGACGCCTTCAGCCGAACGACGATCCGCGGACGAAGACCCCGCCGTAGCCGACAGCGACCAGGTCTTCTTCATGGTGAAACAACTTGGCCGGCCCGACACGGAAACGGAAACCGTGCCGTCGATCCATATCGGGCGCGGCATCTGGCGCGCACGACGTCTGCTTTCGCAGTTGCGCATCGATGAAGGGCTCGAGCTGATCGCCAGGATCGAGCGCGCGCTCGTCCATCTGCGCCCGGGCAAAGCCGATGTGTTCAGGAAGGACGTCGGTCTGCTTCGGACGATGGCGCTTGCCATGCAAGACAGTTGCCATGCTGCCTTCGCCACCGCCTCCGCCCTTCTTGGAAAGAACGCATCACATACCGACAACGCCGCCGCAGCGGCACTCTGCCGGTTCGCGCATTGGCAACTCGGGCATCTCGGCCATGTCGATGCGTCCGTCTGGGGCGGGCGGAATACGGCGCTTGCGGGACATCGCATGCCGGCGGACATTCTGTCTCTGATCGTCGACGCGGCGATCGAGCTGCAGCAACTGCGCTTGTCGGCCGCCCGTCGGACGGCAATGGAGGCGCTCGGTCTTGCAGAGCGGCTCGACAGGCCGGAGCCTGCGCTTGCCGCACTGGCCGCAAGCGTCGCGGCGCAGGCGCTTTACGAAGAGGGGCTTCTGGAGGAGGCCGAGGAACTGCTCCTCCGCCGGCTGGAGACGATCAAGGCGACGGGCCTGCTCGACAGCGTCTGGCGAACCCACTTCATTCTCTCCCGCATTGCCGCGCAAAGAGAACAATACGATTTCGCTCTGCTGCTCCTGCGACAGGCAGAAACCATCGGCCAGAAGCGCGGGTGGAGCCGGCTGATCGCGGCCTGTTTCGAGGAGCGCCTGAACCTGCTTCTGCGCGCCGGGCGTGCCAAGGAAGCAGAGCTGTACGCCGCCCGGCTTGATCGCTTTGCAGCCGGTTTCGAACCGCGGGGAAGCGAACCCGCCATCACCATCAGGCGCCATCGGGATATCGCCCATGTTCGTCTGGATCTCGCAGCGGAACAGGCGGCGGCAGCCCTCGCGGAGCTGCAACGACTGCATGCGGAGGCCATTCAACGCCACGACCTTCTTTTGGCCTTGCGATTGGGATTGCAGAAGGCCGCCGCGCTCGAAATGCTCGGCCGTCCCGCGCAAGCCGAAACTCTGGTTCTCAGAGCCCTGCGGCTCGGCGCTATTCTCGGCCTCTTCCAGATCTTTATCGATGAAGGAACGGCAGTCGGCGGGATCGTGCAGCGCGTCTATGAAAACGCGCTGAAGCCGGGAGGCGATGCGGCAGACATCCTGGTCTATGCCGGCGGCCTCATCAGCCATGGCGACACTGTTGCGCCTGTCCCCTCGAAATCAAAATCAAAACCCAAGAGCTACGATTGCCTCAGCACGCGCGAGCAGGACATTCTCAGGCTCGTCAGCCAGGGTTTATCCAACAAACGGATTGCACAGTCGCTGAAAATTGCGCCGGAAACCGTAAAATCGCATATCAAGCGAATTTTTTCGAAGCTCGCGGTAAAAACACGGGCCGAAGCCGTAGCACGGGCCGACGCACTCGGTTTACTTATAGTCTCTACGCAATGAGGGGAGCTGCGCCGCATGGCCGATCTGCCGTCCTTCCGGATCGATCTTTCGAATGAGTGCTTGTGGCGCACCGATGTGCCAGGCGAAAACGAGCGCCTGGACCTGCCGCCGAAGACATTCCAGCTATTGCGATATCTTCTGGCCAACAAAGGACGCGCGATCGGCTCCGACGAATTGCTCGATGCGCTATGGCAGGGCGTGCATGTCCAGCCCGAGGTGGTAAAAACCCATATCCTGGCCATCCGCAACGCACTCCACGATCGCTCGGAGAAGCCGCGTTTCATCGAAACCGTGCGCGGTCGCGGATATCGCTTCATCGGCTCCATCGGCGACGTTTCGGCATTTCCTCTGGAGGCTTCGCAGTCAGGCGATCCCTTGTTTGTCGGGCGCGACACGCCGCTTGAAGCCCTGATGTCCAGATTTCGGCAAGCACAATCCGGCAGTTTGCAGCTCGTGTTTCTCAGCGGCGAGCCAGGCCTCGGGAAATCGACGGTCGTGCGGAAATTCCTTGCGCAGCTTTCCGTATCCTCCAGTCCCGTCGTGGGCTTCGGACAGTGCGTCGAAGGACTTGCCGGAACCGAACCCTACTATCCGATATTGGAAGCGCTTGCGGGGCTCTGCACGGGAGCGCTCGGAACCACCGTCCTGCGCTCGCTGATAACGCTTGCGCCGAGCTGGGCGGTGCAGATGCCGGCGCATGTTTCCCACGAACAGCGCCTTGCCCTGCAGCCGCTCCTGGCCGTCTCCGGGCGGGAACGCATGTTGCGCGAAGGCTGCGAATTGCTGGAGCGTCTCGCCTCGCAGCGCACCATCATCCTTGTCCTCGAAAACATTCATTGGTCCGATTACGCGACGCTCGATTTTCTCTCCGCCATATCGCGCCGGCGGTCTTCGGCAAGGCTGCTGATCATCGCCACGTACAGGCCCGAAGACGTGGACGGCCGCCATCCGTTGCGCGGCCTGGTGCATGATCTCGTGCTGAACCGCTACGGTTCGGAAATCGCCTTGCAACCACTGACCGAAAGCGCGGTCGCGGCATTTATCGGTGACGATCCGCACGCGAACGCCTCGAAGGCATTCGCACATCTCCTTCGGGAATGGTCCGGCGGCAATCCGCTGTTCATGCAGGCCACGCTCGATCATCTTGCAGAACGTGGTCTCGTGGCACGAAGGCCGGATGGCTCCTGGCATCTGCAGACGCCGGCCGAAAGCATCAAGCGCGAGACGCCGCCGACGCTTGGCCGGCTGATCGAAGCACGCTTCGAATGGCTTCCCGAGACCGAGAGACAAATCCTGGAGGCTGCGAGCGTCACTGGCCTTCAATTCTGCGCGTCGGTCGCCGTGGCCGCCACGGATCTCGATTTCTATGCCTTCGAGGATGCATGCGAAAGCCTCTGCCGCCGCATGTTGTTCATTCAGCACGACGGCTTGCGCCTGCTGCCGGGCGGCCGGCAGTTGCGGCAATATCGCTTCCGGCATGACATCTACCGCCAGGTTCTCTATGACCTGTTGGGTCCTGCCCGCCTTTCGCGGCTTCATGCGGCGATCGGCAGCCGGCTGGAAGCCGTCTACCCGCCGGATGAGCGGGATCCGGTTGCGGGAGAGCTTGCCGGTCATTTCGCGAGAGCAGCCGAGTGGCAGAAGGCTCTGACATATTTCCGCATAGCGTTGCGCATCGCCATCCGCCGCTTCGCCTACAGCGACGCGCTGGCGATGCTCGATCGCGCCGACGATCTGACGGCGGGCCTGCCTGCGGAAATAAAGGCCGCGACGGAAATCGAATTTCTGGATCGCCGTGCGGCCATCTATGTCGCAACCCATGATCGTCGTGCCGCAGAGGCCCATGCCGCGTTGCTCAGGCGGGCAACAGAGCTGGGAGACGTCGATATGCAGGCGCGCTGCCTGCTGCGCCAGGCGCAGGTCGCAAGCTGGCGGGACAAGGCGTTATGCCTTCGTCTTCTCAAAGACATCGAGGCGTTGAGCGCGCGCCAGCGGAGCCCGACGGTACGCGCGCTCACCCGGCTCAACGTCCTGATCCGCCGCATCTGGATAGACGGCTGGAACGGTGAGGATGTGCGTCTTTGCGAGGAGACGGTTGCGTTCTTGAGAGCCGAGGGCGAAAGCCTTACCACCGCGCGCGCGATGATCGATTTCGGCATGATCGGTGTCTTTGCGTCACGCTACCGGGAAGTCTGTCAAAGCCTGCGCGTCGACTATCAATACATCATCGATCATGCCAATTACCGCGACGAGCCGGATATTCCGCGCGCGCTCTGGATGCATGATATCGGGGTGCCGGTCTGCCTGCTGTTTCTCGGCGATTTCGCCGGTTCGCTCGCAGCCTTCGACGAGGCGGTCGCCAGATACGAGGCAAACGGCAACCATAGCGAGTCGCGCGGCCTGAAAGTCTATCGTGCGCTCGTCTATCTCTTCACCGGCAAGGTGGACGCCGTCTTCGACACATGCCGCGTCACCGCCGACGCCGTCAGGGAACAACAGGTCGCCGATCCCGCCATCGCCGACATGCTGCCGATCGAGCGCCGGCTATCGCTTGTTTTGTGCGCCCTTGCCGAAATCGCAGTTGGACATCATGCCGCCGCTCGTGGCTATCTGACCGCGGCCGAAGACGAAATGAACAGGCAGGCCGTCCTGCTGGACTGGTATTGGCGGCTTGCGATGGAATTCGGCTGGGTAAACCTCTCGCTTGCCGAAGGCAACGTTGTTGCGGCACAGGAGCATGCCGAGGAGCTGGTGGGCTTGGCGGAGCAGACAGACGAGCGAACCTGGCGCGCTTTGGCCTGGGACGCGCTGGCGCGGGTCGCCATTGCCCGTGGCGCGCCGGCCGAAAGCCTGCGTCACGTCGCCTCCGCACTTGACGTCAGCGAAGGTTTTGAAACGCCGCTTGCGACATGGCAGGTGCATGAGACCGCCGCCGCCGCCTATGCGGCGCTCGACGATGCGGAAAACGCCGCGAAATCCACCGAATTGAGCGCTTCCGCACGGTTGGCGCTGGTGGAATAAAGCCCGCAGGGAGGCCCGGCTGCCTGTGGTCGGCCGTGCCTCCGCAGGCAAAGGGCTTTATCTTCCCCATCCCCCAAAACGTGGCGCCTTCACCCCCAACCGGGGGATAGAGTTGAGGGGCCGCAAGGGGCACATTGACATCGACCGAGTGCCCAAGGGACGGAAGTTTTCCGCGCTCATCCACTGAAATTAGTCAGGGCTGCCGCCTTCGCGCGAGATTCGCGACAGCGGCCCAGGCCCCGATCTCCTGACGGCACGCCCAAGGCTATCGGGTGCGTCGTCAAAAATGAGGAACGTTCGATCCGATGACGCAAATTTCTCCTCCGGCACCTTTCGAAACCATCCTCTACGAGAAGCGGGATACGACCGCCTACGTGACGTTGAACCGTCCCGAAGTAATGAACGCCCTCAGCCAAAGGACGATCCGGGAGCTGAAAAAGGCGTTCGAAGATGCCCGAGATGACGCCGAGGTCCGCGGCGTCATCCTCACCGGCGCCGGCGATCGAGCTTTCATCGCCGGCGCCGACATCACCGAACTGGCCAAGGCGACCCCTATCGACGCCGAGCGCCAGACGCGCGCCGGCCAGGAGTTGCTCAACCTCATCGAAGACCTCGGCAAGCCGGTGATCGCCGCCGTAAACGGCCTGGCGCTCGGCGGCGGCTGCGAAACGGCGATGGCCTGCACGCTCCGTATCGCCACGGCCCACGCGCAATTCGGCCAGCCCGAAATCAGGCTGGGCCTTATTCCCGGTTTCGGCGGAACGCAGCGGCTGGCTCGCCTGATCGGCAAAGGCCGCGCGATGCAGCTCATCCTCACCGGCGCGATGATCCCGGCGGAGGAGGCTCATCGGATCGGCCTCGTCAACGCCGTCGTCGAACCTGCCGAACTGATCGCAAGGGCGGAGGCCCTGCTGGCGGACATTACCAGAAACTCGGCGCTTGCCATCGGCTTTGCCATCGAAGCGGTCAATCGCGGCCTCGATGGCTCGCTGCAGGAGGGCTTGGCGCTCGAGGGCAAGCTTTTTGCGCTATGCGCCGCCACCGAGGACAAGAAGGAGGGCGTCGCCGCCTTCCTGGAAAAACGCCAGCCAAAGTTCGAGGGACGGTGATGTTCTCGGGCAGCCCCTCCCACTTCCCCGGAACGGCTCCCGGTGCCGCCGCGACCATCGATCTTTCCCGCATACAGGCCCGCATACAGGAATGAAGCTCATGAACGGCAGTTACATCTTCTCCGGACTGAAGGTCCTCGATCTTGCGAGCTACATCGCCGGGCCGGCCGCGACCACGATCCTCGCTGATTTCGGCGCCGACGTCATCAAGGTGGAGCCGCCGGAAACCGGGGACATCTACCGCTATTTCTCGCAAACGCCCCCCAATCCGGTCAGCGACGTCAACTACGCGTGGCAGCTCACCAACCGGAACAAGCGCAGCATCGCGATCAATCTTAAAGCCGGCGAATCCAGAGAGGTTCTCGAACGGCTTGTGCGCTGGGCCGATGTCATCGTGGTCAATTTCCCGCCGCGGGTGAAGGCGGCCCTCGGCGTCACCTACGAGATGCTTTCACCGCTCAATCCAAGGCTGATCTATGCCGATATCACCGGCTACGGTTCCGAAGGTCCGGAAGCGGATACGCCCGGCTTCGACGTGACGGCTTACTGGGCGCGATCCGGGTTGATGGAAGTGACCCACGACGCCGGCAGCCCGCCGACGCTGCCCATCCCGGGCATAGGCGATCATGCGACGGCAACAACGCTGTATGCCGCGATCGTCACCGCGCTCTATGTCCGCTCCACGACAGGCAAAGGCAGCCACGTCTCGACCTCATTGATCGCAAACGGCATCTGGGCGGCGGCCGCATGGGTCGAGGGCGGCCTGAACGGCGCGCACTTTTTCCCGCAGCATGATCGCAAGAACCCGCCCAACGCGCTGCTCAATCCATACCAGACCTCCGATGGGCGGTGGATCCTGCTCGTCGCCGCGCAGCGGAAGGACTGGCCGAGCTTCGCCAAGGCGATCGGCAAACAGGACCTGCTCGACGATCCGCGTTTTGCCGACAACAAGCGCGCCGAAAATGCCGCGGCGCTGGTCGATATCCTCGACCCCGTCTTCGCGAGCCGACCATTGGCGGACTGGAAAGACGTGCTGACTGCCAACCGCGTCATCTTCGGCGTGGTGCAGGTTGCCCATGAGATCATCAACGATCCGCAGCTGGCCGCCAATGACATCGTCGTGCCGCTCGACATACCGGGCAAGCCGACCACGCGCACCGTCAGCAGCCCGATCCAGATTCTTGGAACCGAGAAGGTCAAGCCACGGCCGGCCCCGGCACTTAGCGAACATGCCGCCGAAATCCTGAAAGAACTGGGTTTCAACGACACCGACATCGAGCACCTCAACGAAACCGGCGCTGTGGCGCGCTTCCAGGATTGACCCGAGACCGCCGGAGAACACCATGACAGAAGACGAAGTCCGCAATTCCGCCTATGCGATGCCGATCGCAAGCCCGGCCTATCCGAAGCCGCCCTTCCGGTTTGTCGATCGCGAATTCATCATCATCGCGTATCGGACCGATCCCGACGCGCTCGCCAAGATCGTTCCCGCGCCGCTGATGCCGGTCGAGCCGATCGTCAAGTATGAATTCATCAAGATGCCCGATTCAAGCGGCCTCGGCTCTTATACGGAGTCCGGTCAGGTCATCCCCGTCAGCTTCCAGGGAGCAGCCGGCGGCTACACCCATGCCATGTATCTCGATAGCGAAGCCGGTATCGCCTCCGGCCGCGAACTGCTGGGATTTCCGAAAGTCCTGGCCCAGCCGAAACTGGAAGTCCGCAACGACGCGCTGGTGGGAACGCTCGACTACAACGGCGTGCGCGTCGCTACCGCGACGATGGCGTACAAGTACAACGCTCTCGATCCCAAGGCGGTCGAAAAGACGCTTGCCGCACCGGGCTTTCTGCTCAAGATCCTGCCGCATGTCGATGGTTCGGTCCGCATTTGCGAGCTGGTCAAATACCACGTCTCCGACGTCACCGTGAAAGGCGCCTGGACCGGTCCCGCCTCCCTCGAACTGCATCCGCACTGCTTTGCGCCCGTCGCCAAGCTGCCCGTCCTCGAAGTCGTCTCCGCGATACATATCCTCACCGATTTGACCATCGCCGGCGGCGAGGTCGTCCACGATTACCTGGCACCGCAGCCAACCCTTTCCTCATCACATGCCTCCGGGAGACCGTCATGACCGCCGATCGAAAGCCGCTTCCTGCCTGCGACAGCGACTTCTACATGATCCATGAGCTGCTGAGCGATGCCGAGCAGGCGCTCCTGAAAGGCGTCCGCTCCTTCATGGAGACGACGGTTGCGCCCGTCATCAACAAATACTGGGCCGAGGACGCTTTCCCCTTCGAACTCATTCCCGGGATCCGCGACCTCGGCATCGTCGGGATCGGATTTGAGGGCTATGGCTGCCCCGGCGGCAGCACGTTGCTCGATGGTTTCGTCGCCATGGAAATCGCTCGCGTCGATTCCTCGATCGCCACCTTCTATGGCGTTCACAGCGGTCTTGCCATGGGGTCGATCTATCTCGGCGGCTCGGAAGAGCAGAAACAGCGCTGGCTGCCTGCCATGGCCCGCATGGAGCAGATCGGCTGCTTCGGCCTGACGGAACCACTCGTCGGTTCCGGCACCGGCGGCGGGCTTCTGACGACGGCCAAGCGCGAGGGCGACACCTGGGTTCTCAACGGCCAGAAACGCTGGATCGGCAATGCGCCCTGGTGCGACCTGTCGATTATCTGGGCCCGCGATGTCGACGACGACCAGGTCAAGGGATTCGTCGTCGAGAACAAGACGACGCCTGGCTTCTCGGTCGAGAAGATCGAGCACAAGATTGCGCTGCGCGTCGTGCAGAACGGCGTCATCACGCTCGAGAATTGCCGCGTGCCCGAAGAGAACCGCCTGCAGGGCGACCGCTCGTTCCGGGATACGGCGCGGGTTCTGAAGCTGACACGGCAATATGTCGCGTGGGAGGCCGTGGGCTGCAGCATGGGCGCCTATGAACATGCGCTGCACTATGCCCAGACCCGCGAGCAGTTCGGCAAGCCCATCGCCTCATTCCAGCTGATCCAGGACCTGCTGGCGAAAATGCTCGGCAACATCACCGCCTCGCAATGCATGGTCGTCCGTCTCGCGCAGTTGCAGGACCAGGGCAAGCTGCTGGACCAGCATGCCTCGTTGGCAAAGGCATTCTGCACCGTGCGAATGCGGGAGACCGTCGCCTGGGCGCGAGAAATTCTCGGCGGCAACGGCATCGTGCTCGACTACAACGTCGCACGCTTCTTCGCCGATTCCGAGGCGCTCTATTCCTATGAAGGTACGCGCGAAATGAACTCGCTGATCGTCGGCAAGGCGGTCAGCGGCTTCAGTGCATTTGTTTAACCGCAGATCCGAAGGACCAAAGACCATGAGCAAAGAGATTCGTCGTGTCGCCATCATCGGCACCGGTGTCATCGGCGCCAGCTGGGCGGCGTTGTTTCTCGCCAAAGGGCTGGACGTGATCGCAACCGACATCGCGCCCGATGCGGAGAAGCGGCTTCGGGACTTCGTCGAGGCCGCATGGCCGGCGCTGGAGCAATCAGGCCTGGCGCCCGGCGCAGTCCCGTCGAAACTGCAATTCACCGCGGTACTCGACGACGCGGTCGCCGGGGCCGACTTCATTCAGGAGAACGGCCCGGAACGGATCGAATTCAAGAAGGAACTCTATCACCATCTCGACGAGATCCTTCCCGCCGATGTCGTGATCGCATCGAGTTCGTCGGGATTGACGGCGAGCACCATCCAGTCGGCCTGCGAACGGCATCCCGAGCGTTGCGTCATCGGCCATCCCTTCAATCCGCCCCATCTCATCCCGCTCGTCGAAATCGTCGGCGGGGCAGCCACCTCCGAGGAGACGATTGCGCGCGCGACGGCATTTTATCGCGGCCTCGGCAAGCGGACGATCCGTCTCCGCAAGGAAGTACCCGGCCATGTCGCGAACCGGCTGCAGGCGGCCCTTTATCGCGAGATTGTCTATCTGATCTCCCAGGATGTCGTCAGCGTCGCCGATGCGGATGCCGCTGTCAGCTGGGGCCCCGGCCTGCGCTGGGGCATCATGGGGCCGAGCCTGCTCTACCATCTCGGCGGCGGCCATGGCGGGATCGAGCATTTCTTCGAGCAGTTCACCGGACCGATGACCGCCTGGTGGGGCGTTCTCGGCCAGCCGGAGCTGACGCCGGAGGTGCGTGCGAAGGTCATCGATGGCGTTCACGAGATGGTGCAGGCCCGCTCGATCGGCGAGCTCGAGACCTATCGGGACGATGTCCTTGCCGGCCTGCTTTCCCTGCGACGCAACGAAGACTGAGTGCAGAGGGATGCGCTGCCATTTGACGAACGAAAGGGTGGAAAGCGACAGGTTGCATGTCGCTGCCCGCCTGATGGCCCAGAGCCTGGATGATGTTCGGCCGGAAGCGGAGCATGGCGAAGCGGCTCGGCCGGTGTCGGCGGACAGGATAACGATTGCTTCCGTTATCGACAGGGTAACGGAAGCCCCGGTCGCGACGAGCCGCAACCGGGGCTGGTCGGGTGCGACGATCGACACCTACGAGCGCATGCCGGTGAACATGAAGAATGTGCCCGCATACGACCATCATGTGCTCGCCTATTGCACGACGGTCGGCGGACGCCTCATCCAGAAACGCGCCGGCAGGGTCCATGACGGCCGCCTTTCTATCGGAATGTCTGTTCTGATGCCCGCCGGTCATGAAGCAAGCTGGGAAGGCGACTTCCCGGCCTCGACACGCATTCGTATCCCGACGGAACTGATCGCGCGGGCAGCGGAAGAGGTCGGCGGCGAAATCGAACTTCTGAACAATTTCGGCGCCAGGGATACGAATATCGAGTGCTTCGCCCGGCTGTTCGCGGACGAACTCGGCAAGCCGCCGCATCCGGCGCAGCGCCTGATCGTCGATGCCGTGTCGTGCGCGGTCGTCGTCCATCTCCTGCGCAACTACAATGCCTTCGACGCCGCGATCGACACCGGTCCGCCTTCGCTGACCGCAAGGACGATCGGCAAGATCATGAGCTACATCGAAGACAACATGCAATCGACGATCGGATTGCTCGAACTGGCCGCGATAGCAGGCGTCAGCCGCTTCCACTTCGCGCGCCTGTTCAAAAACAGCCTCGGCGAAACGCCGATGAGCTATGTCGAACGAATGCGCATCGAACGGGCAAAAGGGCTTATTCAACAGGGCCGGCTTTCCCTTGTCGATGTCGCGCTGACGGTCGGCTTTGCCGATCAGAGCCACTTTACCCGGCGATTCCATCGCCATATGGGATGCACGCCGGCGGCCTATGCGCGAAATATGGGGCTTAGACTGCAGCCGAGACGATAAGGTCCATGGTGAAATGGCGATAGACCATGTTTCCGGCGCCGCCGGCTTGCGTGGAATCTTGGCATTGCCCGGCGTAGCCGTTTCGTGTAGGCGTGCACTGCGTTAACCATAAGCAATCAATATTCAGCGATCTCGGGCGCCAGTCCCCTCTGGCATTCCTCGGTGATCACCCGCAAGCAGCAACTCACCGTCGACACCACGCCCCGGAACCCATGCCTAAACAGCCCAAGCCCTTCATCGTCGAAATTAAAACAACCCGCCGGAAGAGAACAAAAGCTCCCGAGCAACCGAAATCGATCTGGGGCAACCTGACCTTCGAACTGCAGCAGAATTTGGCGGAAGAGCGGGAACCATCGTTCGGTTCGCCTGCGCCGCAGCCCGATGCACCGGCGCCGGATCTGCCGGCAGCAAGCGTGATCGATGAGGACGAGGCGGAAACCCCGCCAACCGCGCCCCTGTTCTTCCAGAAATGGTCGGCCAAGATGGCTGAAAAGCCGCAAGCGAAAGCGACGGATGTGGTTGCGATTTTCCTTGCCCGGATCGATCGGCAAAAGACCCTGCTTGATGAATTTCGATCGGATCCGGCCGCCTTCCGCGGCTGGCGGTCAGCATGGTTTCGCAAGGTAGCGGGCGGTTTCGGGGTCAATATCGGCCGTGATTCCATCGATGCCGGAGCAGGGCTGCGATATGTTGTGGTCGAAACCGTTCAAGCCGTCGCCGAGTTCCTCGACGATCTCGCCCGCCACGCCCAGACCGACGCGAACTTTCAATGCGCGCTCGAAGAAACCCGGCAGCGGCGCGCGGCGCGCGTGGTTCGCGCCCGGCCGGATTGAACAGCTCTCGTTTCACATAAATACTGGCATCGACGATCACGACATCGTGGCTGGCCTCCGGGCGTCATGAGCGCCACGCCCTAAGCTTTACCGAGGAGGCCGAGCCGTCTCGGCCTTTCAACAGATCCGCTGGCGTTTCATCATGGCCTTCAGACGCTCCGCGCCGGCTTCGTCGGTCGGCGTGTAGACGATCATCCGGTCGTCGTTGCTGGGGCTTGCCCACCAGTTGTTGGATTGCAGAGCAAGGATCGTGCCGTCCGCCAGACGGAACCGCTTCACGATATTCTCTATGCCTTTGAGCTGGTAGCGATCCCAGACGATGCGGAACTGGTCCGAGGCGCTCATGTAGCGCTCGAGCTGCCGCTCCCAGGCCGGATCGTCGAGATGCTCGGCCATAGAGGCACGGAACAAGGCGGCCATGTTTGCCAGCATCTCGTCGGGATCGGCCTGGCTTGCGCGCCAGGCGGGGTTGACGAGAGACAGGTAGATACAGTTCCGGTCCTCGGGCGGAACCGCATGTAGATCGACGCCGACCAGGCGGCGGTAGGCTTCGTTGAAGCCGCGTATGTTGTAGCGCTTCGTCTGGATCAGGGCGGGATAGGGACAGAGCTGGTCGAGAATTTGCTGGCTTGCCGCGGTGAGCGGCTCGCAGACGCGCGAATTCTCAGGTCGCAGCGGGGCCGGCAGGCTGGCCAGCTTGAACAGGTGTTCCGTCTCGACCTCATTGAATTCGAGAACCTGGGCGACGGAGAGAAGGACGCGCGGCGAGACGCGGATCGGCCGGCCCTGTTCAAGCTTCGTGTACCAGGTGATGCCGATATCGGCACGCGCCGCCACTTCTTCCCGTCGCAATCCCGGTGTACGAACCCGACCAGCGCGGCCAAGGCCGAGTCGCTTGGGATCCAGCGTTTCCCGCCGTCGGCGCAACATCTCGCCGAGTTCCTGCGCCCGCGATGGCGAGTGGTTGGTGACGATATCGGGCGTGCCGTGCATGTCCTCTCTCCAGCCTATCACTTTTTATACCAGTCTAAATAGATGTCTTGTACCAGTTTATCATGGGTGTAGAAGAGTGTGAAACTTATTTCGGAAATGCTCTGAGGTCCCCATGTCATCCGCACCAATCCGGCTCGGCCAAGTCGGCCTGATGATTCTGCTTGCCGGGCAATTGCTGCTGCAGCTCGATTTTTCCATCATCAATGTCGGCCTTGCCGCCATCTCCACCTCGCTGCACGCCGGCGAGACGGAACTCGAACTCTTCGTTGCCGCCTATGGCGTCGCCTTTGCCGTCTGCCTGGCAATGGGCGCGCGTCTCGGCGACAATTTCGGCCGGAGGCGCATGTTCGGCCTGGCGGTCCTGATGTTTTGCCTTGCGTCTCTGCTGTGCGGGGTGGCCACTTCCGTCACCTTCCTCATCGTTGCCCGCGCATTGCAGGGAATCGCGGCGGCATTGATGGTGCCGCAGGTGCTGGCGACCATCCATGTCAGCCTGACCGGACGCGACCATGCGCGTGCCGTTGCGCTCTATGGCGCGATCGGCGGCATTGCCTTCATTGTCGGCCAGGTTCTCGGCGGCTTCCTGATCTCCGCCGATATCGCCGGCTCCGGCTGGCGCAGCATCTTCCTCATCAACCTGCCGATCTGCATCCTGATTCTCTTGAGCATGTGGCGCTACGTTCCCGAGACGCGTGGCCACGGCAAAGTCCCGGTTGACTGGTCCGGCATGGTGACGCTGGCGCTCCTGACGCTTTCAGTGCTGCTCCCGACGGCGCTTGGCCCGTCCCTGCATTGGAACTGGCTGTGCCTTCTCGGCTTCGTGCCGATCCTGCCGCTGATGGCGCTCCTCTGGCGCATCCAGCGGGCAAAGGAGGCGCGCGGCGCCTTCCCGATCCTGCCGCCCTCGCTGACCCGCATTTCCAGCATGCGTTTCGGCGGGCTGATCGCGATCATCTTCTTCACCTGCTGGAGCGGCTTCATGTTCATCCTGGCCCTGACGCTGCAGGCCGGCGCCGGCCTGACGCCGCTGCAATCGGGCAATGCCCTGATCGCGCTCGGCGGCTCCTATTTCGTCTCCGCCGTCTTCGCCACGCGCCGGCTTGCCGGCATCCGCCGCGAGGCCATGCTGGTGACGGGCTGCCTGATCCAGATGACCGGGCTCGTGCTGCTCATCGTGACGCTGAAGATGGTCTGGCCGCAGCCGGGCGTCATCAACCTCATCCCGTCCACCATCCTGATCGGGTTCGGCCAGGCGCTGATCGTCAACTGCTTCTACCGCTTGGGGCTTGCGGACGTGCCGCACGAACATGCCGGCGCAGGCAGCGCCATGCTCGCGACCATGCAGCAGGTTTCACTGGGCCTCGGACCGGCGATCCTGGGTGCCGTGTTCGCCCAGGTCCTGCAATATTCGGGCCTCTATCTTGCGGCTGGGGTCACGGCCATTACCGTCGAACTCGGGCTGATGGCCATCCTGCTGCTGGCCACGCTTGTGCGCCTGGTCCGCCAGCGCGGCCGTCCGGAAGAGAACGTCGAAATCGATGAGACGCTGATCGTGGCGCCGGATTGATGCCGCCGATCGGCGCTTCCCGTCATACGCAGGATCGGGACCTGCCGAGTGGCAAAAGTCGCTCGGTAGCGTCTTTTTGAAGGCCGCCATCCCGGCTGCAGGAGCAAACGATCTTGCAGCCGCACCGATCCGGCCCCGCGCTTGCGCGACGGGACGATGCGGGTGATTTCTATGATGTTTTTTGGCTTCGATGCCGAGCACCGGTGCATCGAAGCCATCGCTCCGCGCCCGGCCAACGCTGCCCCTTCCGGAAATCTTTCCTCAAGGAATGCATCTGTCTGGTTGCCAAAAAACCATAATTGTTCCACCTAGATTATAGATTGAACAGTTAACGTTGAGAATCGGGTCAGAGCTTGATGCGTATGAAATATGGTTTCCTCTGGATGTTCCTGGCAATTGCTCCCTCGGCATATGCTCTGGACGCCGGCTCACCGCCAGTTTTGACACCGCTACCGCAGCAGGCGCAAGCTGCTCATCTGACATCGCAATTTCTGACGCGCTTTCACTACAAGCCGGTTCCCCTGGACGATGCCCTTTCGGTGAAGATCATGGATCGGTTCATCAAGTCTCTGGATCCGGACCGTGTCCTCTTCCTGCAGGCCGATATCGACAAGTTCATGGCCGGCAGCACCAAGATCGATGACGCCATCGAGCAGGAAGACCTGAATATCCCGTTTGCTATTTTCAACCTTTATGAGCAGCGTGTCGTCGATCGCATGAGCTACGCGCGCAGCCTGCTCAAGCAGAAGTTCGACTTCAGCGTCCAGGAGGACTATCCGCTGGTGCGCGACAAGGGCCCCTGGCCCCAGTCTGTAGCGGAAAGCAACGATCTGTGGCGCAAGCGCGTCAAGAACGACTGGCTGCGCCTGAAGCTGGCGGGCAAGGACGATGCCTCCATTCGCGATACGCTCGACAAGCGTTATCAAAACTCGCTCGAGCGCGCCTACAAGTACAAGAGCGACGATGTGTTCCAGTCGTTCATGGACGCCTACACAACGTCGGTCGATCCGCATTCCGATTATTTCGGCGCCACCGCCTCGGCTGAATTCGATATCTCGATGAAGCTCTCGCTGGTTGGCATCGGCGCGGTGCTGCAGGAGAGAGACGACTACACGACGATCCGCGAGCTCGTGGCCGGCGGCCCGGCGCAGCTGTCTGGCAAGCTTGCCGTCGGCGACCGCATCATCGGCGTCGGTCAGGGCGAGAGCGGCCCGATCAAGGAAGTCGTGGGGACGCGCCTCGACGAAATCGTGCAGATGATCCGCGGCGCGAAGGGGTCGGTGGTGCGGCTGGACATCTTGCCGGCGGATGCGGGGCCGGATGGCAAGCATAGCCTCATCAGCCTGGTGCGCGACAAGATCAGCCTGGAGAAGCAGGCTGCCAAGAAGACGGTCCTTTCGGTGAAGGATGGCGACGCCACGCGCAAGATCGGGGTGATTACCCTGCCGGCTTTCTATGAGGATTTCGACGCGCGGCGAAAAGGCGACAAGGATTACCGCAGCGCCAGCCGCGACGTCGCCAAGCTCCTCGGCGAACTGAAGCAGGACAAGGTCGACGGCGTGTTGATCGACCTGCGCAACAATGGCGGCGGATCGCTGTCCGAAGCGATCGATCTGACGGGCCTGTTTGTCGGCAAGGGCCCGGTGGTGCAGCAGCGCGATGCAGGTGGTGCCGTGGAGGTGGAGAGCGACGATCTCTCCGCACCGGCCTGGACCGGCCCCGTCGGCGTGCTCATCAACCGCGGCTCGGCGTCGGCTTCCGAAATTTTCGCAGCTGCCATACAGGACTATGGCCGAGGCGTGATCGTCGGAGAACCCAGCTTCGGCAAGGGCACGGTGCAGACCGTCGTCAACCTTGATCAGGTGGCTCACAATCTCAAGCCGAAATTCGGCGAGCTGAAGTTGACGGTCGCCCAGTTCTTCCGTGTCGACGGCGGCACGACGCAGTTGCGCGGCGTGACCCCGGATATCAGCCTGCCGGGCCTTTCCGATCTCGCGACTTTCGGAGAATCGAGCTATGACAACGCCTTGCCGTGGACACAGGTGAAGCCTGCCAATTATGAGCCTGCCGGCGACATAAAGGCATTGCTGCCGCAGTTGCAGAGCCGTCACGACGCTCGTGTGCAAAAGGATCCGGATTTCCAACGCTTTGTGGAAGACATTGCGGTCCTGAAGGAGCAGCGCGAGAAGAAGGCCATTTCGCTCAACGAAGCGGAGCGCCGCAAGGAACTGGCGGAGCAGGCCGATCGCCTCAAATCGCGAAACCAGATCAACGATGGCGTCGACACCGGTGAAGACGACGGTCTTCAGGCCAACGAGCGTAGCCTGAGCGCCGATATCGCCCTGGAGAAAGCGCGCAAGAATGCGAAAGACGTGCTGCTGAACGAGGCAGCCGCCATTCTGGCCGACGAAGCGGATCTGCAGGCAAGCGCCCCCAAGAAGACGGCGGCACAATAATCCGGAAGACGGCGACGTTGCGCCCATTTTGGCCGGTAGTCTCGAAGGGGTCGCGATGCGGCATCCCAACCCTATAGTCGTACCCGGACGGCGCCGGAGCTTGCCGCTACGCCGCCAGGTGGGCTTACCAGCCTGCCATCGCTGACCGGAGCGGCCTCGCCGCTCATGTGGTTCGGCGATAACCACATCACGACAGATTCAGGGTGATTGCCTGCCGTCACAGTAAAGACGCGCAGCGTCGGCCGCTGTCCGTCTGTTGGCACGGACGCAAACCTGCCCGGAATCCCCCTTCCCGTCGCACGGATCGCCGGAGCAAGCAGAAACAATAAATCGCAAGACGCTGCTATCAACGGCATGCCGCAAAAAGCTACTGACCGGCTTGGGACTTTCCGAGCACGGCCGTTCCAGCTGCAGTCATCCGAAACTGATCGATGATTGCCGGCAACGGACGCAGATCACCATCGCTTTTTGCAGGAGAACCGCATGAAGGCCGTCGGTTACTATCGCGCTGGACCGATCCGGAACTCGGATTCTCTCGTCGACCTGACAATACCGCCCCCTTCTTTGCAACCGCACGATCTCCTCGTGCGCGTCCATGCGATATCGGTCAATCCGGTCGATACGAAAGTCCGCATGGGCGTGGAGCCGAAGGATGGGGGTGCCAAGATCCTCGGCTACGACGCCGCGGGCATCGTTGAGGCCGTCGGACCGGAGGCAACTCTCTTCAAGCCCGGCGACGCGGTGTTCTACGCCGGAGACATTACCCGGCCGGGCACCAACGCCGAGCTGCACGCGGTCGACGAACGCCTTGTCGGCCGAAAGCCGGCGTCGCTCGATTGGGCCGCCGCAGCAGCACTGCCCCTCACATCCACCACGGCCTGGGAGGCTCTCTTCGATCGGCTGGACGTTCACAGACCGGTCCCCGGCGCCAATGCCATCCTTATCGTCGGCAGCGGCGGCGTCGGCTCGATCGCGATCCAGTTGGCCAAGGCCATGACCGAGTTGACCATCGTCACGACCGCCTCGCTTCCGGAAGGGGAGGCACGCGCCCGCTCGCTCGGCGCCCACCATGTCATCGACTATCGCCAGCCGCTCGACAAGGCTTATGCGGCCCTCGGCGTCGGGGCGCCGGGGTTTGTCTTTTCGACCACCCATACGAAGGAGCATCTTCCGGAGATCGGAAGGCTCATCGGTCCACAGGGGCGCATTGCCTGCATCGATGATCCGGACATGCTCGATATCGTCGAACTCAAGTCGAAAATGCTGTCCGTCCATTGGGAATTCATGTTCGGCCGAGCCATGTATCAGACCGCCGACATGATCGAACAGCACCGCCTGCTGAACGAAGTGGCGGCGCTGGTGGATGCCGGCAGGGTGGTCAGCACCATGACGGAGCGATTGTCGCCCATCTCGGCTGCGACACTGCGCGAGGCTCATGCGCGTGTCGAAGCCGGAACGGCGCGCGGCAAAATCGTGCTTGAAGGATGGTCTTGAGGTTGCCGAGCCATGTCGGGGTTCAGCAATGCTGCACGCCGGCATCGCATTTTCGCGGAGGCGCCATCCATTCCGCCTTTCTGCCGTGGTGACCCTCGGCAACAGAACTCGAAAAGATCGGGCCTGAACATGACGCCGAGCTAATTTTGTGACACGTTGGTCGAAGCACAGAATGCTGTGCGACGACGCGTAGACTGTTTTGCCATCGCCGTGCCGGGTGGCTCACCTGGCCAGGCTCAAGGTGAATTTCAAAAATCGATACAGATCTATTGAACGGTGACGCCATGCCAAAGACAATCGCAGAACTTCTGGTGCAGACCCTCGCCGATGCCGGCGTTGAACGAATTTGGGGCGTGACGGGCGACAGCCTGAACGCCGTCAACTGGCAGCTTGCAAAGGACGGCCGCATCGCCTTCATGCATGTCCGCCATGAGGAAGCGGGCGCCTTCGCTGCCGGAGCGGACGCCGCCGTGACGGGACAGCTCGGCGTCTGCGCGGGGAGCTGCGGTCCTGGCAATCTTCATCTGATCAACGGGCTGTTCGACTGCCATCGCAACCACGTCCCCGTGCTTGCCATCGCCAGCCATATCCCCTCCAGCGAAATTGGCCTTGGCTATTTCCAGGAAACCCATCCGACGGAGCTGTTTCGCGAATGCAGCCATTTCTGTGAGATGGTGACCAACCCGCGGCAGATGCCGGAGCTTCTGCACCGCGCCATGCGCACGGCGATCGGCAAAAAAGGCGTCGCCGTCATCGTGTTGCCCGGGGACGTGTCCCTGCTCGAGGTGCCCGGCAATGTGCCGGCCTTTGCGCCGCCCTCGGCCGCCGCTCCGGCGCCCGTGCCGGGAGATATCGAAAAAGCAGCGGCGATCCTTTCCAGCGCGGGTCGCGTCGCCATCCTTGCAGGTTCTGGCTGCGCCGGCGCGCACGATGCCGTCGTCGCGCTGGCCGACCGACTGGCCGCACCGGTCGTCCATGCCTTCCGTGGAAAGGAGCATGTCGAATGGGACAATCCGTTCGATGTGGGGATGACGGGGCTGATCGGCTTTTCGTCGGGCTATCATGCGTTGAAGGAATGCGACGCGCTGCTCATGCTCGGGACGGATTTCCCCTATCGTGATTTCTATCCGGAGCACGCCAAGATCATCCAGGTGGATGTCGATCCGGCGGCGCTGGGCCGGCGCACGCCGCTCGATCTTGCCGTCGTCGCCGACGCCGGGGTCTTCGCGACGGCACTGATCCCGACGATCGAGGAAGGGCGCGACCGTTCGTTCCTGGACAATGCGGTCCGGCATTACGCATCCGCTCGCAAGGGATTGGATGAGCTTGCCAAGCCTCGCCCGGCCGGTGAGCCGCTGCATCCGCAATATGTCGCGGCCGTGCTGGACAAGGTCGCGGCGGATGACGCGATCTTCACGGCCGATGTCGGAACGCCGGTGATCTGGGCGGCACGCTATCTTCACATGAACGGCCGCAGGCGTCTGCTCGGCTCCTTCAATCACGGCTCGATGGCCAATGCCATGCCGCAATCCCTCGGCGCGCAGGCTGCGTTCCCCGGGCGGCAGGTCATATCGCTATCGGGCGACGGCGGCCTTGCCATGTTGATGGGAGAGCTTCTGACGACCATTCAGCTGAAGCTGCCGGTCAAGATCGTCGTCATCAACAATGGCACGCTCGGCTTCGTCGAGATGGAGATGAAGGCATCCGGTCATCCCGGCACGAACGTTGAACTTCAAAATCCAAACTTCGCGGAGGTTGCGGAGGCGATCGGATTGAAGGGCATTCGGGTGGAGGATTCAGAGGCGCTGGAGCCGGCCCTCATCGAGGCGCTCGCCCATGACGGACCGGCGCTTGTCGACGTCGTGACGGCACGGCACGAGCTTTCCGTGCCGCCGCGCATCCAGGCGGCGCAAGCGAAGGGCTTCAGCCTCTACATGCTGCGCGCCATCCTCTCCGGGCGTGGCGACGAGGTGGTCGAGCTCGCAACGGTCAACCTCCTGCATTGAGGTGTTTGTCATGCGTGTCGCTCTTTTCGTCCCTTGCTACATGGATGCTTTCGAACCCGAGGTCGGCATCGCCACGCTCAGGCTTTTGCGACGTTTCGGCATCGATCCGGAATACCCGTTCGACCAGACCTGCTGCGGTCAGCCCATGGTCAATTCCGGCTGTCATGCCGAAGCGAAGGCAACCGAGGAACTGTTCGTGCGCAATTTCGCCGGCTACGATTATATCGTCGTGCCCTCAGGCAGTTGCACCCATCAGATACGATGTCATATGACCGCCGCGGAGCAGACCGAGGAAACGCGTCAGGTGCGCGAGCGGACCTATGACCTCGTGGAGTTCCTGCACGATATCCTCAAGGTCGATGCCCTCCCCTGGGCCGAGTTCCCGCACAAGGTGAGCTATCACAACAATTGCAATGCGCTTCGGGGCATCTTCCACGCCAGCATGTCGGAGCGTCGGGACACCGTGCATTATTCCAAACCGCTCGATCTGCTGCGGCTCGTCAAAGGCGTCGAACTCGTCGAAAAGGCCCGTCCGGACGAATGCTGCGGTTTCGGCGGCACGTTCAGCGTGTTCGAACCCGCGGTCTCGGTGAAGATGGGGCAGGACAAGGTCCGCGACCATACGGCGGCCGGCGCCGAATACGTGGTCTCGGCCGACAGCTCGTGCATGCTGCATCAGAAGGGCTGCGCCGGACGGCTCGGCCTGCCGCTGAAGTTCCGTCATATCGCTCAGGTGCTGAACGGAGACCCGGTATGAGCACGCCGATCGAATCCCGCCGCGGGAAGGATGGACTTCCGGCACTTCTTCACGAGGAACTGCACGCCAATGAGGATGATGGTGCAAGAGGGCCGGACGGCAGCCGGCTGAATCATGGAGAAGCCTCCTCCCGACCGCTGCGAGCGCCGCCGGAAATACAGCCGCGCGGCGCCAGACCGAGCCACCGGCATCCTGTCGACCATGACGAAGCAGCGCAGCGCTTCATCAACGCCGAGCGGCATGAGAAGATGCATGACGAGCGGCTGTGGGATCTACGCCAGAAGCGCGACAGGCAGATGAGTGCCATCCCGGAATGGGAGGAGCTTCGCGACCTCGCCTCTTCCATCAAGCAGCACACGCTTTCTCATCTCGGCGACTATCTTGAGCAATTCGAAGCCCAGGCGCTGGCCAATGGCGTCCATGTCCATTGGGCCCAGGATGGCGCCGAGCATAACCGCATCGTCCATGGCATTCTCTCCGATCACGGCGCCAAGCGGCTCATAAAGTCGAAATCGATGCTCACCGAGGAAACCGGGTTCCGGCACTATATGGCGGGGGTCGGCATCGAAGTGATCGAAACCGATCTGGGCGAGCGCATCCAGCAGCTCGACGACGAGGCGCCGAGCCATATCGTCGTGCCTGCCGTGCATAAGCTGCGGACCGATGTCGCCGACGTGTTCGCAAGAACACTGGGCACGGATGCCGGCAACGACGATGTCCATTACCTGGCCGAGCAACAGCGCGAGAAGACCCGGCCCCTCATCCTTGAAGCCGATGCGGGCATGACCGGTGCCAACTTCGCCGTCGCCGAAACCGGCAGCTTCGTGGTCTGCACCAACGAGGGAAATGCCGACCTGTCGTCAAACGTGCCGCCGCTCCATATCGCCTCGATCGGCATCGAAAAGCTGATCCCGCGCATTGCCGATCTCGGCGTCTTCATCCGGCTTCTTTCGCGCTCCGCCCTCGGATCGCCGATGACGCAGTACACGTCGCATTTCCGTGCCCCGCGCGAGGGCGGCGAGATGCATATCGTACTGGTCGACAACGGCCGCTCGGCGCGGCTCGCCGAGCCGGAATTCTGGCAAAGCCTGAAATGCATCCGCTGCGGCGCCTGCATGAACACCTGTCCGGTCTATCGCCGCTCGGGCGGGCTCTCCTATGGGGCCACCTATTCGGGACCGATCGGCCTCATTCTCGACCCGACCTTCGATCGGAAGCGCTACTCGACACTTCCCTTCGCATCGACGCTGAATGGATCCTGCAGCAATGTCTGTCCGGTCAAGATCAATATTCACGAGCAGATCTTCGCCTGGCGCAAAGCGCTTTCCGAAAGCCACGATATCGGCTGGACCAAGCAGGCGCTGATGAAGGCGGCAGGTACGGTCCTGTCGCATCCGCAGCTCTATCGAACCGCGATTGCGACGGCCGACTCGGCGCTCCGGACGCTCCCCAACTTCGCACTCGCCAATCCGCTCAACAGCTGGACGGCACGCGGCCGTGATATGCCCGATGCGCCGAAGGAGACCTTCCACCAATGGTTCAAACGGACCGACGGCGGCAAGGAGGAGGGAGAATGAGTGCACGAGACGCCATCCTGACGGCGGTGCGTACGAACCGGCCGCAAGGCGACCACCCGCTTCCCGAACTGCCGCACTTTCCGCTTGCGGAGAGCGGCGATCTTGTCGCCGTCTTCCTGAAAAACCTCGAGGCGATGGGCGGCCTTAGCGACGGACGGACCGATATCGCCTCCGTTCTCGGCGACAAATTTCCCGGCGCGGCGGTCATCGCGTCGGCGGTTCCGGAATTTCTCGGCAACCGCGATCTCGCGAGCGTCGCTCACCCGCGCGATCTTGCCGATGTCGATGTCGCCATCGTTCGCGCGAGCTTCGGCATAGCCGAGACCGGCTCGGTGCTTTTGGCGGATGAGAAGCTCCTGTGCAACGCGATCGCCTATCTCGCCCAACATCTTATCGTCCTGCTGTCGCCATCCGATATCGTCCCGACCGTTCAGGATGCCTACCTGCGGGAGGAATTCAGGCATCACCGCTATGCCAGTTTCCACACCGGCCCTTCGGCAACTGCCGATATCGAAGGCGTTTTGATCCACGGTGCCCAGGGCGTGCGCTCGCTGACGGTCCTGCTGGTCTGAACAACATAGCTGTCATGCTGGCTTATGGCGCTCCCGTCTCTTCTCATCGCTGATGGGTAAACAAGGCGGCCGGCGGTATCGCAACGGCCGCGCCCTTGTTTGCGGAACCGAAAAGATCCGCTTGCAAAAGTGCGCAATTTTGATTAATCGATTAATCAATCCAATCCGAGCGCATCGTCTAATGAGCCAGGCACGCCCTTCTTCCATTCGTGAAATTGCAGACAAGCTGGGTGTGTCCACCGCAACCGTTTCCAATGCCCTGCGCGGCAAGGGGCGGGTGTCGTCGACCCTGGCCGCGCAGATTCGCCGGGAAGCGGATATACTGGGCTATGTGCCGGATCATACGGCGCGCGCCCTGCGCACGGGCAAAAGCAATACCGTCGGGCTGCTGGTCCCGAACATCGGACAGCCGTTGTTTCCTGCCTTTGCCCAGGCCATCGAGCGCGCGGCCAAGCAGCGGGGTCTTGCGGTCCTGATCGGCGACAGCCAGAGCGATCCCCAACAGCAGGATTTCGAAATCCGAAACATGATCGCCCGCGGCGTCGATGCCCTGATCGTCATACCGACGCGCGGCACGACGATTGCGCCGGAGAGCGTCTCAGTCCCGGTTGCCGTCATCGACAGCGCCGTCACCGCCGGCAACATTGCAGCCAGCGACCATCGCGAGGGCGGGCGCATGATCGCGCGTCATCTGATCGAGCTTGGTCACGACAGGCTTCTTGTCCTCGCCGGCCCGGAGAATTCGCAGGTGGCGCGCGAGCGCGTCGAAGGCATGTGCGAGGTCTTCCGGCCGGCCGGGATCGAGCCGGCCTTGAAATACAGCGACGCAACCTTCGAAGCAGGCGGCATCCTCGGCCGCGAGCTCGATCTCCATCGCTTCACGGCCTGCGCAGCCGCCTACGACGCCCTCGCCGTCGGCTTTGCCATTGCTGCCCAAAACAGGGGTTTCAGCATACCGGCAGACATATCGCTCACCGGTTTCGACGATCTGATGTGGGCGCAAATCGTCTCGCCTCCTCTGACCACCGTCCGGCAGGATCTCGAATCGGTGGCAAACCATGCGCTCTCCTTCGTGGTCGGCGAATCCGACACCAGCAGAATTTTCCCGACAGACCTCGTTGTGAGGCAATCAACCGCGCGCCCATCGGCTCTCGCTAAGGGAGGCTTACATGCCGAATGAACCCCATGATCTCAACTCCTCCGAACTGCGCGATCGTGCCGTCCGGGCCGCGCGCGGCCTCGAACCGTTCGATGTGCTCATCGTCGGCGGAACGCTTGTCGATGTCGCGACCTCGGAGATGAGAGCGGCCGATATCGGCCTTGTCGGCCCCCTGATAGCCAGCGTGCATGCGCCGGCAGGCAGGACGGATGCCAGAGAGACGATCGATGCCACGGGGCGCTTCATCGCTCCCGGATTTATCGACACGCATATGCACGTCGAAAGCTCGATGGTGACGCCGAGACGGTATGCGGAAACCGCCGTCCCCCAGGGAACGACAACAGTCTGCTGGGATCCGCATGAAATCGGCAACGTCGCCGGCCTCGACGGCATTCGGTGGGCGCTGGAAGAAACCCGAAGCCTGCCGCTGCGCTTTCTGACCCTGGCCCCCTCCTGCGTGCCTTCGGCGCCCGGCCTTGAACTCGCCGGCGCGGAATTCAGGGCTGGCGAGATGACGACCATGCTGAGCTGGCCGGAGATTGCCGGCGTTGCCGAAGTGATGAACATGCGCGGTGTGCTTGAGCGAAGCGAGCCGATGCGCGGCATCGTCGAAGCCGGACTTGCCAGCGGCAAGCGTGTCTGCGGCCACGCCCGCGGCCTTGAAGGCGCGGAATTGCAGGCTTTTGCCTCTGCCGGGATTCAATCGGATCACGAGATCACCTCAGGCGAAGACCTGCTCGCGAAATTACGGGCCGGCCTCACCGTCGAGCTTCGCGGCTCCCACGACTATGTCCTGCCCGGCGTGATCGAGACGCTGAAGACACTGCCGCATCTGCCGCAAACACTGACGATCTGCACCGACGACGTCTTTCCCGACGACCTTGTGCGCGATGGAGCGATGTCGTCCGTTCTCCGGCGTCTTATCGGTTATGGCATGAACCCGGTCGACGCCATTCGGGCCGCCACGCTCAACGCCGCCATGTGGCTGAACCGCTACGATCTCGGGCTGATCGCGCCCGGCCGCCGCGCCGATATCGTCATCCTGTCCGATCTCGACAAGATCGTGGTCGACCGTGTCTATGCCTCGGGAGCCGAGGTTGCCAGAGACGGCAGTCTCGTCGGAACCACCGATCGCGTCTCCACGGATGCGTACCGCGACACCGTAAAGCTTGGAAAGCTCTCTGCGGCCGACTTTAGCATCGAAATACCGGGCATGGCCAAGGCGCGCGTCAATACCGTCGTCAGCCCCCGCTTCACGAAATGGGGAGAAGCGACCGTCAAGGTCGAGGACGACAAGCTCGTCCTGCCCGACAACATGCTTTTAATGGCAGTCATCCACCGCCACGGCAGAAAAGACCCCTCGCCGGTCATCGGCATCCTGGAAGACTGGGGCCATTGGCGCGGTGCCTTGGCGACGACGATATCGCATGACAGCCACAACCTGACCGTCTTCGGTCGCGATCCGGAAGACATGGCCGCCGCAGCCAACGCCGTCATCGACGCAGGCGGCGGCATGGCGACAGCAGCCGACGGCGAGGTCACGGCGGTGCTGGCCCTGCCCGTCTGCGGGTTGCTTTCGGACGCTCCGGCACACGAGGTCGCCGACGATTTCGCCAGGTTGCGCGCGGCGGCCGATGCGATCGCCGACTGGATGCCTCCGGTTCGCACGTTCAAGGCAGTCGTCGGAGCCAGCCTTGCATGCAATCCCGGCCCGCACGTCACCGATCTCGGACTGACCGACGGCACGACCCAGGAAATCAGACCGCTTCTGGCTGCAAGCCAAAACTAATGTCACTCGCCGCGCGGCAGCGTTTGCCGATTTAGGAGATAGATGCAATGGCCACAAATATGAATGTCGGGCAGCCGGGCGACGCGTCTGAAGCGCGGTGGAAGACCTATTTTCGCATGCGCGAACGCAATACCGATACGAAGACGGAGATCATTGCCGGCATCACCTCCTTCCTTGCGTCTGCATATCTTCTCGTCGTGATCCCGTCCCTGCTTTCGGCAGGAGGCATCGACCGCGCCACCGCGACGACGGCAACCATTCTGGTCATCATCGGCGCAACCCTGTTCATGGCGCTCTATGCCAACATGCCCTTCGTGGTCGGCCCGGGCATCGGGGGATCGGTTCTGGTGGGTCCGACAATGGCGGCTGTGGAGCACATCCCCTGGCAGACCGGTCTCGCCATTTCCTTCTGGTCGAGCGTCATCTTCGTTCTATTGACGGTATTGGGCGTGCGACAGGTCATCGCCCGCATGGTTCCGGCGCAGATCAAGCTCGGCCTGGGGGCCGCTATCGGATTGTTCATAGCGCTTCTCGGCTTCAAGAATGCCGGCCTGGTCGACGTCAATGCCCGCAGCCACGCGCTCATGCTCGGTTCGATCAACTCCTCGCAGGCAATCGTCGCCATTTTCGGCATTTTCCTGGCGGTGTTTCTGCGCGGCCGTAAAGTACCCGGACCGATCCTGTGGGCCATTCTCGGCAGCACGCTGCTCGGCATTCCGCTTGGAATTACCAAGGTGCCGGAGACGCTGTTCGGCGCACCGCACGGCATTGCGGAAACCGGTCTTCAGCTCGATTTCCTCGGCGCCCTGAAAATACAGTATTTCCCCTACCTCTTTGCCTTCTTCGCTTCAGAATTCTTCTCGACGCTCGGCACGACGCTTGCCGTCGGCGCGAAGGCCGGTCTGGTCGATGAAGAGGGTAACATGAAGGACCTGGGAAAGCCGTTCCTCGTCGACTCGATTGCCGCGACGATCAGCCCGCTGCTCGGCATCCCCTCCGCAACGGCCCTCGTCGAGTCCGCCACCGGCGCGGAAGCCGGTGGCCGTACCGGTTTCGCCTCGCTTGCGACCGCGGCCCTGTTTGCGCTCACCCTGCTCTTTACGCCGATCGCGCTGATGATCCCGGCCGCGGCGACCGCGCCGGCCCTGATCCTCGTCGGCATGTCGATGTTCAGTGCCCTGAAGCGGGTCGATCTGGAGAATTTCTCTGACGGCCTTTCCGCCTTGATGATGGTTCTGCTGACCCTGGTCTCCAACAGCTTCGGCACCGGCATCGCCGGAGGACTGCTGTTCTACGTCATCGTCAAGGTGCTGTCGGGGGAAGCAAAGCAGGTGTCTATCGGCATGTACCTTCTTGCCATTCCGCTTGCCTACTATTTCTGGACCGTGGCTACTCACTGAGCCGTTGCGGGTCCAAAACCCTGTTTCGTCAGACAGACATCTCCGCCGATGCGAGATGAAGACACCGCGCCATAGTCATGCGCAGCCATCGCGTGGCCCGATCGAGATCGGGCCACGCATTGCATCGCTCAGACGTCGAGCCAACTCTCCGCAAAATCGCCGGATGCCACATCGACCGTCGTCACCAGTGCTTTCGCCGCAGCCGACCGCGCTATGACGGTCGGCAATGCGACAACGGCGATATTGGGCAGATCGTCGCCGACTATCGCCTGAATCTGCTTGAAATAACCGGCGCGCTTGGCGTCGTCCTGCTCGACGGCAGCGGCACGGAAGAGATTGTCGACATCCGGATTGTTGTAGTGGGCGGCATTCACGTAGGGCGCGATATTCTTGATACCGTCAGACCAGTAAAGCCGCTGGACGCCGGCCGTAGGGTCGAACAGCCGGCTGATGCCGTTGAGGTTGATGTCAAAGCCGCGCTCCGAGTAAACGCGCTTGATATAGGTCGCCAGATCCCCATCGAGAATCTCGACCTTGACGCCAAGCTTGCCGAACGAGGAGCGAAGAACCTCCGACGTTTTCTTGAAGGTCTCGCCGGGAATGAAGGCGAGGCGGAGGCTGAACCGCACGCCATCGTCACCCTTCTTGTGGCCCGCGGCATCGAGAAGCTGCCCCGCTTTCGCGAGATCGAACGGATACTGGAACGGCGCCTCGTCATTGTAGGCAGAGAATATCGCCGGAATGGTGGAGGCGGCGGGCTTGGCCGTTCCCAGAAAGACCGTCTCGATAATGAGATCGCGGTCGATGGCATGGGCCAGCGCGTGCCGCACCTCCTTCTTGGCGAGTATGGGATTTTCAAGATTGAATTCGAAGACCTGCGTATTGTTGAGATAGGCGTCGGTGAAAATGTCCACGGCAAGCTGCGGATTCTGCTTCAGCCGGTCGATGTCGTTTAGCGAGATGTCGGTCGACAGATGCGCTTCGCCTGTCTCGATGGCGATCGAGGCGGCGGCAGCATCGCCGACGAAGCGGGCCACGACGCCATCAAGATAAGGAAGGCCGACCTGCCAGTAGTCGGGATTGCGCTTCAACGACACATGGCTTCCCCGCTTCCATTCCTCGAAAACGAAGGGACCCGTGCCGATCGGGTTCGTCCCGTTACGGCTGCTGGCGTAATCGTCCGTCGGATAGGTGTGTGCGGCGAGGATCGGTGTTTCCCCGCCGGTCAAAGCCCGCAGCAGGAAAGGTGTCGGTTTGGACAGGATGACGATTGCCGTATGAGCGTCCGGCGTTTCGACGTCGGCGACATTGGCAAAGGTTATTCGCCCGCGCGGACCGACACGCTTGAAGGCAAGCAGCGAGAAGCGAACATCGGCCGCGGTCAAATCCTGACCATCATGCCACTTGACGCCCTTGCGCAGGTTGAACGTGTAGCGGAGGCCATCCGGAGAGACCGACCAGGATTCGGCAAGGACCGGCTGCGGGTTGAAACTCTCGTCGAAGCGCACCAGGCCCTCGAGGATCTTCGTGGAAATCGCCCGCGTCCGCGTGTTCGAATCCAGCAGCGGCACCAGCGTCGTCGGCTCGCCGACGGAGATGGATGTCAGTGTTCCGCCTTTCTTCGGCGTCGCCGTCTGGGCGAAGGTGGAACGTGTGGGCAGAACGGCACTTGCGGCAAGTGCGGTACCGAGCAAAAGCGCTTCGCGCCTGGAGAGATGCATCGCAATCCTCTTGTGTGTTTGAACCTACGGAATGGATCGGCTGGAAATCAGGCGGCCTTCAGCCGGCTTTCGACAAGGCGGGCAAACAGGGTCGCGCCGACGGGCAGGATAGCGTCATCCACGATAAAGCCGGGATTATGAGCCGGAACGGTGCCGGAATGGCCAAGCGTGAAGAAGGCACCGGGCGCGTGCAGCAGAAAATCGGCAAAATCTTCGCTGCCCATGGCCCGCTTCGAAAAGGTCGAAACCTGCGACGGCCCCAGAACATCCCGCCCGATTTCGGCGACGATATCGACATGCTCCGGATGGTTGGTCAAAACGGAGAAGATGTCCCTGAGATCGATCTCGGCCTGCAGCTCGTGCGCGGCCGCAATATTATGGGCAATCGTCCGGAGCCGGCCGCGAATGAGTTCCCTGATATCATCCGAGAAGGCGCGGATCGTGCCGCCGACCGACGCAGTCTCCGGGATGACATTATAGGCCGAACCGCTGGAAATCTTGGTGACCGAAAGAACGGCAGGTTCCGTCGGCGGCACGTTCCGGCTGACGATCGTCTGCAAAGCCTGGACGAATTCGGTAATCGCCGGGATCGGATCGCGCGCGACGTCCGGGTGAGCGCCGTGCGCGCCTTTTCCACGGAAAGTCACGTCGAAGAAGTCAGCCCCGGCGAGCACGGTCCCGGGGGATACATGCAGATGGTTGGGAGGCAGATGGGTCGCGTTGTGAAGCCCGTAGATCTCATCGACGGGGAAACGCTCGAACAGACCGTCGGCAATCATGGCGCGGGCGCCGCCCAGCCCTTCCTCGGCCGGCTGGAAGATGAAGATGACGGTCCCGGCAAAATCCCGTGTTTCGGCAAGATACCGTGCAGTCCCGAGCAGAATGGTCGTATGAACATCGTGTCCGCAGCCATGGAACCGGCCGGGATAGACCGACGCATAGGGCAAGCCGGTTTCCTCCGGCATGGGCAAGGCGTCCATGTCGGCGCGCAGGCCGATCGAGCGGTTGCCCGGTTGACGGCCGACAAGGCGCCCGACGACGCCGGTCTTGCCGATGCCGCGATGCACTTCGATGCCCCAGGACTCGAGCTGTTCGGCAACGATCGCCGAGGTCCGCACCTCCTCAAACCCGATCTCCGGATGGGCATGCAGATCGTGGCGAAGAGCCACGAGCTCCGGAAAATAACTTTCGATGCGATCAATGACGGCGGGCTGGGAAGCATCCGGTAGAATGGTCGTCTGGTGGGTCATGGAATTGTGTCCCTGGTTGATGTTTTCTGGCGCCGATACGCCCGCGGAACGCGTGCTGTTTCGTCGAGGCTGTTGTTGCGCGTTTACATGATCTGCCTCGGCCGCCAGCGCAGCAGGTGAGCCTCCAACGCATAGGCAAGACGATTGAGAGTGAAGCCGACGAGGCCGAGGACAAGAACGCCGACCATGACCAGCGCCATGTCGAACCGCTCGCGTCCGGCAATGACGAGGCCGCCGACGCCGGGACCGACCGCCAGGAAATATTCCGCGCCGACCGTTGCAAGCCACGCATAGATCAAGCCCAGATGCACGCCGGTCGCGATCGACGGCATTGCCGCCGGTATGTAGATTCGCAACGCCTTCTGGCGCGCGTTGAACTTCAATGCCCTTGCGACCTCCAGAAGCTCGGCGGGAGCCTCGCGCATGCCGTCATAGGTGTTGAGAACGATGGGGATGAAGGCCGCGAGAGCGACAAAGACGATTTTCGCCTGCTCGCCAAAGCCGAACCAGACGGAAATCAGCGGTATCCAGGCAAGGAGGGATATCTGCTTCAGGCCGTTGAACGTCGGCATGATCAGCCGGTCGGCAATCCGCGACAGGGCGAGCAGGCTCGCAAAACCGACACCGAATACGCATCCGATGAGAAAGCCGGCGATGTTTCGCATCAGGCTGAAGCCCAGTTCGCCGATGAGATCGTTGTCGATCAGCTCACGCTTGGCGGTGGCGGCGACATCTTCCAGAGGCGGCAGGAAGCGTGCATCGACCAGGCCGGTCCGGCTCGAGACCTCCCAGGCGATAAACAGGAGGATCGGCAAGGTAATGCCGCGCCGGAAACGGACGAAACGGCTCGCTCTCGCCATCGTCAACGCTCCTGCCGCTTCCAGCGCTGGATCAGCAATTCGGTGCGATCCAGCCCCTTGTCCATGATGAGGCCGACCAGCCCGATGGCGATCATCGCGACGATGACGGTATCCAGCCAGAACATCTGCCGACCCCAGACCAGCAGATAGCCAAGCCCTTCGGACGAGGCGAGCAATTCGACGCCGACAAGCGAGGTCCAGGAATGGGTGAGACCATAGCGGATGCCGGTGAATATCGAGGGAACGGCTCCCGGCAGCACGACCAGCCGCAGCATCTGCCAGCGACTGAAGCGCAGCGCCCTGCCGACCTCGATATATTTCGGGGAGACGCCGCGAATCCCGGTCAAGGTATTCATCGTCATCGGCACGATGGCACCCTTGGCGATGATGATGATCTTCAGCGTCTCTTCGATGCCGACCAGCAGCATCAAGAGCGGGATCCATCCGAGCGTCGGGATCTGCGCAAAGGCGAGAAACAGCGGCTTAACATAATCCTCGACCGTTTCGGAAAGCCCCATGGCGATCCCAAGAACAAGTCCCAATCCGGCACCGATCGTAAAACCGACGAGGACACGGCCCAGGCTGACCCCGGTATGATAGAGAAGCTCGCCGCTCAGGATCATGTCGCGGCCGGTCTGATAGACGTAGGCCGGCGCCGGCAGAATCTGTTCGGGCAGCCAGCCTCTGGCGGAGGTAATCCACCAGAGGCCGAGCAGAGCCAGAGGAAAGATCAGGCCCGTCGCAAGCGGGGCCAGCCGCCGCGCCTTCGCAGGAGGAAGCCCTGTGCCGGCACGACCGGCGATCTCGACAATAGCGCTCACGCAAGCCTCCTTCGCTCGACCGCCCCCATTCAGGAAGCAGCCGGCTTTCCGTCGGCTCCATAGGGCTGCCAGAATTTGGTCAGGCCGAGCTTTTCCAGCGCCTTGTCGAGGTATTTCGACTCGAACCAGCCATTCAGATCGACGTCGCGGCGGATCAGGCCATATTCCTTGCTCTTGACCGCCTGCTCCTTGTACTGCGAGACCAACAGATCATCGATCAGCGGCGAGTTGCGATAGGCCAGCGTATCGTTGCGGAAATACTCCTCGAGGATCGGAACGGGCGTTCCGGACTTGTGCCACAGCTCGAACAGCGCCGCACGGTTCGCTTCCTCCGACGACCATTGCGCCGCCTTGACGAAGGCATCCACGACGCGCTGCGTGATTTCGGGATGGGCGTCGATGAAGGCCTCGCGGGCGATGATCCCCGCGTTGCGGCCGAAACGCGGATCGTCACCCTTCGTCGTGTAGATAATGTCGGCGCTGTCCTTGGCAGCCAGATTGATCAGCTGCGTGTCGCCGAAGGCGGCGTCGATGTCCCTGCTGGTGAGCGCCGCGACCGTGCCGGCGCTGTCGAGGTTGACCACCTGGATGTCCCGCTCGGTCAGCCCGTGCGCCTCCAGCACCTTGATGGCCGCCAGGTGACCGTTGGTGCCGCGCTGCAGCGCGATCTTGCGCCCCTTCAGGTCTTCGATCGTCTTGATGCCAGAGCCCTTGGCAACGGCGAGATAGAGCGGCTTGCGTGCACCGCTCGCCAGCAGAAATTTCGTCTTCAGGCCCGTTGCCCGGCCTATCAGCGCGGGAAGATCGCCCTGATAGGCGAAATCGAGCTGGTCATTGGCAAAGCCCTCGTTCACGGCCGGGCCGGCGCCCTTGAAGAAGGTCCATTCGATCTTGACGTTCGGATCGCCGGCAAATTCCTTTTCGAGAAATTCGCCTGCCCGTGCCGTTGCGGCGGACGTACCCTCGGAATAGGGGCGATTGTCGACGCCGATCGCCGCGTAGCCGACATGAATGACGAGTGAATCCTCAGCCCTGGCGGAAGCCGAAAACAGGGTCAGGGCGATGGCGGCTCCGGCGACCAGGCGCGAAATATCTGGCAGTTTCATCTATTGCTCCGTTTTCTATTCTGCGGCGAGGACGGCTGGCCGGGTTTTAGCCGGGTGGCCTCCCCTGACGGGTGCCGGACGAGACTCCGGCGTGGTCTCATTGAGGCTTTCGAGCACGCGATTGCGGATTTCGACCAGCCGCGGAGAGGTTCGAGCGCGCGGGCGCGGCAACTCCACCGGGATGATGTCGCGGATGCGGCCCGGCCGGGGTGACATGACGACGACACGGTCACCGAGATAGACCGCCTCCTCGACATCATGCGTCACCAGAACCATGGTGATGCGCTCCTTCGCCCAGATCGTCTGCAATTCGTCCTGCAACCTGGCCTTGGTGATGGCGTCCAGCGCACCGAAGGGCTCGTCGAGGAAGAGAACGTTCGGTCGATTGACCAGACCCCTTGCGATGCCGGCGCGTTGCGCCATGCCCCCGGAAAGCTGGTGCGGATGGGCCCCGGCAAAACCGGAGAGCCCGACAAGTTCGAGATGGGATTCGACGAGCTTCCTTTTCTCGGCTTTCGGCAGGCCGGAGTTTTCCAGGCCGAGCGCGATGTTGCGGCCGACCGTCAGCCAAGGGAAAAGCCGCGGCTCCTGAAAAACGATGCCGCGTTCGAGACTGGGTTCGGTGACCGGCCGCCCGGCATGGCCGACGAAACCCGACGTGGGGGTGTCGAGACCGGCACCCAGCCGCAGCAAGGTCGATTTCCCGCAGCCGCTGGCGCCGACGATGGTCACGAATTCGCCTTCGGCGATATCGAGGCTCACATCGTCGAGAGCGGTCAGGATCTCGCCGTTGACCTTGAACTGGCGGCTGACGTGGCTGATCTGCAGATGCAGGGAGTTGCCCATGGCTTTGCTACTCCGCCGCGACGGGTCGTCGGGCCGGATGCTGCGGCACCTTCAATCCGAGATTTTCGCGAAGCGTCGTGCCCTCGTAATTGCTCCGGAAAAGGCCACGGCGACGCAACTCCGGCAGCACATGCTCGACAAAATCATAGAGGCCGGTCGGCAGCTGCGGCGGCATGACATTGAAGCCATCGGCCGCGCCCGTCTTGAACCATTCCTCCATCCGATCGGCGATCTCGGTCGGGGTGCCGACGATCTGCCAGTGACCCCGCGCGCCGGCAATCCGCAGATAGAGCTGCCGGATCGACAGATTTTCGCGCCGCGCAAGCTCAAGCAGCAGTCTCTGCCGGCTCTTGCTGCCATTGGTTTCCGGCAGATCCGGAACGGGACCGTCGAGCGGATATTGCGACAGGTCGACGCCGCCCGACATGCCGCTCAGCATCGAGAGGCCGACCGCCGGATGGATGAGGTCCTGGATTTCGGCGAACTTTCGCTGTGCTTCCTCGCGCGTTCTGCCGACGACAGGGAAGATGCCGGGCATTATCTTGAGGTCGTCGTGATTTCGGCCGTATTTCTGAAGGCGACCCTTGAGATCCGCGTAGAAGGTCCGGGCGTCCTCGATGGTCTGGTGAGCCGTGAAGACGACCTCGGCGGTGCGGGCGGCAAGCTCCCTGCCCGGTTCGGAGGAACCCGCCTGCACCAGGACAGGGTGGCCTTGGGGCGCACGCGCCACATTCAACGGCCCGCGGACCTTGAAATGCTTTCCCTTGTGATTGAGGATGTGCTGCTTGTCCGGATCGTAGTAGACGCCGCTCTGCTTGTCGCGAGGGAAAGCATCCTCCTCCCAGGTATCCCAGAGACCAAGCACCACATCGGCAAACTCTTCGGCGCGGTCATAGCGCTCGGCATGGGCATAATGCTCGTCCCTGCCGAAATTATGCGCCTCGTGATCGCTGGAGGAGGTCACGAGGTTCCATCCGGCCCGGCCGCCGCTGATATGATCGAGAGAGGCGAATTTGCGGGCGATGTGATAGGGCTCGTTGAACGATGTCGAGGCGGTGGCGACGAAACCGATGCGCTTCGTCACTGCCGCCAGTGCCGACAGCAGTGTGATCGGCTCGAATTGCGCGACATACCGAAGGGCGGTGCGATGCAACGCCTCGGTATCCGCGCCGCGCGTGCCGACGCCGTCGGCCATGAAGATCAGATCAAACTTCGCAGCTTCGGCGATTTGCGCCAGCTCGACATAATGGGAAAAGTTGGAACCGGCATCGGCCTGCGTCAAAGGGTGCCGCCACGCGGCAATGTGATGGCCGGTAGGATAGAGGAAAGCCCCAAGCTTCAATTGCCGTCGTCTGCCCGTCATCGTCTTCTCCGTCGTCGCTGCGGGAAGAAGGCTATCCATTAAATAATATAATCTATAGAAATTATATTCTATTTACTGCCGACGCTTCGAATTGTCATCGCGCCATGGCCTTGGCCGCGCGGAGAACGTTTCTTCCCGGCAGGCATCGAATGATCGAGAACCGTCATGGCCCAGCAATCCCGATCCCTGTGCCGAAAAGAATTTCTTCCTGCCGGATCAAATAGATATTGCTGGACTTGGGCCTGTTATCACCGAACCCTTCGTGCCTGAAGCGGCCAAGTGCCGCTCGAATCCATAGGCGTGGAGCAGGCATGTCTTTCAATTCAGACACATCCGATCCGTTCGTTGCCAAAGCCATCGAACTCAGACAGGCGTTCCATCGGGACGCAGTGGCGCGCGACAAGGCAGGCGGCAGGCCGATCGACCAGATCCGCCTGTTGAAAGAGAGCGGATTGCCCTCCGCACAGATCCCCACGCGCTATGGCGGCCGGGGCGCCTCCTGGCTCTCCATCCTGCGGGTCGTGCGCGAGTTCGCCCGCACCGACGGGTCGCTCGCGCATCTCTTCGGCTATCACCACCTGCCGCTGAACCTCGTGCTCTTTCGCGGTTCGGACGTTCAGAGGGAACGATTGCTGCGGGCTTCCGCCGCCGGCAACCTCGTCTGGGGCAACTCCGGCAATGCGATGTCAAAGACATCGTCGGGACGGAAGGTCGACAATGGCTGGCTTGTCAACGGGTGGCGTCCATTTTCCTCCGGTTCGCATGTGGCCGACTACATCCAGATTTCCTTCGAAAATGCCGAAGGGGAGCGGTTTTCCGCAGCCGTGCCGGCCAACCGCCAGGGTATCGTCATCGAGGATGACTGGGACGGGATCGGCCAGCGCCAGACCGGGAGCGGCACCGTCAGCTTTCACGATCTTGAAATTCGGGACGACGAACTCATCGGCTCTCCGGCGGTCCCCCTCACCCCCTACACATCGTTGACGTCTCTGCTGCAGCAAAGCGTGCTGCTCAACGTCTTCGTCGGCAGCGCGCAAGGCGCGCTGGAAGAGGGCCGGGATTACACGACGACATCGTCGCGGCCCTGGATCTATTCCGGCGTCGACAGGCACGCGGACGATCCCTGGATCAAGCGGCAGTATGGCGACCTTTATATCCGCACGCTGGCGGCGGCCGAGCTTGCCGACAGGGCGGCGCGCAGCCTGGACGAAGTCTTCAATCAGGGACCGGGCCTGAAACATGAGGATCGCGGGGCGGCCGCCATCGATATCGCCACGGCCAATGTCTATGCTGGCGAGATCGGGCTTGCCGTCTCCAGCGAGATCTTCGAGGTCATGGGCGCGCGCTCGGCGACCACGGCCAACGGCTTCGATCGTTTCTGGCGCAATGTGCGCACCCACACGCTCCACAATCCCGCCGAATACAAGAAGCGCACGATCGGCACATGGCTGCTCACCGGCGAGCTCCCCATTCCGGCCATGTACCGCTGAAAGGACATCTCATGGCAAGACGCAAGGACCAGATCAAGCTTGGAGCCTTCCTGCTTTTCACCGGTCATCATGTCGCGGCCTGGCGGCATCCGGAGGCGTCGGTTGGCACCGAGTTCGAGAACTATCTCGAACTCGCGAAACTCGCCGAATCCGCCAAGTTCGACACCATCTTCTTTGCCGATGGCGTCGCCGCCCGGCTGAAGGACCTCAATGCCGCGAGCCGGAAGGCGCATAGCGGCGTCTATCCGTTCGAACCGATCACGCTGCTGTCGGCGCTTGCCAGCGTCACCCGCAATATCGGCCTGATCGCCACGGCCTCGACGAGCTTTTCCGATCCTTTCAACCTTGCGCGCCAGTTCGGCTCGCTCGACCGCTTGAGCGGCGGCCGCGCCGGCTGGAATCTCGTGACCTCTTCCGATCCGGACGCTGCCTTCAACTTCGGCCACGACGCCCAGGTCCTGCATGCGGACCGCTACGACCGGGCGGAGGAATTCGCCGATGTCGTGCTCGGCCTATGGGACAGCTGGGAGGACGATGCTTTCCTCCGGGATCGCGACAGCGGCCGCTATTTCGATCCGGAAAAGCTGCACCGCCTCGACCACAAGGGCCGCCATTTCAAGGTGCGCGGACCGCTGAACATTCCGCGATCGCCGCAGGGACGTCCGGTCGTCGTGCAGGCCGGGGCCTCCGAACCGGGCAAGGAACTGGCCGCACGTACCGCCGAAGCGATCTTCGCCGCGCAGATCACCCTTGACGAGGCAAAGGCCTTTTATGCCGACGTCAAGGGCCGCCTCGGCAAGTATGGCCGTACGCCGGACGACCTGAAGATTCTGCCGGGCATTTTCCCCGTGGTCGGGCGCAGCGAGGCGGAGGCCGAGGACAAATTCCAGGCCCTGCAGGACCTCATCCAGCCGGAAGTCGGCCTCAACCTTCTCTCGCAATTGACCGGCGTCGACCTGAGTTCCTATCCCCTTGACGGCCCCGTGCCGCCCGAGCCGCCAACCACCAATGCCGGCAAGAGCCGCCAGGAACTGGTGCTGGATCTCGCCCGCCGCGAAAACCTGACCATTCGCCAGCTCTATCTGCGCATCGCCGGCGCGCGCGGGCATTGGCAAGTTGTAGGCACGCCGACGCAGATCGCCGATGTCATGGAAGAGCGCTTCGAAAACTACGGGGCCGACGGCTTCAACATTATGGCGCCGATCATGCCCGGAGGGCTTGCCGATTTCATTGCGCTCGTCGTGCCGGAATTGCGCCGGCGCGGCCTGTTCCGCACCGAATATGAAGGCGCGACGCTGCGGGAAAATCTCGGGCTCAAACGTCCAGACAATCGTTTTTCCGCAGGCAATGCGGTCGCAGCAGAATAGGAGAAGACCAGATGGCTCGTGACAAATTGTTTCTCATTTCGCCCGGCTTTGCCGATCCGAAGCATCCGGGCGTCAGCTTCGTCTGCCCCTATTGCAATGCTATCGAGGGACTGCTGGCCTCCTTCCCGGATCTTGCTTCGGCAATCGATGTCGAAAGGGTTGCCTTCCTGCGCCCGCGGCAAAAGGTGATCGACGTCGCCGGCGAAGCGAACCAATCCCTGCCGCTCCTGATTTTCGCGGAAAACCCGCCTGACGATGCTGGGGACTGGAATGGCACGCGCTTCGTCAACTCTACCGATCGCATCCTCGAGCTGCTCGCCGAACGGCACGGCTTTCCGCGTTTGCACTGATGAACGGAGGTCGCCATGACCGTAAAGCCCGGCGGCTTCGAACCGCCCTCTCCTTCGCCCTCCCTCTTCGAGGCCGACAAGGCGAACCGCTTTCTGGCAAAGGCGGTGGAACTGCGCGAGATCTTCGCCCGCGATGCCGTCGAGAGGGATCAGTCGGGTGGCAGGCCCCGCGAACAAATCGGGCTGCTCAAGGAGAGCGGCCTCGTCAATCTGCTGATCCCGAAAGAGTTCGGCGGCGCCGGCGAACGCTACTCCACCGCCATGCGGATCGTCCGCGAATTCGCCAAGGTCGACGGCTCGCTCGGCCATCTCTATGGCTATCATTTCAGCCCGCTGCAGAATGCCGTCGCCACGCTCGAGGATGAACGGTCCCGGGACATCCTGCGCCGTTCGGCGGCCGGTCGCTGGTTCTGGGGCAATACGACGAACAGCTTTTCGAAAAGCCTCTTCGGTCGACAGGACGCCGGAAAGGTCGTGCTGAACGGGTTCAGGCCCTTTGCCTCGGGTTCCCATGTCGCCGATTATCTGATGGTTGCCTGGGAGGATGAAGAAACCAACAAGCGCAGCTTTGCCTACATACCGGCAGACCGCGCCGGCATCACCATCGCCGACGACTGGGACGGGATCGGCCAGAGGCAGACCGGAAGCGGACGCGTCTTCTACAAGGATGTCGAGATCGGCGGCGGCGAGATATTGCCGGAGCGACGACAGGCTCCGGCGTCCCTGCTGGCGCCGTTGCAGCAGCAGAGCGTGCTTCTCAACGTCTTCATCGGCAGCGCTCAGGGCGCATTGATCGCGGCGCGCGACTATACTGTCACGAAATCACGCCCGTGGATCTATTCCGGCGTCGAGCGTCATGCCGACGATCCGTGGATCAAAAGGCAATATGGCGAATTGTGGATCAAGGTGCAGGCGGCAACGGCGCTTGCCGACCGGGCGTTGGCAGCGGTCGATGCCGTCTATGAAAAAGGGCCGGATCTTACCGCAGAGGATCGCGGCGAAGCCGCGATCGCCGTTGCGTCCGCCAACGTCCTTGCAGGCCGGGTCGCCCTCGAGGTGACGAGCGAGATATTCGAGGTGATGGGAGCAAGGTCCGCGGTCAGGCCGCTTGGATTCGACCGCTTCTGGCGCAACGTGCGCATCCACACGCTTCACAATCCCGCCGAATACAAGACCCGCAATGTCGGGGCATGGTTCCTGGACGGCGAGTTTCCGGAAGCGGGGATATTCCAGTGAGCAGGAAACGCGAACTTCACCTCAACATCAACATCCTGCATTCCGGCTTCTCACCGGCCGCATGGCGCATGCAGGGAAGCGATCCCCGCGCGTCCTTCGATATCAACCACTATATCAACGTTGCCCGGATTGCCGAACGCGGCACCTTCGACGCGATCTTCCTCGCCGATCAGGCGGCCATATCGGACCGCATCGATTTCAGGCCGCTCACGTCTCTCGAGCCGACCATCGTGCTGGCGTCGGTGGCGGCCAACACCGAGCATATCGGCCTGATCGCGACGGCATCGACCACCTATAACGAGCCCTATAACATCGCGCGCCGGTTTGCGACGCTCGATCATGCGAGCGGCGGCCGCGTCGGCTGGAACATCGTCACCAGCGCCGACCTCTCGCAAAGCCGCAATTTCGGCCTGGAGAAGCCGGTTGCGCACCAGAGCCGCTACGAGCGCGCAGCGGAATTCACAACCGTCGTGAAAGCGCTGTGGGATAGCTGGGAGGAAGACGCCTTTATCGGCGACGTCGCCACCGGGCGGTTCGTCGATACGAGCAAGGTCCATCCGATCGCCCATCGCGGCAAGCATTTTTCCGTTCACGGTCCGCACAACGTCCCGCGCCCGCCACAGGGACACCCTGTTATCGTGCAGGCCGGCGGCTCCGACGATGGCCGCGAACTCGCGGCACAGCATGCGGAGGCCGTGTTTTCCGCCTCGCAATCCCTGGAGGAGTCGCTCGACTATGCCGGCGATCTCAGGCAGCGCGCCGCACGCTATGGCCGGACGCCGGACAGCCTGCTGGTGCTCGCCGGCCTTGCGACCATCATCGGCAGCACCGAGGCGGAAGCCCGACAGCGGCAGGAAGAGCTGCGCGAACTCATCCCGCTGGAATACAGCCTCGCGCGGCTCGCCGGCGTTCTGCAAATCGATCCAAACCGGCTGAAGCTGGATGAACATCTGCCCGACGACATTCCGCTGCCCGCCGATGGCGGACACACGTTCTTTCGGGCGACGCTCGCCCTGGCGCAGCACGAGAAATTGACCGTGCGCGGCCTCATTCGCGCATTGAATGGCGGAACCGGACATCGCACCATCGTCGGCACGCCGGACGCGATCGCAGACGATATCGAGACATGGTTTACCGCCGGCGCCGCGGATGGCTTCAACCTGATGCCGGATGTGCTGCCGCATGGCCTGGAAGTCTTCGTCGATGAGGTAGTGCCTATCCTGCGGCGTCGCGGCCTGTTCCGGAAGAGCTATGCCGGCCGTACGCTGCGTGACCATCTGGGCCTCTCCCGGCCCGCCAATCCTTATGCCATAGCCGCGGAATGAAGGAGAAAGAGCATGACATCAGTGGCGACCGCAAAGCTTCCGGACGATGATCGGCTCGCCGCCCTCATCAGGGAGCGCTATCGCAACAGCCAGCCCCTTGCTTCGGACTGGAACGAAACGATCGAGACGCTGCTGTCTCATCGCACCGTGCGCGATTATCTGCCGAAGGCCGTTCCGGACGACATCCTCCGTCTCGCCATCGCTGCGGCACAATCCGCGCCGAGCTCATCCAATCTTCAGGCCTGGAGCGTCGTCGCCGTCCGGGACGATGAGCGCAAAGCCAGATTGAACGCCGTTGCCGGAACGCAGCGGCAGATCACGCAGGCGCCGTTGCTGCTGATCTGGCTTGCGGACCTTTCCAGGCCACGCCGCATTGCCGCTGACCAGGGTTCCGCCGCCGATGGCCTGGACTATGTGGAAAGCTTCCTGCTGGGCGTCATCGATGCGGCCCTGGCCGCGCAGAATGCCGTCGTCGCCCTGGAGGCGCAGGGCCTCGGCACCTGCTATATCGGTGCCATCCGCAACGATCCGGAAATCGTCGCACGCGAACTGGGATTGCCGGAGGGCGTATTTCCGGTCTTCGGCCTGACGGTCGGCTATCCGGATCCTGCCGCGCCGGCCGCCGTCAAGCCGCGTCTGCCGCAAGCAAGCGTGCTGCACAACGAGCACTACGATCGACAGCCGAAGCCGGAAGATCTGCGCCACTACAACAGCGTCCTGCAGGATTTCCAGGCAGAGCAGCGCATGCCGCGCGTAGACTGGACGGTACAGGTGAAGAACAGGATCGGCACCGTCGAAGCCCTGAAGGGACGGCACCTGCTTGGCGTTGCCGCCCGCCGCCTCGGCTTCAGGCTGAAATGATCGGCGCTATTCGGCCGCGGCGATGTCGAGTTTGCGGAGTGAATGCCACGACAAGACATCGCCGACGGCGCGCAGCGCCTTCGCCTCGGCCTGAAGCCAGTTGCGGAAAAGCTCGACGCGCATGACACGCGCCTTGGGTTGTGCCGTAACGAAGAAGTAAGAAAAGCTCACCGGCTGCAAACTGCCGAAGGGGCTGACGAGACGCCCCGCCTTCAAGTCGGCCTCCGCCAGCCGGACCTTGCCGAGGCCGAGCCCCTGTCCGGCCAGGGCAGCATCGATGACGAGCGATGACTGGTTGAGGCGGAACCCGCCCTGCGGCAACCGACAGGACAGCCCTTCGGCGCGCAGCCACGCACTCCAGTCAGGGCACGAGTGATCGTGTTCAACCCCGTCCTCGTGCAGGAGCGGCGCTCCCTCTATCGCCTGCGGATCGTTCCAGAGCCAATGCCGCTCGGCAAACTCCGGGCTGCAGATCGGCACGACAGCTTCCGAGAAGAGATGATCGACGACCAGGCCGGGATAGCCGCCACTGCCGTAGCGAATGGCGCAATCGGTGTCGCCGACGTTGAGATCCGCCAAGTGGGTCGAGGCATCGACCAGGATCTGCAAACCAGGTGCCGCCCTCCTCAACCCGTCCAGCCGGGGGATCAGCCATTTGCTTGCAAAGGACGGAGCCACGGAAACGCGGATCGGCAGCTCGTGGTCACTGGCAATGAATTGGGTCATCGTCTCGAGCACGGCGTCGAAAGCGTCCGTCAAGCCGGGAACCAACGCCAGGCCGGCAGCCGTCAGTTGCAGCTGGCCCCTGACGCGGTGGAAGAGTGGTTGGCCGAGATAGTCCTCCAGCAAACGGATCTGCTGGCCGACGGCAGCCGACGTGACATGCAGCTCCTCGGCGGCGCCCAGAAAGTTCAGATGCCGCGCGGTCGCCACGAAGGCGCGCAGCGAGGTCAACGGCGGCAGGCGCGCCAAGGTCGGCTGGATGGCTTTTTTTCGTTTGCTGGCAAGCGTGTTCATGTTGCGATTGCAGCACGATCCGACCATCGAAGACGAGAACGCGCTTTGCGTTTGTCTGGAAGCGGACGGACATTTTCTTCCATGCTTTGCGGACGCTGTGGAAGCAAAAACTAAAATCGCGAAATAGTCTATATTTTTACTAGATAACTGTTCGCGGCGGCCGCCGGCGGGAGGGGATTTCGCAAAGCTTTTCTTTCTCGGTCGATGAGAAAAACATTCTTCCGTTTTGCCGGCTCGGCACCCGAAGATGTGCCGATCAGGGGCCTGTCCGCCATCTATTCGTACAGAAGCCGATCCATCCAGCCGGCAAGGAAAATCGAATGACCATCAATCGCCGCCGTTTCAATCAACTGCTTCTGCTGTCGACCGCCGCGACCTTTCTGCCGTCCGCCGCAACCTACGCGGCAGACGCAGCGCCGCCGCGCGGCGGCACGCTCAACTTCATCGTCGAACCCGAACCGCCGACGATTCTTGCGCTTGCCCACACCGCCGGCGGCACGCAGAAGATCAGCCCGAAGATCACCGAGGGCCTGCTGGCCTACGATTTCGACCTGACGCCGAAACCGCAGCTCGCAACAGAATGGTCGGTCGCCGCCGACGGACTGACCTATACGTTCAAGCTGCGACCCAACGTCAAATGGCATGACGGCAAGCCTTTTACCTCCGCTGATGTCGCCTATTCGATCGAACTCCTGAAACAGGTCCATCCCCGCGGGCGAGGCACCTTTGCCAACGTCGTCGCCGTTGATACGCCGGATCCGCTGACTGCGGTATTCCGCCTTTCGAAGCCGGCGCCCTATCTGCTGAAGGCGCTCTACGCGGCCGAATCCCCGATCGTGCCCAAGCATGTCTACGAAGGCGTCAAGATCGCCGATGTTCCGACCAACCCGAATGGCGGTGCGCCCATCGGTACAGGTCCGTTCGTCTTCCGGGAATGGGTACGCGGCTCCCATATCATTCTGGAGCGCAATCCTGACTATTGGGATGCCGGCAAGCCCTATCTCGATCAGGTCGTCGTCCGCTTCGTGCCCGACGGCGCCGCTCGCGCTGCAGGGTTCGAAACCGGAGAATTCGATCTCGGCGGCGACAATCCGATTCCGCTCGCCGATCTCGATCGCATCAAGGCCTTGCCGAATATCGGCATCGATTCCCGCGGTTACGAGACGAAGGGCGACCAGACGCAGCTCATCCTCAACCTTGACAACGAGTATCTGAAGGATGTCCGCGTGCGCCGCGCGATTGCCCACGCCATCGACCTCAACGTGATCCTCAACACGGTCTGGTATGGCTATGGACACGTTTCGCCGACACCGGTCAGCACGTTCCTGCCGCAATATCTGGACACCACGATCAAGCCCTATGCCTTCGATCTGAAAGCCGCCGAACAGCTGCTCGACGACGCCGGCTACAAGCGCAACGGCAATGGCACCCGCTTCGCGCTTCGCCTGACGCACAATTCCTACAACGAGGGCTTCAAGCGCGTCGCCGAATATCTGAAGCAGAACCTGGCGCGCATCGGCATCGATGCGCGGATCGACTCCTATGATTTCTCCACCTACATCCAGAAGGTCTATACCGAGCGCGCATTCGACCTGGCGGCCGAGTATCTCGGCAACCAGTTCGATCCGACGCTTGGCGTGCAGCGCATCTATTGGTCGAAGAACTTCAAGCTCGGACTGCCCTTTTCCAACGCCAGCCACTATCAGAACCCGGAGGTCGACAGGCTTCTCGAGGCAGCGTCGGTCGAGGTCGACGAGGCGAAGCGCAAGCAGGAGTTCAACGATTTCCAGAAGATCATCGCCGACGAGCTTCCGGTCATCAACCTGATCGCGCTCGAAAACGTCACCGTCTTCAACAAGCGCGTCAAGAACCACACGACCGGCGCCGAAGGCGTGCAATCGAATTTCGCCGATGTCTATATCAAGGAAGGCGAGGGCTGAGATCCGCTCGCGGCAAATCGTTTGGGGGGCGATGCGGCGCCCCCTTTTTTATGTCGCCCGTCGCCTTAGGACGCGATGAGCGAAAGCGGCGTCAGCTTGCCGAGGATGCGGTCGGCCAGCGCAATCGCCTGCGCACGCTGCTCGGTGATCGAGCTCGATTCCCAGGCAACGCCCCTGAGCGGATGGCCGATCGCGCTGATGTTGCGGTGGACCCGCCCCTCCTCGGAGATGACATCGCCCTGCTCCGTGGCGTCGATGCCGAAGCCGGTGCTGTGCGGACGAACCTCTCCGCCTTCGAGCAGGTTTTTGACGAAGGGATCCGAAATGCGCCGCCAGTCGTGCAACTGATGGCCGCGGCAATCGATGACGCCGCCGAAGGAATGGGCTTCGGTGCCGGATCGGGTTTTCAGCGTCGCGGCGATCAACCGGCCGGAGGGCTTCATCGAAAGCAATCGTGCGGGCTGGTGCCGGAGGCGACCCTCGGCAACCGCATTGGAGACGGCGCGATAGCTGTCGGGCGCCGCGCGATGCGCCGTCACGTCCCAGAACGCGCGGAGATGGCGGGCAAATCGCAATCTCTCCGCATCGCCGGCCCTCTGCCAGAGAGGCAGGATGTGCGGCCGGATGGCAAGCGGCAGCGCCTGCCAATCCTTGCCGGCCGCCGCCAATGCGCGGCGCTCGGCCTTGACGACGGATAGCAGCGATCGTGCGGTGGTCGGCAGCGGTCCTTCAGCGAGAAAGTCGCGCTCCAGCGCTGCATTGCGCCGATCTTCGATGAATTGGCCCCGTCTGGATATCACCCGATACTGGCCACGGAAGCCGCGCGCCTCCATGCTGGCGACGGCATCGACCATCGACAGGCTCGACCCGACGAGCAGGATCTCCTCGGCGTCGACAAGACGATCCAGCGTGCCGCTATCCCATGGCGACGCGGCATAGGCCGCATGGGTCGCGACAGACGCCTCCCGCGCAGCAAGTTCGGGCTGGAAGACGCCGAGGGCAAGGATCACCTCATCGGCTTCGATGGTCTCTCCTTCGCTCGTCGTGATCGCAACTCTGTGCGGAGCGGAAACCAGCGTGGACGCCGAAGCCCTGACATGGCGGAATATCGATCCGGACCGTGCCGTCGAGATCGCTCGGCGCAGCTCGTCGCGAACGTAGGTTCCGTACAGGTATCGCGGCGGAAAACTGGAGGCGATATCGGCAGGCGGCGTCCAGCCGTAACGCGGCGCATGATCGCCGAGCCAGCGCACCAGATGCTCGGGCTCCTCCGGATGAAGCGAAAACGTGCTGGCCGGGCCGTTGACGAGATGAACGGTCTCGACCGTGCTGTAGGCGACCCCGCGTCCGAGCTCCTCGCGGGGCTCCAGTATCGTGATCGATAAAGGCACCTCGGTCCTGTCGAGCAGCTTGATCGCGGTCAGCGCACCGGCAAAGCCACCGCCGATGATGGCGATGGAGTGATGGGAATGCGGGTCTATGTGCATGGCTCAGAAGACCTTGCCTTCTTCCAGATGCGTCGTGGTGCCGTTGATATAATAGTCGCCCACCACCCGCGCCTTGTGCAGCAGCGGATTGTGGTTGAGCACGGTGCGGATGTTGCGCCAATGGCGGTCGAGATTGAGATGGCGCGATGTCGCCGAACCGCCCCCGAGCTCGAAAACATTGGTGGCGGCGGCAAGGGCAAGCTGGGAGGCGACGATCTGGGTGCGCGCCGTTGTCAGGGCACTCTCGACCAGGGCTGCTTCGAGCCTCTCGGGATCGTCGCCCGCGAAGGCCGCGGCCGTACGGTCGAGCGCGCGGGCGCTCTCGCGGATCAGCGTATCGACGGCGAAGGAGCCGGCGGCGATCTCGCCCAGTATCTTTTGCACGAAAGGATCGGCATCGGCTGTTTCGGCGGCACTGTGCGCCGCCGAACGCGCCTGCCTGCGCACATATTCCGTACCCTCGCTCAGCGCTCCGCGGACGGCGCCCGCCATCGAGGCGGCAAGGTGAAGCTGGCGTAGCGTCGATGTGTGCCTGCCGACCAGCGTGTTCAGCCCGCGCGTCGAAATCTCGTGCGGCAGGACTTCGACGTCGTCGAGAAGCACACCGCCGCTTGCCGTCAGGCGCTGGCCCATGCCGTCCCAATCGTCGAGAATGGCGATCCCCTTGCGGTCCACTGGCAACAAGACGCTGACAAGCTGGTCTTCATCGTCCTTGGCGCTGAAGGAGGCAAAATCGGCGAATGCCGTGCCTGTCGCATACCATTTTCGACCGTTGAGGCGGTAACTTTCGCCGGATTTCGTCAGTCGGGTCGTCACCTCGCCCGGACGTTTCGTCCCCTGCTCCGTATGAGCGCCGCCGAAGAGTTTGCCGCCGAGAACGCGCGCAAGCTGCGTGCGATCGACGGCGCTGTTCGGATTGAGCAGCAGGGCCTCGGTGAAATTGAAGTGGCTCCGGAGCGCATGAGCCACATTGGAGTCGGCCGCGCCGAGCGCCATGATCATCTCGATATAGTCGAGCACCGATCCGCCCGGACCGCCGAGTGTCGTCGGTATGCGCAAGGCGCCAAGACCCGTCTCCTTGAACAGCTGAAAGGCCCCATACGGAAGCTCGCGCTCAAGATCTCGCCGCGCCGCCCCTTTTGCGATCTGCATCGCCAGGTCCGGTATTCGGGCAAGCAGCGTCGCGCGATCGGTTTCGACGGGAGCGGAGGGTACGGCTGATGAAGCTATGATGGGCATGAACGGTTCTTTTCGCGCCGGAAGGAAAGAAGGCCCCGCTCCAGCAGGGCCTTGGGCTTGGCGACTAGGCTACGGCGCGGGCGAGCGGCACGACGTTTTCAGCATCGCCGGCGGCACTGACGGGCACGCGGCCCTCGACCGGATGGCTGGGGTCGTTGAAGCCCGGGGTCGAGGGATGGCCCGTCGTCACCAGGCGATCGACCAGGGCTTCGTCCTCGGCATTGAGCTTGACGTCGAGGGCACGTAGATAGCTGTCCCAATGCTCTTCCGTGCGCGGACCGGTGATCGCGGAGGTGATCAGCCTGTTGTTCAGCACCCAGGCGATCGCAAACTCTGTCGGCGTCACCTTCCGGGCGGCGGCGTGGGCGGCGATTTCCTTGGCGATGGCGATCGATTCCGGCCTCCATTCGGTTTCGAGAATGCGCTTATCGCCACGGCCGGCGCGGGTATCGGCCGCGGGCTCCTTACCCGGCTCGTATTTTCCGGTCAGCACGCCGCGCGCCAGCGGCGAATAGGACACGACGCCGAGGCCGTAATGGTAGGCGGCCGGAAGCTGCTCGGCTTCGGCCGTGCGGTTGACGATGTTGTAGAGCGGTTGGCTTGCGACCGGGCGATCGATGCCGAGCTGATCGGCCAGATGGGCGATCTCGGCGATACGCCAGCCGCGGAAGTTCGACACGCCGAAATAGCGCAGCTTGCCCGCGCGGACGAGATCGGCAATCGCACGCACCGGCTCTTCGAGCGGCGCGTCGAAGACGGCACGGTGGAAATAAAGGATATCGATGTAGTCGGTGTTGAGACGGCGCAGCGAGTTCTCGACCGTCTCGATCACCCATTTGCGCGAATGACCGCCGAGATTGGGACCCTTCTTGTGGGAGTTGACGAACTTCGTCGCCAGAACCCAGTGGTCGCGGTGCGCCTTGATGCCACGGCCGACCACCTCTTCCGACTTGCCGTCATGATAGACGTCGGCGGTGTCGATGAAATTGATCCCCTGGTCGCGCGCCTTGTCGATGATGCGGAATGCGACGTCGTCGGGCGTCGGGCCGCCGAACATCATGGTTCCAAGGGTGAGAGGCGATACCTTCAGCGCGCTGCGCCCGAGATAGCGATAGTCGACCATGTCATTTCTCCATTTCATTGTGCGTGATGGCAGGCAACCGCATGGCCGTTGCCCATTTGCCGGTAGGCCGGATCATCGGCCCGGCAGATGTCCGAGGCGAGCGGACAGCGCGTATGAAAGCGACAGCCGGACGGCGGATTGTGAGGGCTCGGCAGATCGCCGGTGATCGGCGCCGCCTGCTTGCGCCGCGACGGATCGGGCACCGCGGCAAGCAGCGCCTTCGTGTAAGGATGCTTCGCATCGCTCCAGAGCCTTGCCGTCGGCGCGCTTTCGACGATACGGCCGAGATACATGACGAGGACGCGATCGGCGAAATAGCGCACGACCGAAAGGTCGTGGGAGATGAAGAGGTAGGAAAGCGAAAGCTCCGTCTTCATCTCGACGAGAAGATTGAGGATCTGCGCCTGGATCGAGAGATCGAGCGCGGAAACGGGTTCATCGCAGATGACGAGTTCCGGTTGCAGGATCAGAGCACGGGCAATGCCGATGCGCTGGCGCTGGCCGCCGGAAAATTCATGCGGATAGCGATCGAGCGAATCTGCCGGCAGACCGACATGGGCCACCATCGAAGCGGCGATGGCGTTGCGGTGCCTGCGGTCACCGATGCCGTGGACTGCGAGCGGTGCGGTCAGGATCGCCCGGATCGTCTGACGCGGATTGAGCGAGGCAAACGGATCCTGGAAGATCATCTGGATATGCCGGCGGATCGCCTGCAGCTCCTTGCCCGACATCCCGGCGACATCGCGCCCCTTGAAAGTGACACGACCGGAGGTGGGATCGATCAGGCGCATCAGGGATTTGCCGAGCGTGGACTTGCCGCAGCCGGATTCGCCGACCAATGCCACGGTCTCGCCCTCAACGATCTCGAGCGAGACATCGTCCACGGCCCGCACCGTTCCAGCCGCGGCGGGATAGTGCGTGGAGAGCCTATCGACCGACAGAAGCGACATGGGCTCTCTCCGCAATCACTGGAACATAAGGGCAGGCCACTTCTCGGTTGGCCGAAACCTCGACAAGCGGGGGCACCGACTGCCCGCAGGCCGATCGCGCGACGGGACAGCGGGGACGGAACGAACAGCCCGGCTCGCTGGCTGCCGAAACGATCGAGCCACGGATTTCCGTCAAGGGTCCGTCGCGATAGTGATAGTCGGCCTTCAGGCGCGGCGAAGCCGCGAGCAGCCCCTGCGTATAGGGATGATAAGGCGTTTCAAACAGCGCGCCCGGCAGGCCCTGTTCGATCTTTCGCCCCGCATACATCACGACGACGCGATCGGCCCATTGCGCGACGATGCCGAGATCATGCGTGATGAGGATCACGGCCATGTTCAGCTGGCTGCGCAGGCGATCGAGCAGTTGCAGCACCTGCGCCTGAATCGTGACGTCGAGCGCCGTCGTCGCCTCGTCGGCGATCAGCAGCCGCGGATTGCAGGCAACGGCAATGGCGATCATCACGCGCTGGCGCATGCCGCCCGAGAGTTGATGCGGATAGTCGTCGATACGTTTTGCCGCCTCGGGAATGCTGACGAGGTCGAGCAGGTCGACCGCGCGCTGGCGAGCCTGCTTCCGGCTCAACCGCTCATGAATGCGCAGGACCTCGATGATCTGGTCCCCGATCGTCAGGACCGGATTGAGCGAGGTCATCGGCTCCTGAAAGATCATGGCGATGTCGTGCCCGCGAATGCCGCGCATCTCCCGTTCGGGCAGCTTCAGGAGGTCACGCCCGTCGAAGACGATCTCGCCGGCTGTCTTCGCATGCCGAGGCAACAGCCCCATCAGGCCGAGCGCCGTCAACGACTTGCCGGAACCGGATTCGCCGACGATCGCCAGCATCTCACCGGCCACGGCACTGAAGCTGATACCCTTGACAGGCTGCGCCGCACCAAAGCCAACCGAGAAATCGCGAACCTCCAGAAGCCCCACCATCAGCGCTCCTCCGAGAAGCGGGGATTGAGCGCATCGTTCAGACCGTCGCCGATGAGATTGAGCGCAAGCACGGTGAAGACGATGGCAAGTCCGGGCAAGGCGGTGAGATACCAGGCCGTGCGGATGACGTCACGACCCGAGCCGATCATCGACCCCCAGGAGACGCGATTGGGATCGCCGAGCCCCATGAAGGACAGCGCCGATTCCATCAGGATCGCGCTCGCCACCATGACGGAAGACGTCACGATCAAAGGCGGCAAAGCATTCGGCAGGATCTCGCGAAAGATGATGCGGGCATGGCCGAAGCCGAGGCTGCGGGCGGCAAGAACATAGTCCTTTTCCCGTATCGCCCGGAACTCGGCGCGCGTCAGGCGCGCGACTGTCGGCCAGCTGACGATGGCAATCGCGATCGTCACCGTCGACGTGGTCGGCTGCGCGATTGCGACCAGCACCACGAGAAGGACGAAGCTCGGTATGGTCTGGAAAATCTCGATGAGCTTGACCAGCAGATCATCGACCACGCCGCCGAAATAGCCGGCGAGCGCCCCGATCGTGACACCGGCGCCAAGTCCGAGAAGCGTTGCGGCTATGCCGACGGTCAGCGAGATCTGGGCACCATGCAGGATGCCCGCCAGCACATCGCGCCCCATGGAATCCGTGCCCAGCGGATAGGCCGCGTTCTGGCCCGGCCAGAGGAAAGGCCGCGCCACCATCTCCAGCGGATCGCCGGGATAAAGCACCGGCGCGAGCAGAGCCGCAAGCACGATGCCGGCAAGGACCGCAAGACCGAAGAGCGCATTGGGATTGGCAAGAAAGATCCTCAGCTCCCGCCTGCGTCCCTGCCAGCGCCCGCCCGATACGGCTGTCGTGCGGGCATCTGGCGCGTGAATATGGGTCCACCGACGCTCCGCGACCGGCTCCGGCTTTGCTTCCGTTCCGGACGCTTCGGAGCTGAAATCACGCTCTTCATCCGCATAGACCTTGAGCTCTTGCGCTTTCATCGGCTTGCTCCGATCCGAGGGTCGAGCCAGGCTTGCAGGATATCGACTGCGGCATTGGCGATGATGACGAGGAATGACGAAAGAAGCAGAATGCCGAGCAGAACGCTGAAATCGCGGGCCATGACCGCCTCGAAGGCCAACCGTCCGAGGCCGGGCCAGCTATAGACGGTTTCGACGACGACGGCCCCGCCAAGCATGCCGCCGAAATGCATGCCGGCCATGGTGGTGATCGGGATCAGCGCGTTGCGCAGCACATGCCGGGTCGTCAGGATGAAGGGTGAGACACCCTTCGCCCGGGCGGTGCGCACGAAATCCTGCGACTTGACCTCCAGCATCGCTGCCCGGGTCAATCTGGCGTAGATGGCGAGATAGAACAAGGCGAGCGAAACTGCCGGCAGCACCATGTAACGTATCCGGTCGAGCAGCGCCGGCAGTCCGGTCAGCCGCGAGCCGATGGTGCTGTCGCCGCCGCTGGGCAGCCATCCGAGCTTGACGGAAAACAGGAGGATCAGCATCAGCCCGATCCAGAAACCGGGAATGGAATAGAAGAGCAGCGAAACGATCGAAATCAGCCGGTCCGGCAGCCGGCCGGCGAAGCTGGCCATCAGCGATCCAAGCGTCAGGCCGATCACGATGGCGAAGATAAGCGCCGCCAGCATCAGCGTCAGGGTGCCGGGCAATCGTTGCCCGATCAGATCGGCCACCGGCATGCCGTAGCGCGGCGAAAAGCCGAGGCTGAAATGCGCAAGATTGTTCAGGTAGTTCGCAAGCTGCACGAGGATGGGATTGTCCAGGCCGAAGCGTTCGCGCAGCGCCGCCATCGTCTCGACCGTCGCCGAGCCGGCTTCGGCCGCCATGACATCCGCCGCATCGCCCGGCGCCAGCTTCAGCAGGAAGAAGTTCAGGATGACGATGCCGAGCACCGTCGGCACCGCCTGAACGGCCGTCCGGCGTAGCGTTCGTCCTATCCGCATGTAAGCCGACATCGAGACTCCCCGGCAGCGTCACGGAAATTCCAATCGCTGCATCGCAATAGTAGTTGACTAAATCTGTAGGTTTTGTCAAATCCGTATTGGTAGATATTTCCAGAATTTATCGATTGGTCGGCAAAGTTTGGAATAAATGTGCGACGTATCGATACAAACGAGTTTTCCGTACTAAAAATCGAACTTTCGGGGACAAAGGAACCTACGGGAGCCGCTCTCGTCGAAAAGATAAAACCAGCCGCCGCTCGTAAGTCGCAGCACGGCCCCAGACATGCGAGGCAACCTCAGATGACCAGACTTCCAGCAACTACACGGCGTGGTTTCCTGCTTTCGTCCGCAGCCTTCGGCGCGCTCGTCATGACGGGAACGGCGGGCTATACGGCTCCATCCAAGGGCGGCACGGCAACCCTGCTGCTTTCGGCCGAACCGCCGGTTCTGACGACGATCGCCCACACGGCTTTCAATTCGGTCTACGTGTCGCCGAAGGTGACCGAGGGTCTGCTGACCTACGATTTCGACCTCAATCCGCAGCCGCTGCTCGCCACGCAGTGGACTGTCAGCGACGATGGACTGCGCTACACGTTCAAGCTGCGCGACGGCGTCAAATGGCATGACGGAAAACCCTTCGGCGCCGATGACGTGGCCTTTTCGATCAAGACGCTGAAGGATGTTCACCCGCGCGGGCGCAACACGTTTCTCAATCTCGTCGATATCGAAACGCCCGATCCCTTGACCGCGGTACTCGTCCTTTCCAAACCGGCGCCCTATCTCATCACCGCGCTCGCGGCTTCCGAATCTCCCATCGTTCCGCGCCATCTCTACGAGGGCACGAAGGTCGCGGAAAATCCGGTCAATCTCGCGCCTGTGGGCACCGGGCCGTTCAGGTTCAAGGAATGGGTGCGTGGCAGCCATATCGTCTATGAGCGCAATCCCGACTATTGGGACCAGCCCCGCCCCTATCTCGACCAGCTAATCGTTCGTTTCATTCCCGATGCCGCCGCGCGCTCCATCGCGATCGAAACCGGCGAGATCGATCTGGCGCCATCGACGCCCGTCCCGCTCAGCGATCTCGAACGCTTCAAGAGCGTGGATGGCCTCGCCTTCGAAACCCGCGGCTATCAATATTCCAACGGCGTCAGCCGCATCGAGTTCAACCTCGAAAAGCCGGCCTTCAAGGATGTCCGGGTCCGCCGCGCCTTTGCGCATGTCATCGACCGGAAGGTGATCCGCAACACGATCAACTATGGTTACGGCGAACCGATCCCCGGCCCCATCAACCCCAACCTGACGAAATGGTACGTCGCCGACCTGAAGACATATCCGATCGACCTCGCCGCGGCGGAGAAGCTGCTGGACGAAGCCGGCCATCCACGCGGCTCGGACGGCGTGCGCCTGCGCCTCAACCTCGACTACGTGCCGAGCGGAGAAAGCTATAGCCGTGGCTCGGAGTATATCCGCCAGGCGCTCGCCAAGGTCGGCGTCGAGGTGACGGTGCGCAGCCAGGACTTTGCGACCTATACCAAGCGCATCTATACCGATCGCGACTTCGATTTCGCCTTCGAGGGGATGAGCAATCTCTTCGACCCGACCGTCGGCGTGCAGCGGCTCTACTGGAGCAAGAATTTCCAGCCGGGTGTGCCCTTCTCCAATGGCTCGGCCTACAACAATCCCAAGGTCGATGCTCTGCTTGAAGCCGCCGCGATCGAGGTGGATGCAAAGAAGCGCGTCGAGCAATGGCGTGAGATCCAGGAGATCCTCGTCGACGACCTGCCGGCGCTCGACATCGTCAGCCAGCCGGAACTGACCATCTACAACAAGCGCATCGCCAACCACACGCTCGGCGGCGAAGGCATCTCCGGCAGCCTCGCCTACGCCTATCTCGCAACCGCCTGAAGCATAGAAAGCAGGGAATGCCATGTCTATTCAGCACCTGCCCGGCTCCATCGTGGGCCTGCCGAAATTCGCCGCGCCGACCGATTTTGCCGATAGCCCGCTGTCGCAGGCCCTGAAGCAGCCTGTACTTCTCGGCCTCTTCCTGCCGATCCAGGCCGGCGGCTGGACGCAATCGACGCTCGAACGCTCCACCGACTGGCGCTTCGACTACAACAAGGCGCTGACACTGCGCGCCGAGGAGCTTGGCTTCGATCTGGTGTTCGCACTGTCGCAATGGCTTCCCAAGGGCGGCTATGGCGGTGTCTTCAACGGACAGGCGCTCGACAGCTTCGTCTCGACCGCCGCCTTGGCCGGCCTCACGAAGAAGATCATGCTCATTTCCACGATGCATGTTCTCTACGGACCATGGCATCCCCTGCATCTCGCCAAATTCGGCGCCACGCTCGATCACATCACCGGCGGCCGCTGGGGCATCAATGTCGTCACCGGCCACAGGGCGGTCGAACACGAAATGTTCGGCTGGCCGCGCATCGAGCATGACAAGCGCTATGAGCTTGCGGCGGAATTTCTCGAGGTCGTGCAGCGGCTGTGGAGCGACGATGAGAATTATTCCTTCGAGGGCGAGAGCAGTTGGAAGCTCGGCGGCGGCTTCGTCACGCCGAAGCCGAATTTCGGCCGGCCGATCCTGGTGAATGCCACCGGTTCGGATGCCGGCATCGCCTTCGCCGCCCGCTACTCCGATATCGTCTTCATCACCAGCCCGACCGGGGCGGATATCGACAGCGCCCTTGCCTCCCTGCCGGCCCACACGAAGAGGGTGAAGGACGCCGCCACCGATGTTGGCCGCACCGTACGCACCCTGCTCAATCCCATGGTCATTTGTCGGCCGACCGAGAAGGAGGCATGGGAACTGGCGGACCGGATCGTCGCCCATGCCGACCAGCGCTCTCCGCAGGGCTTCCAGTCGCTGAGCTCCGACGCCCAGGCATGGAAGGGCCGCGACCCGCAGGATCCCTACCGCTTCGTCGGCGGCAACATCCGGGTCATCGGCTCGCCGGAACAGGTGGTCGACCAGTTCGTCAAGCTCAAGGCGGCCGGCGTCGACGGCCTTCAGCTCAGCTTCTTCGACTTCCGCGACGACCTCGAATTCTTCGGCACGAACGTCCTGCCGCTGATGAAACAAGCCGGCCTGCGCCACTGAAAGGAACGACCATGACCAGCAATGCCATTTCCGAAATCTGGTACACGCGCTGCCCTGTTCCGACGCCCGTCGGCCTTGCGGCACAGCTCGGCTATCTCGAAGACGCCTTTCGCTCCGAGGGCGTGACGCTGAAATCCATCATCGACTCGCCCGACCGGAACATCCGGCAGAGCCACTTCAACCATACGCTCGACTGGTCCTTCCGCCACGGCGGCAACGTGCCACCCATTTGCGCCCGCTCGGAAGGGCGCCGCACGCGCCTTGTCGGCATCACATGGACGGACGAGTTTCAGGCAATCATCACCCTGCGGGGAACCGGCATCAAGACGACCAGGGATCTCAAGGGCCGTCGCTTCGGCATTGCCCGCCGCCCCGAGGGGATCGTCGACTTCATGCGTGCGACGGCGCTCAAGGGCCTGGTCTCGGCTCTCTCGCTCGAGGGCCTGTCCAAGGACGATGTCGAGATTGTCGAGATCGCGCTTGCCGATTCCGTGCTCGCAAGCCAGGAAGGGCCATCGCTTTTCGGCCTCAAGCGCCGGCAGGCCTATGGCGAAGAAATCGCCGCTCTGCTGCGTGGCGAGGTGGACGCCATCTACGTCAAGGGAACCGCGGGCATCAACGTCGCCAATCTCATCGGCGCCGTCCAGGTGGCCGAATTCGGCTTTCATCCGGATCCGAAGATCCGCATCAATTCCGGCTCGCCGCGCGTGCTGACCGTGGATGATCTGCTGGCCGACGAACGTCCCGATCTCGTGCGGAAGCTCATCGAGGCGATCTTCAAGGCAAGCGCCTGGGCGGAAGCCCATCCGGAGGAAACACGGCGTTTCGTCGCGCGTGAATCCGGCGCCACGGAAGAACAGGTCCTTGCGGCCAACGGCCCGGAAATCCATCGCCATCTCGGCCTCGGATTGGATCCGGAGCTTGTAGGCGCCGTCGAGCACTACAAGAATTTCCTGCGCGACTTCGGTTTCCTGGCCGGCGATTTCGACATTGGCGCCTGGGTGGACCGCCGTCATCTCGACGGCTTTGCCGAACCTGCCGTTGCCTGAAGACTTGCAACATCGATGACCGAGACATTCACCGACCTGATCGGCAAAGCCAGGAGCCTTGCCGACGATTTCTCCGGCACAGCCGCGCATCACGACGCGACCGGCGCCTTTCCGTTTGAGAACTTCGACAGGCTCTTCGACGCGGGCCTGCTGGGGCTCGTCACCGCTCGCGAGCACGGCGGGCTTGGCGAGGGCCTGACCTCGACGCAGGCCGTCATCAGCGAGATTGCCCGGGGCGAGCCCTCGACCGCGCTGGTGCTTGCCATGCACTATACCTCGCATTTTGCGATCCGCCGCTTCGGCAAGTGGCCTCGGCATCTGGCGGAACGGGTGCTGTCGGCAAACAGGCGGGGCGTGGCACTGATCAACAACGCGCAGGCCGAACCGCGCATCGGCTCGCCGGCCCATGGCGCCCTGCCGGAAACCATCGCGCGCCGTGACGGCGATCGCTGGCGCATTTCCGGCCACAAGAGTTACGTGACCGGCATCCCCGTCCTGAAATGGGTGTCGCTCCTTGCCCTCACCGACGAGCCGGAACCGCGCCTTGCTTCCTTTCTGGTGCCGACCGATGCCGCCGGCCTGCGGATCGAAAAGAGCTGGAATGCGGCGGGCATGCATGCGACGGCGAGCGACGACATCATCCTCGAGGACGTCTCTGTCCCGCTCGACGACCTCATCGAGGCCCAGCCGGCCGGCGAGCCGATCCGCCGCGACGAGCATGCCGCGGCCTTCTTCTTCGGCCTGCTCGGCGCGGTCTATCATGGCGTGGCGAGGGCGGCGCGCGACCGCGTTCTTGCCTTCGCAAGCCATCATGCGCCCGCCAGCCTCGGCGCGCCGATCGCAACGGTGCCGCGTATCCAGGATGGCCTCGGCGAAATCGAGGTACGGCTTGCGACGAATGCGCGGCTATTGCGCTCGCTCGGGGAGGATGTCGATGCCGGCAGGCCTGTCGGAATGGACGGCATGCATGTCCGCCATGTCGTCATCGACAATGCGGTTGCCGTGACCAGCCTCGCGCTCGAGCTTGCCGGCAATCCCGGCCTCAATCGCGACTTTCAGCTGGAGCGTCATCATCGCGACTCGATCACCGCCCGGTCGCACGCGCCGCAAAGCCATATGATCCGTACGATCGCGGCCAGGAACGCCTTGAGCCGGCTTGGATAAGCCGGCTCAAGATCCACAGGCGGAAAGCGCCGGCCCCCTCAGGCGTTCGGGCTCAGCCAGATCTGGCCGAAGCTGTTGTTGATGCCCTGCGCCCCGGGTGCAAAATTCTTTACCCGCTTGTTGGCGACGATCTGCGCCCCCGCGGCAACCAGATCGACGGACACGACGTCATCGTGGACGATGTGCTGGAACTTGTACCAGAGCTGGCGGCGCTTGGCCTCGTCCGGCTCCGTGGCGGCGGCCTCGAGCACCGCATCGACCTCCGGATTGGAATAGTGGCTGGCATTGGAGAACACCAGGCCGATCTTGAAGTTCTTCGACCAATAGGCGCGCTGCACGCCGAGGGTCGGGTCAAACGTATTGGAAAGGGATTCGATCACAAGATCCCAGGTGCGATCCGTATAGACGGTCTTCAGAAAGGTCGCGAGGTCGAGCTGCAGGATTTCCGCATCGATACCGACCGCGGCAAGCGACTGCTTGATGAAATCGGCATAGGACGTCTGCAGGAAGGGATTGTAGGCAAGCCGCAGCTTGAAACGCGTGCCGTTGGCGCCGCGCGGATAGCCGGCATCGTCAAGCAGCTTGTTGGCAAGCTTGGGATCGGGTTCGCGCGCCTTGATGCTCGGGTCGTACCATTTCGGCAATGCGGTGCTGATCGGGCTTGGAGAAACCTGCCCATAGCCGAACAGGGCGATATCCACGAGCTTCTGCAGATCGATGGCGTGGGCAATGGCCAGCCGCACATCCTTCTTCGTGAGGATCTCGTTCTCGTAGTTGAAGAAGAGCTGCTGCTGCGGCCCGGAATAGGCATAGGTCGTGGTATCGACGACGAGATTGGAATTGGCCTTCAGGCGCTCGACATCGGAGAGCGGCACCGGGTTTGCGCCGATATCGATTTCCCCGGTCTCAAGCGCTGCGGCCCTTGCCGCCGGATCGAGGATGACACGCAGGACCACGCGGTCGAGATAGGGCTTGGGCGCATCCCAGTAGTCGGGATTGCGATCGAAGATCAGATGGCTGCCCGGCACCCATTCCTTGAGGATGAACGGGCCGGTGCCGATCGTCTGGGCAAGGGTCGGCTGCTCCGTCGGCTTGAAGGTTTCATAAACGTGCTTCGGCACGATCGGCGATTCCGAGCTTCCGAGTGCGGAGATCAGGTAGGGCGCCGGCTTGGACAGCACGATGATGGCCGTCAGCGGATCGGGCGTCTCGACCGATGTCACGTTCTGGAAGGTGATGCGCCCGCGCGGATGCGCTTCCTTCAGACGGAAAATGGTGAACTTGACATCCTCGGAGGTAAAATCCTTGCCGTCATGCCACTTGACCCCTTTTCGCAGGGCGAAGCTGTAGCGAAGACCATCGTCACTGACCGACCAGGATGTCGCCAGGAACGGCGTCGGATTGAGATCGTAGTCGAAGTCGAGCAATCCCTCATTGATCTTCGGGCCGATCGCCTGCCCTGTGCCGGAAGAGGTGTTGATCGCGATCAGCGCCGTGGGATCGGGATAATAGGCCCAGTTCAGGGTTCCGCCGCTCACGGGCGTCTCGGCAGCGCCAGCCCATGACGGGATGCCTCCAAAGGCAAGGCCCGCACCTCCCAGAAGCAGCAATTGGTTGAAGTGACGGCGATTGATCGACATTTGCTCGCTCCGAAATTGGCGTTATCGGGCACGATGTCCCGTTGCAAAAATGATCGTTTCGAAACCCGGATATCCAAAGACAGTTTTTCTAGCGCACGGCGAAAGCAATCCTTCCCGCACCCGGATATTCGGCGTTTGCCGCTTGGAACGATGCGGCCATCCGCCCCGCTTCCGGTGGGCGCAAATTAATTTCCCGGGTCAGCGGAATATTAGTCTATAAATTCTGTAGAGAATTGACCGTGCGAACTAGCGTGCATCGCCCTCCCCGAATAAAAGGCGCAGCCGCATGACCTCAGCGAAACGACAGCTTCATCTCAATGTCGGCATCAACACCACCGGCTATCTTGCCAATGCGTGGCGCTACCGCACCGGCGACCGCCATGATATCAACAACCCCGAATACTACCGCCGGCTGACGGAACTGGCACACAGGGGGCTGTTCGACGCGGTCTTCTTCTCGGACCACCCCGCATTGATGACCGATCCGAACGGGCGCCCGTTCCACACCATCGATCCGTTGATCCTGTGCACGGCACTGGCCGCACAAGTGCCCGACATCGGCTTCGTCGCGACCATGTCGTCGACCTACAATTCACCCTACAATCTGGCGAGGCGCACACAATCCGCCGATATCATCTCCGGCGGTCGGTTGATCATCAACATCGTCTCGTCGTTCAACCCGAACGTCGCCGCCAATTTCGGCGCAGCGCCATTGCCGCCGCGCAGCGAACGCTATGCGAAGGCATCCGAGTTTCTCGATGTCGCCAAGCGGCTTTGGTCAAGCTGGGATCCGGCGCGCGAGGGCGAAATTCCCGACGACCGCTTTTGGGACGCGGCGAGCGCGCAAACGATCGACCACTCCGGAGACTACTTCACCGTCAAGGGGCCGTTGAACGTGCCTGTCGGTCCGCAAGGCCATCCGGTCATCGCACAGGCGGGTGCCTCCGAAGGCGGCATCGATCTGGCTGCCCGTCATGGTGAAATCATCTATTGCAACATTCTGTCTCGCCCGGCAGGTCAGGCCTTTGGCAAGAAGGTCAAGGATAGAGCCGTCGCGTTCGGGCGCGACCCTTCGGGAATACGCATCGTTCCGGGCCTCGTCGTCATCCTCGGCAAGAGCAGGGACGAAGCGCTGCGCAAGCATGAACTCTTTAGCGGCACCGGCTCGGAGGATGGTCTGATCGCGCGTTTCGTCAAGGACAACGGCATCGACCCGGATGGTTTCGATCCCGATGCCGTTTTGGACGCGGAACGCTTCATCCCCGATGCCAACCGCATTCAAGCCGTGGGCATGGGCCTGGGATTGTCCGATCTTCTCGCGCACGAGAAACTCACCGCGCGCCAGGCGGTACGACGGTCCGAAGGGCACCATCGGCTGGTTCTCGGAACACCGGAGGAGGTCGCCGATGCGATCATAGATCTCTGGGCCGATGGGACCGTCGACGGCTACACATTGCAGCCGCCACGCGCTCCCGACGACATCGAAGAGTTCGTGGCCAATGTTGTGCCGATCCTGCAGGACCGCGGCGTCTATAGAACGGCCTATGAACAGGAGACGATACGCGATCGCTATGGTCTCCCCTATCCGCTGAACGACGGTGCCGATGCCCGGGCCGTTTGATCGGCCCGATCGCTTTCCAACCGTCGATCCGCAAGCCTGATCTCGGGCGACGCGCCGGGGGCCTGTGAACGGGCGGCCCGGCGTTCGACCGGATTAGCTTGGCCCGTCATGTCATCGTGGCATCTCGCTCCGCATAATCACCTTGGCGATTGCATCCCAGGCGAAACAATAACGATCCCGATAGCGGGCGCATAAGCAGACTTGCGATCCGGCATATCGGTCGCGTCCGCGATCCGCTCGCCGACATCATGCAGGGAAGCGCCCGCCCGCCTCACTCGATTCCGTCACCGCGTCCTCGGCCCGGAGAAGCGCCGCTCCTTGCCGCGAAAGCCGTTGGACTGACGGTGATTCTTACAAGGCTGCCCAGCGAAGTCGGCATCTCCTCGTCATTGCCGACGACCGCCATAGCCTGACGCCTGAATTCATCAACAGCACATTTTGCGATGATTGGCCCCATGGGCTATTTCATATTTGTGAAAATCATATAGTATTTTTCACATTATCGTTGGAGATCGCAAATGCCCCTACGCATGAAACTTCGCTCCGCCTGGCAAAAAACCGGTGGCGATCAATCGTTGCATACGCCGATCCGGGAAGCGGAGAACGTCGACGTTGCAATCATTGGTGCGGGATTCATGGGTCTCTCCACCGCGCTCGAACTTGCAAGACTGGGCAAGACCGTCCGCGTTCTGGACGCAAACGAGGTTGGCACCGGCGCATCCGGCCTGAATGGCGGGCAGGTGATCCCGGGGCTGAAATATGATCCGGACTGGCTGCTCGAACATTTCGGCGCGGTGCGCGGCGAGGCCCTGATCGAATTCGCACAATCGACTGCGGATGCCGTCTTCGATCTGATCGACCGTGAGCATCTCGATGTCCCGCGTACGCGCAATGGCTGGATCCAGGCGGCACATACCGAACATGCCCTGGCGGCCGCGAAACGTCGGGACGCCCAGTGGCGCGCCCGCGGCGCCGATGTCCGTATGCTCGAGGCTCCGGAAATCGAGAGGCTGACAGGCGCTCATGGCTATCTCGGCGGCTGGCTCGACCGCCGCGCCGGCGTCATCGATCCGCTTTCCTTCGTCACGCAGCTCGCGCTTGCGGTAACGCGAGCCGGCGTCCGGATCGCCGAACATGCCAGGGCAGCCGCGATAAAACGCGAAAGTGGCGGCTGGATCGTCACCACGGCAAACGGACAATCGGTTCGCTCCCGTTTCGTCGTCCTTGCGACCAACGCCTATAGCGACGGACTTCTTCCCGGATTGGCGCGCAGCATCGTGCCGCTGCATTCCTTTCAGATCGCGACAGGGCCGCTTCCGGACAGGCTTCAAAAGACCATTCTGGCAGGCGAACAGGCAGTCTCCGATTCCCGCAGGATCCTCGTCTACTATCGAAAAAGCGCCGACGGCCGTCTCCTGCTCGGCGGCAGAGGGCGGATGGCGGAGCCGAAGAGCGAGGCCGACTGGAAACATCTGGAGCACGCGATGCGGCGCCTCTACCCCGATCTCGATGGCGTACCCATCGAAAGGCGCTGGTTCGGGCGGGTTGCGATGACGCCGGACCATCTGCCGCATATTCACGAACCCGAGCCGGGCCTGCTGACCGTCGTCGGATGCCAGGGACGCGGCGTCGGCATGATGACGGCGCTGGGGCCACGCTTTGCCCGATACATCGAGTCCGGCGATCGCGCAGCACTTCCTTTCCCCATCTCGACGATCCGGCCGATTCCGCTCCACGCGTTCCGTCAGGTCGGCGTCGCCGCCGCGATCGCCTGGTACCGGCTGCTCGATACGCTCGAAAAATAATGCGCGGATAGCGCGCTTGACATTTTTCACAAAAATGAAAATTATCATTCAAATTTCATTTATAGGTCACACATGATCAATGAGAGCACCTCGTCTGGAGCATTGGGCGGCACCCGGATCTTCCGTGGCGCCATGTTGGCGCCGGGCACGATCGTAACCCTGGCCCTGGTGCTCTTTGCCCTGTTCCTGGTGCTTTTCCTTTCGATCCGCATCAATGACGGATCGCTTCTCGGCGCCGGCGCGTCCCTCCAGAACTTCATCGCCATCCTCACCGATCCGCTCTACGGCCTCGTCGTGTTGCGATCGCTGACGATTGCCGGGCTCGTGACGCTGGCAACGGTCGTCACCGCCTATCCGGTCGCCTATTATCTGGCATTTCATGCCGGCCGGCGGCGCAGCCTGATCCTCTTTCTCGTTACGCTGCCTTTCTGGACGAGTTACCTTCTGCGCGTCTTCGCCTGGAAGATCGTTCTGGCCTATAACGGCGTCCTGAACTCGGCCTTGATGCTGTCGGGCCTGACATCCGAGCCCTCGACCCTGTTCTTGAACACGCCGTCCGCGGTCGTGCTGACCCTCGCCCACGCCTACGCCCCTTTCGCGATCCTGCCGATCTTCGTTGCGCTCGACACCATTCCGAAATCGCTGATGGAGGCGGCGGCCGATCTCGGTGCGCGGCCCTTCACCACATTTCGCCGGGTCATCCTGCCGAATTCCATGCCCGGCGTGCTCTCGGCGGCGATCGTCGTCTTCGTGCCAACGGTCGGGGACTACGTGACGCCGGCCCTGGTCGGCGGCCCGGCAAGCACGATGATCGGCTCTCTCGTGCAGGCGCAATTCGGCAAGGCCAACGACTGGCCGTTCGGCGCGGCGCTGGCTGTCGTCGTGATGCTGGTTATTCTCGCCGTCGTGCTCATCGTCCGCCAGGCGGACCGCATGTTCGGGAGCCGCACATGAAGCGCCGTCCGACAAACGCCGCCAATGGCGGCTGGCTACGCTGGTATGTGGGCCTCTACCTCATTTTCCTGTATCTGCCCGTCGCGCTGATACCGCTCTTCTCTTTCAACGATTCCATACAGGCGGCCTTTCCGCTGAAGGGCTTCACCTTCGCCTGGTATGAGACGCTGATCGGCAACGAGACCCTGACCGGCGCGCTTTTGACCAGCCTGTCGATCGGCATCACCGCTGCAGCGATCGCGACGCTGTGCGGCATCACCATCGGCTACATGGACACGCAGGTCCGCTCACCCTTTACCAAGCTCGTCTCCAGCCTCGCACGCCTGCCGATCCTGATCCCGGGCGTCGTCGTCGGCATCTCGCTGCTGATCCTCGTCAATCTGCTCGGCTTTGGCCCCTCGCGGCTCGCGATCGTGCTCGGCCACGTTCTGGTCTGCCTGCCGACGACCGTGATCATCATGCGCGGCCGCTTCGCGTCCATTCCGCGCAGCATTCCCGAGGCCGCGGAAGATCTCGGCGCGGGCGAAGCGATAATTTTCCGCCGCATCATGCTGCCTCTGGCCCTGCCGGCCGTCGGCTCGGCCTTCATGCTGGCCTTCCTGACCTCGTTCGACGAGTTCATCGTCGCCTTCTTCCTGGCCGGAACACAGCCGACCTTGCCGCTCTATATCTGGAGCCAGCTGAGATTCCCGAAGTCGCTGCCGACGGTAATGGCGCTCGGGACGGCCATTCTTGCGGTCTCGATCGTCATTGCCGGCTGCGCCGAGCTGTTGCGGCAGCGCGGCCTGTCGAAATCCCCTGCTTCCAGCACCTGAAATGCCAAAAATCAGAAAGAGGAGAACTGCTATGCATCATGATCATAAAGGCCGCTCCGCCAGACGCGCATCGAGCGTCATGACGGCAATCGCCCTCTCGGTGTCGTTGAGCCTGCCGGCCTCAGCCGCCGACAAGCTCACCTACTTCACCTGGTCGGGCTACGAGCTTCCCGATTTCCACAAGTCTTTCACGGCCGCGCACCCCGACAGCGTCGATATCTCCGTCTTCGGCGACGACGATGACGCCTTCACCAAGGTCAAGGCAGGCTTCCATCCGGATGTCGCCCATCCCTGCTACGACAAGGTGGCGCGCTGGAACAAGGAGGGCCTGCTGCAGCCGATCGATACGGCCAAGATCAAGAACTGGGACAAGATCTTCCCGGTCTTCCGCAATCTTCCCGATATTCAGGCCGGTAACGGCAAGGTCTGGATGGTTCCGTGGGACTGGGGCAACACCTCGGTTCTCTATCGCACCGACCTCGTCAAGAACCCCGAGCAGAGCTGGAATCTCCTCTGGGACAAGCAGTATGCCGGACGCATCGCAACCATCGATGCCGTGCATGACACGCCTGTCGTCGCGGCCCTGCTCGCCGGCGTCAGCCCCTTCGACATGACACCGGACCAGCTGAACAAGGTGGCCGACAAGCTTCGCGAGCAGCGACCGCTGGTTTCGGCATATACGACCGACATGACCTCGGTGGAGCAGTCGCTCGCAAGCGGCCAGCTCGTGGCCGCCATGACCTGGAACGCATCCGCCGTCGCGTTGAAGAAACAGGGCGTGCCGGTGGAGTTCATGAAGCCGAAGGAAGGCATGCTGACCTGGGCCTGCGGTTTCGTCATGCTGAAGGACGCCAAGAACACCGATCTGGCCTACGATTTCATCAACAGCCGTCTCGAGGCGGATTCGGGCAAGGCGCTGATCGAAAATTATGGTTATGGTGCATCGACGACGACGGCTTTTGCCGCCGTACCGAAGGATGAGCTCGAAAATCTGCAGCTTCCCTCCGATCCGGAAACCATGCTGAAGTCGACCGTCTTTACCGGACCGATGAAGCAGAACGACGATCTGGCGAAGATGTTCGAGAAGGTCAAGGCAGGCGGCTGAGCCCGAGATGCTTGGCCCGGACGCAATTGTCCGGGCCATTCCCAATCTTGAGATGTGGAGTGCGGATGGACGTGGATGAATTGACAACCAGGGCGGAGCGCGAGGCGGATGAGGCCGATGTCCGCATCGGCCGGCGCGTGCGCGCCCTGCGGCTCGAAAAGAACCTGTCGCTGGCGGATCTTGCCGCCAAGGCAGGCATATCGATCGGGGCACTCAGCCAGATCGAGCGCGGCATGTCTTCGCTACGCGTTCGGGTGATCTGGCCGCTTGCCGCAGCGCTCGACGTCGAGCCGTCCGCGCTGATTACCGATGGCAGCGAGCCGGTCAGCGATCTTTATTGTGTGCGCGCCAACAGCCGCCGGCCGCTGCCCGTGCATTCGGAAGGCATCACCAAGGATCTGCTGTCTCCTCCCGGCGCATCGCTGACCGGCATGGTCGTGACGGTCGAGCCCGGCGGCGGCACCGATGCCTATGCCCATAGCGGCCATGAATTCGGGATCGTGACTTCGGGCGAAGCCGAACTCGTCGTCGATTCGACGCGCTACCTCCTGAAGACCGGAGACAGCTTCGCCTTCAAGAGCACGCTGCTGCATTCGTTCCGCAATCCCGGAACAGAACGTTGCACCATTCTCTGGGTCAACACGACCAAGCCTTCGGAGGCGCGTGATGGCGACTGACGCCCTGCTCCGCCTCGACAAGGTTTCCAAACATTTCGCCGGCGGTATCGTCGGCCTCAGGGAGATCGATCTTTCCATCGCCGAGGGCGAATTCCTCAGCCTTCTCGGGCCTTCCGGCTGCGGCAAGACGACGACGCTGCGCGTCATTGCCGGCTTCGAAGCGCCGAGCGAGGGCCGGATACTCCTCGACGGCAAGGAGATAACGCCGCTCCGCGCATTCGACCGGCCGGTCAACACCGTGTTCCAGGACTATGCGCTCTTCCCGCATATGTCGGTCGCCGAAAATGTCGGGTTCGGCCTGTCGTTGCGAAAGATTGCCGGCGCGGAACGGCGCAAGCGCGTTGCCGCAGCCCTCGACATGGTCGGCCTTGCCGACAAGATCAACCAGCGCGTCCAGGCGCTTTCCGGCGGCCAGCGCCAGCGCGTCGCACTGGCAAGGGCGATCGTCTGCGAACCGCGCGTGCTGCTGCTCGATGAACCGCTTTCCGCGCTCGACGCGCATCTGCGCGAACAGATGCAGGTGGAACTCAAGCGGCTGCAGCGCGAGCTTGGCACCACCTTCGTGATGGTCACACATGACCAGACCGAAGCGCTGTCGATTTCCGATCGCATCGTCGTCATGAACAAGGCGGCGATCGAGCAGATCGCCTCGCCGTCGGAGCTCTACGATCATCCGGCGACCACCTTCGTCGCCGGCTTTATCGGAACGATGAACCTGCTTGCGGCAAAACTCGCCGGCCGCAATGCGGACGGACTGCAGTTCCTTGCCGGAACGTTGCCCTTGAACCTTGCCGCCGATGATGCCGCCCGGCTCGCCCCCGGCGACGCGGCGACGATCGGGGTGCGCCCGGAAGACATTCTGGTGTCGCGCGAGCGGATAGAAAACTCCGTCGGCGTGCGCGTGCAGAGCGTCGTCTTTCACGGGCGCAGCCTGCGCGTCCACCTCGCAACCGACGATCAACGCAATCTGATGGCCGACATACCCAGGCAGGCGCAGCCCGCCGCAATGACGGTGGGAGAGCAGTTGTTTGCCTCGCTGCGTCCGGGCGCTACCTGCCCCGTGCTTCCGGCCTGATCAATCAGAGACAATGGAGAACCCATGACAAACCACCTGAAATTCTTCATCGACGGCGCCTGGGTCGATCCTGTCACGCCTAACGCGATCGACGTCATCAATCCGGCAACGGAGGAAGCCTATACCGCGATATCCGGTGGTTCGGCCGCCGATGTCGACAAGGCCGTCGATGCTGCAAAGCGAGCCTTTGCGAGCTTCTCCCTGACCTCCAGGGAAGAACGTCTTGCCCTGCTGAAGCGGATTCTCGAATGCTACAACGAGCGTTTCGAAGACATAGCGCAGGCCGTCAGCGACGAAATGGGCGCTCCGCTGCCCTTCGCCAGGGATTCGCAGGCCTGGGCCGGCCGCGGCCATCTTGAAGCGACGATCACGGCCTTCGAATCCTATGAGTTCACGGCGCAACGCGGCACGACCACCATTCTCAAGGAACCAATCGGCGTCTGCGCGCTGATCACGCCCTGGAACTGGCCGCTCAATCAGATCGTCTGCAAGGTGGCGCCTGCGATCGCCGCCGGATGCACGGTCGTCCTGAAGCCATCGGAGATCGCCCCGATCAGCGGCATCATCTTTGCCGAGGTCATGGCCGCGGCGGGAACGCCGAAGGGTGTCTTCAACCTCGTCAACGGCACCGGGCCCGATGTCGGGCAAGTCATGGCCGGCCATCGCGACGTCGATATGGTGTCGTTCACCGGCTCCACGCGCGCCGGCATCATCGTCGCCAAGACCGCCGCCGACACCGTCAAGCGTGTCGCCCAGGAACTGGGCGGCAAGTCGGCCAATATCATTCTTCCCGACGCCGATTTCGAGACCGCGGTCACCAAGGGCGTCAACGGCTGCTTCGGCAACTCCGGGCAAAGCTGCGACGCACCGACGCGCATGCTCGTGCCCGCCGAACGCCACGACGAGGCGCTGGCGATCGCCCGGAAGGCAGCCGAAGCCTTCAAGACCGGCGATCCCCGCGCCGAGGGGATCGATCTCGGCCCCGTCGTCAGCCAGATCCAGTATGACAAGATCCAGCGCCTGATCGAAAGCGGCATCGGCGAAGGCGCGACGCTGGTGACCGGCGGCCCCGGCAGGCCCGAAGGCCTGAACCGCGGCTACTACATCCGCCCGACGATCTTCGGCCATGTGACACCGGAAATGACGATCGCGCGCGAGGAGATTTTCGGGCCCGTGCTCTCCATCATCTCCTACGAGGACGAGGAGGACGCCGTCCGCATCGCCAACGACACCGTCTATGGCCTGGCCGCCTATGTTCAATCGACGAACATCGAGCACGCCCGCGCCGTGGCAAAGCGCATGCGGGCGGGATCTGTCTATCTCAACTATCCCGACTGGGACACCTTCGCCCCCTTCGGCGGCTACAAGCAGTCCGGAAACGGCCGCGAATATGCCGACTGGGCCATTCACGACTTCCTGGAAATCAAGGGCGTCGTCGGCTGGGGAAGCTGATATCACCGCGCCGCGGCACGATCGGCCGCGATCCGGGTGAGAAGATGAAACGATGGCGCGCGGCGGTCTCTTAACCGTCGCGGTGGCGCCTCCCCTGAAAAATTGAGGCCCCGTTCCGGACATAAGCGGGTCGGGGATCCCCGTCGGGATAGGGGGCGAAGCGATGACGTGCAGGCGTTTTCGTATTCGCCGGCGGATTTGACGCGGATCAATGTCGGATCGGCCAATCCATGGAAAACATCGAACCATCCTGAACAAAGTTCATCGATTGGAGAGATGGCCATGCGGGCACAAGACATCATGACAACGACGATCGTTTCGATCGATGACTGCGCCAATGTCCGCCACGCCATGCGACTGATGATCGAGAACGAAATCAGCGGCCTTCCGGTGCTCGATCAGCTGGGACGCGTCTGCGGCGTGCTGACGGAGGGCGATCTGCTCGCGCGCTGCGAAATCGGCTCCCTGCAACAATCATGCGCCGATATCGGCAAAGCGGACGGCGCGCTGCTGAACTATATCAGGAGCAAGGCCTGGCGCGTCGGCGACATCATGACGCCGAACATCATTGCCGTCACGCCGGATACACCGATTTCCACGATCGCCAAGCTCCTGGCATCCCATGGCATCAGGCGCGTTCTCGTTCTCGACGAGGGTCGGCCGGTCGGCCTTGTCAGCCGCCGCGATCTCCTGCGCGCCATCGCCGACGTAGCACCGGACAGGATCGCATCCGGCGATGCGGCTCTAAAGCTGGCGATCCAAACGCGATTGAGGAACGAACTGGGTCTCGACGGCAAGCGGATCGAGGTCGATGTTCACGATACCCAGGTTCGCGTGAGCGGCAGTATCGATTCCGAATTGCAGCGCCAGGCGATCAGGGTGCTCGTCGAACTTGTCGGGGGCACATGCAGCTATATTGACGAACTGCATCTCGCGCCCCAGATCGCTTGAACGACCACCCGAGGCTGCCGCCGATCGTGGGTGAGGCGATGCAGGTCAAATGCCATTCGAACACAGGAGACGACCATGCCGGAACAGAAATGGAGCATCACCACGCGGGATGGCTTGCGGGTCTCGGTCAGGCCCGCGGGCTTGGAAGACGAGCAGCTCCTGACCGACCTTTTCGATCATGTCAGCCCGCAAGATCTTCGCTTCCGCTTCCTGTCGGCGGTCAAGCATGTTTCACGACGGCAGATTGCGGATCTGATCGGCATCGACCACCGCGCGGTTGAGAGCTACATCGCCTTTGCGGAAGATAACGCAGTGCCGATCGCCACCGCCGTGCTCGCCTGCGATCGCGACAGGAAGCGGGCCGAAGTCGCCATTTCCGTACGAAGCGAATTCAAGGGACATGGCCTCGGCTGGGAGCTTCTGGGCCTGATGGTCAAGGAAGCCGGACAACGCGGCATGGACAAGATCGAGTCCATCGAGGACAGAAGCAACTATGACGCCATAGAACTCGAACAGAACATGGGCTTCACGGCAAAGCCTTATCCGGACGATCCAACGCTGCTGCTGCTGTCGAAATCGCTCGCCCCATAGGAAACGGCTGCGCCGGGCCGACAAGGTTTCCGATGAGGGCCGTACCCGTTTTGGCAGGCACCAAACGGCTTTAGTTGTTTATCCGCTCGACATCCGGAAGTATCCATTTCTTGTCGAAGAAGTCTTTCGTCGGGCCATAGGCGCGGAACATCAGCTCGAATTTCCGCTTCGCGTCGGTCGGAATCCAGTTTGCCTCCTGGCCGCGCGGAGCCTTGGGGCCGAAATAGAGATCGATGGAACCATCGGGCTTCTTGGCAAGCTCCGGGATCTGAGACGAGCGGCTGGCGCGCGACACGTTTTTGATCAGGGCGTGCGTCTTGCGATCATAGGCCGTTATCGACCAATATTGCTGAACGGGAACGTTCGCCGGAACCGTCAGGCGGTAGGCTTTGCCGCCATCGAAGGGATGCCCTTCCTTGTCGCGAATGGAAATCGAATAAAACTGGCCGGCTCCGAGCCGCTTGATGCCGATATAGGCGTAACTATAGGCGACGCCGCGATGTTCTATCGGATAGTCGTCCGGATCATCGAAATTCGCCTGGGCCGCCTTGATGAGATCGGGATAGGCGGGGTAAGTCCAGCGGCTCGTCTCGCTGAAGAATGGCGGCAATCCCGCATCGTATTTTGCTTCGAGCAGCGTTTGGGCTTCCTTTATGGCTTTCGTCAGGAGAGTTTCCGTGTGCCGGTTCGGCGCGAACGGCTTGCCCTTCTCGATCCCAAGAGATTTCAGCGGATCGATCATTGCTCGATCGCGTGCGATCCACGGCTCTTCCTGTACGACCCGATTGAGGTTCTCGAAGAAGCTCCCATCCCACCGGATGGTGGAGTCGAAGAGCACATCCTTCACATCGGTGAAGACGGTCTCCGGTGGATGATCGGCCTGATCGAGGCTATAGACCTTCAGCTTTTTCCCATAGGCGATGGAGGCCTGGACGTCGGCATCGCCGTGGCTTGCGAGATTGGAGCGAAACAGCATGTATCCCCCATACACCTCCGATCTCAGCGGAATATATCCCTCCGGCACCGTCTCCTGGTAATTCGGCGGAAGCACCAGGAATTTCCCGCCCTTCCCCTTGTCGTAGCCGAGCAGGCCGGCATCCTCCAACGGCAACTGCCATGCCGTCACGATGTTGCCGTTGAAAGATGCCGCCTCTTCCGCAGGCGGCAGGTCAAGAACCACCGGGCCATCCTTGGTGGTGAAGAACACCATGAAGTAAAGGGCGTCCGGATTTGGAGTCAGGGTCTGATTACGCCAATCAAGCGGCCGTCCCCAGTAAATGACCTGCCCCACCTTGCCCGGCGTCTTTGCCAGCATTTCCTGGCGCATGAGATCGTAGTTTACGACGGGTATTCCCCAGACCGCTGCCTGCACGGCATTGCGCTCGATCTCCCGATCGAATGCGGCTTGCGATGCCTTGTCGGCGGCGACCGCCGGCAAGGCGAACAGAACCGCGAATAACATGACGACAAGTCGCATGATGGCACCCTTCCCGTTTCGCTTGGCGGGGGAATAAGACACCGCGGACTTCGATTGCGGGAGTACGTTACGGTAAATGCGCCGCCGCCGACCGTAAACGACAGTGCATTTACGGTTACGTACTTACGCCCGCGCCCGCGATTGCCGATGGTGCCAGCGATCAACGACGGAGCGCCCATGCATCGATACCTCGCCATCGCTGCACTCCTTCTGCTGGCCGGATGTGGCCATCCGGCTGGTGTGATGACGCCCGTCGCGCTGCGCCCCGGCGCACCGGCAACCTCCCAGGTCGATATGCTGGTCGCGACCACGCGGCAGCCTTCCGGCAATCCGGCGACGCTGTTCAATGGCGAGCGCAGCCCGAAGCCCTATCTGACCGAGATCGCCGTCTCCATCCCGCCGAAACGGGATCCCGGCACCGTGCAGTGGCCAAGGCGCCTGCCTCCCAACCCGGACACCGATTTCGCCGTCACCCGCGTCAAACAGATCGATACGATCTCCGAGGGCAAGACATGGTTCAAGCAGCATGTCGAGGATGGCCATGCCCTGGTCTTCGTCCACGGCTTCAACAACAAGTACGAGGATTCGGTCTTCCGGCTGGCGCAGATCGTCCATGACTCCCGCATGAGGGCGACGCCGATCCTGTTCACCTGGCCGTCGCGCGCAAGCCTGTTCGCCTATGAATACGACAAGGAGAGCACGAACTATTCCCGAACCGCGCTGGAACAGGCGCTGCGTATTCTTGCACGCGACCCCAACGTCAAGGACATCACGATCCTCGCCCACTCTATGGGGACATGGCTTGCCATGGAGTCCCTGCGCCAGATGGGCATTCGCGACGGCCACGTCGACCCCAAGATCCGCGATGTCATTCTTGCCTCGCCCGATATCGACATTCAGGTCTTTGCCAAGCAGTTCGTCGAGATGGGAAGCCCGCATCCCAAGTTTACGATATTCGTCTCCCAGGACGACCGTGCCCTTGCCGCTTCGAGCTGGATCACCGGCCGCGTCCAGAGGCTCGGCGCCATCAACCCCGCCGAGGAACCCTATCGTTCGCGCCTCGAAAAGGCCGGGATCACCGCGATCGATCTGACGAAGGTCAAGAGCGGGGACAGCATGAACCATGGGAAATTCGCCGAGAGCCCGCAGATCGTTCAGCTTATCGGCCAGCGGCTGATGACGGGCCAGACGCTGACGGACTCCAACGTTTCGCTCGGCGAAGGCGTCGCGGCCGTTATCGGCGGAACCGCAAGGACGGTCGGAACCGTTGCGGCAACGACGATTTCCGCCCCCTTGAACGCCGTCGAACAGCCGCACACGCACCATTCGCCGACCGATCTCGGGTCGACTTTGACCGAAGATCCGGAATCGAAACCGCTGACGCAATGAACATCCGTGTTTTACGTCCGCATTTACCATCAGCAACGCGACCATTTACCGTTACGTACTTCCGCGCCCGTAGATAAAGAAGAAGTCTTCCCTGCGTCGAATGACGACGATCCAGCTGCGGCGGCATCCGTCCGCCCGACGATAGGGAGACCGTAATGTTCAACGACCGAATTGCTGGGAGGACGTGATGACCTCCCTTTCCAACAAGCTCTTTTTCGCGACCTTCGCCGCCGCGATGACCTTGACGTCGACAACGTTCCTGACGTCAGCTCATGCACAATCCGCCACGACCGCGGCAGCGCCGGCCAATCCCGCCCCGCCAAACATTCTTGTCATTTTCGGCGACGATGTCGGCCAGACCAACATCAGCGCCTATTCCATGGGCGTGGTCGGTTACAAGACTCCGAACATCGACAGCATTGCCAAACAGGGCATGATGTTTACCGACTATTACGCGGAGAACAGTTGCACGGCCGGCCGCTCGACCTTCATCACGGGCCAGGTTTGCCTGCGGACGGGTCTTTGCAAAGTGGGCGCTCCGGGAGCCCCCGTCGGCCTGCAGCCCGGTGACATGACGATTGCCCAGGCGCTCAAGCCGCTTGGCTATGCGACCGGCCAGTTCGGCAAGAACCATCTCGGCGACAAGGACGAATATCTGCCGACCAACCACGGCTTCGACGAATTCTTCGGTAATCTCTATCATCTCAACGCCGAGGAAGAGCCCGAAGCTCCCTATTGGCCCAAGGACGATCCGGAATTCCTGAAGGCTTACAATCCGCGTGGCGTCGTCAAGGCATCGGCCGACGGCAAGGTCGAAGATACCGGTCCCTTGACCAAGAAACGCATGGAGACGATCGACGACGAGACCACCGCCGCCGCGATCGATTTCATGGGCCGGCAGGTCAAGCAGAAAAAGCCGTTCTTCACCTGGATGAACACGACGCGCATGCACGCCTTCACCCATGTACGGGAATCGATGCACGGCCAGAGCGGCATGCCGGGGAACGACTATGCCGATGGCATGGTCGAGCACGATGGCGATGTCGGCAAGCTGCTGAAGGCGCTCGACGATCTCGGCATCAAGGACAACACCATCGTCGTCTATACGACGGATAACGGCCCCAACCAGTGGTCGTGGCCGGACGCCGCGACCACCCCGTTCCGCAGCGAAAAGGACACCAACTGGGAAGGTGCCTTCCGCGTTCCGGCGATGATCCGTTGGCCCGGACACATCCAGCCCGGCCAGGTCACGAACGGCATCTTCTCCGGTCTCGACTGGTTTCCAACCCTTCTTGCCGCTGCCGGTGATCCGGGCGTCAAGGACCGCTTGCTGAAGGGATGGCAGCCTGCAGGCAGCAGCACGACCTTCAAGAACCATCTCGACGGCTACAACCAGCTCGACTACCTGGAAGGCAAGTCCGACCAGAGCGCCCGCCACGACTTCTACTACTTCGACGACGACGGCAATCTGGTCGCAACGCGGTTCGACGATTGGAAGGTCGTGTTCCACGAGCAGCCCGCGCCTGGAGGCTTCGCGGTATGGCAAACGCCTCTGATCACCTGGCGGGTTCCGAAGCTGTTCAATCTCAGAATGGACCCCTACGAGCGCGCGGATATCGTATCCGACCAGTACAACGACTGGCTCGTCCGCAACGACTACCTTCTCGTCAAGGGTCAATTGCAGGCCGCCGCCTTCCTGCAAACATTCCTCACCTATCCTCCGAGCCAGCGGGGTGCGAGCTTCAACATCGAAGGCGTCCGTGCGCAGGTCGACAAGGCGATCGACCAGTCCTTCAAGGATCGCGGCATCGAAAAATAGAGGCGATCACCGTGGGGCGCGCTTCGGCGCGCCTCGCTTCACATCTGTAGATCGAAAGCTGCCTCATGACCGCTCGTGACGACATCCTCGCGCTCGGCAAGCGTATCGGCCAGTCCATCATCGGGCAGGAGACCATGGTGGAACGCCTGCTGCTGGGCCTTCTTGCCAATGGCCATCTCCTTGTCGAGGGCCTGCCGGGGCTTGCCAAGACGCGCGCCATCAAAAGCCTTGCCAAGAACCTCAACTCCGAACTCTCGCGCGTGCAGTTTACCCCCGACCTGCTGCCAGCGGATATCACCGGCTCGGAGATCTATTTTTCCGACGGCGGCAAGGGCGAGTTCAAGTTCCAGCAAGGTCCGATCTTTGCCAATCTCATCCTCGCCGACGAGATCAATCGCGCGCCTGCGAAGGTGCAATCCGCGCTTCTGGAGGCGATGGAGGAACGGCAAGTCACGGTCGGAGGAAAAAGCTACCCCCTGCCTGATCTCTTCATGGTGATGGCAACCCAGAATCCCATCGAGCAGGAGGGAACCTATCCGCTCCCCGAGGCTCAGCTCGACCGTTTCCTCATGCATGTGGAGGTCGGCTATCCGGACGAGACCTCGGAGGCCGCGATCATGCGCCTCAATCGCGATGAGGAAAACGCCGCCCATAGCGGCCACCCGCCGGTGACGACGGAACGCCTCGACCCGCAGGCCGTCTTCCAGGCACGCAAGGAAATCGGCAGCGTCACGGTGTCGTCACCCGTGGAGAAATATATCGTCGCTCTCGTTTTCGCGACGCGCTACCCGGACCGCTACGACAAGGAGCTTGCCAAGCTCCTGCAGGTCGGCGCAAGTCCGCGCGGCGTCATAGGCCTCGACAAGGTCGCGCGATCTCGGGCCTGGCTCAACGGGCGCGACTATGTGACCCCGGACGACGTCAAGGCCGTCGTCAACGATGTCCTTCGTCATCGCCTGATCCTCTCCTATGAGGCGCATGCATCCAACACCCGCGCAGATGACGTGGTCGATCGCATCACGGAACTGGTGGCGGTCTCATGAATTCCCGGGCGACGGCGGAGGGCGACGAACGGATTCATGTCACGACGGAAGGGCTTGTCGCGCTCGAAAGCCAGGCGCGGGACCTTACCTTCGTGCAGCGCGCCAGAAGCCATCAGCAACTCGCGGGACGCATGCAATCGGCCCTTCGCGGCCGCGGCCTGATCTTCGAGGAATTGCGCCAGTACCTCCCGGGAGACGATATCCGCTCCATCGACTGGCGGGTAACGGCGCGGACCGGCGGACCGGTCGTTCGCGTCTACGACGAGGAGAAGGAGCGGCCCGCGATCGTCATCGTCGATCAAAGGATCAACATGTTCTTCGGCAGTCGCCGATCCATGAAATCGGTCACGGCGGCCGAGGCGGCGATGCTATGTGCCTGGCGCACGCTCGGGTCGGGCGACCGTATCGGCGGATTCGTCATCGGCGATACCGGCATTGCCGAGATCAAGCCGCATCGGAGCCGCAACGCCGTCATCGCGCTTGCCGACGCGATCGCCCGGCAGAACGCCCCGCTTTGCGCGACCTACACCGAGAAGGCATCTCCGGCCAGGCTCGACGAAACGCTTCTGCAGGTCGCCAACATCGCCCATCACGATCATCTGCTGATCCTGATAACCGACTTCGACGGCCACGGTGATCGCACGCGCGACCTCCTTCTCAGGCTGTCGAGCCGCAACGATGTCATCTGCCTGCTGATTTACGATCCGTTTCTTCTGGAACTGCCGCGAAGCGGCGATATCGTCGTCAGCGGCGGCGGATTGCAGGCCCAGCTTCCACTCGGCAGGAATGCGGTGCGCAGTTCCATCGACACATTTGCCCGTCGTCGCGGCCGGGAGCTTCGCGCTTGGCAGCGGGATCTGGGCCTGCCCATGCTGCCTGTGTCTTCCGCCGAGGAAACGGCGCCACAACTGCGGCGCCTCCTGGAGCAGGCGGCCTGGCGACAACGGAGGCGATGATGGCGTCCGGGGCAAGCATCGACCAGATGACCAACGTCGCGCTTCGTTCGCTGCACGACGTTGCCGTTCCGCAGCCGGTTGCCTGGCTGCCGCAAACCTGGGGATGGGCGGTTCTTTTCATCGTCGCCGTTGCGGCCTTAAGCACCTATGCCTGGTCGAGATGGCGACGATACCAGAAAAACGCCTACCGCCGCGAAGCCTTGCGCCTCGTGGACCGGATCGCCGACAACGTCGAAGGGACGGGACTGCAACGCCGGCAGATGGAAGAGCTGGCGGAAATCGTCAAAAGAACGGCGCTCGCGACCTGGCAACGCGAGCGTGTGGCCGGTTTGGCGGGCGCCGACTGGAATGCGTTTCTGGGCGCCTCCTTCGACGGTTCCGAAAATCCGGCTCTCAAGAGCCTGCTTGACGACCTCGAATATCGCAAGGACGGGACACCGGAGGAGGTCTCGCCGATGGCCGCGGGCGACGCCATCGCCGGCGCCAGGCGATGGATCGAGGGACATCATGTATGAACTCGCCCTGCCCTGGCTGCTCCTTCTGCTTCCGGTCCCGCTGCTGGTGTGGCGCCTGCTCCCTCCGCGCCACTCGATCGAACCCTCGGTGCGGCTGCCTTTTTTCGACGATGTCGCCAAGGCGGCCGGCATTACACCGTCTCAGGGCTCCGTCATTGCAGGAAGAACCCGGTCGCAGGCGGCCATGCAGGCAACGGTATGGTGTCTGCTTGTCGTTGCGCTGGCGCGACCGCAGTTCATCGAGCCGCCGATCGAAAAATCGGAACCGCAGCGCGACATTCTGCTGGCTCTCGACCTTTCCCAATCGATGGATACACGAGATTTCGCCAAGCCTGACGGATCGCCGGAGCCGCGCGTCGAGGCGGTCAAGCAGACCGTTACAGACTTCATTGCGAAGCGGACCGGCGACAGGATCGGATTGATTGCGTTTGGCGACGCCCCCTACCCGCTCGCGCCCTTCACAATGGATCATCCGCTGGTGAGCAAGATGGTCGCAAACCTGCTTCCGGGCATCGCCGGGCCGCGCACGGCACTGGGAGACTCGCTCGGCCTCGCCATTCGGATGTTCGACAAGACGAACATGCCGGAAAAAGTCCTGATCCTGCTCACCGACGGCAACGATACGGCCAGCCGGATGCCGCCTCTGAAGGCCGCCGAAATCGCCAGGACCAAGGGCATTACGATCCATACCATCGGCATAGGCGATCCGAAGGCGAGCGGCGAGGACAAGCTGGATATGGCGACGCTGCAACAGATCGCGGCAAAAACAGGCGGACGTTACTTCTTCGGCAGCGACCAGACGTCTCTGTCTGCCATCTATAATGTTCTCGACGCAATCACGCCGCAGGCGCAGCGGAGCCTCTCCTGGCGGCCGCGCGTCGAACTTTTTCCGTGGCCGCTCGCCGCCGCAGTTCTGCTTTTATCCGGCTGGTATCTCTCTTCCGGCATGATCGGAGTCGCAAGGCGGAGGCTCGCAGGATGATCTCCGATTTCCATTTTCTAAGGCCGTGGTGCCTGGCGGCCATCGTCCTGCCTGTAATCATCGTTTGGCTGGCGTCACGAACGACGGATATTCGGCGGCACTGGAAAGGCATGATCGCGCCGCATCTGCTCGACAACCTTCTGATCGAGCCGGATCAGCAGCGCCACCTGAGGCCGGTCTGGCTGCTCGCCCTGGTGCTTGCCCTGATGGCGGTGGGCCTGGCAGGGCCGACATGGAGGCGCGAGGCATCGCCCTTTGCCGCAGACACGGCCGCCCTCGTCATCGCCGTCGACCTTTCGCGATCAATGGACGCCACCGATATCAGTCCGAGCCGGATCGAGCGCGCAAAGCTTAAGATCCATGACATTCTGGCGATGAGGCAAGGCGCGCGCACAGCCGTGATCGCCTACGCGGGAAGCGCGCATCTTGTCGTGCCTTTGACCGACGATGACGCCCTGATCGAAACCTACACGGACGCGCTGGCAACCGGCATAATGCCGAAGCCTGGCAAGGACACGCCCGCTGCGCTTCTGCTGGCCGACAGCTTGTTGAAGACGGACGGTTCGAGTGGAACGATCCTGCTTCTGACGGACGGGGTGGAGGACGCCGCGATCACGGCTGCCAAGAGCATCGAAAACGACATCCTGATCCTCGGCTTTGGGACGGCCGCCGGCGGTTCGCTCAATCCGGCCAGGGGCAATCCGGGCGCGGTATCGGGTGGTCACGAAACCGCCTCGGGGCTCGACACGGACGCATTGCAAAAGACCGCCACCGCGATGGATGCCGATGTCGCGACCATGACGGATGGCGACACCGATATACGGTGGATCGCTCGAAACATCCAAGCGAACTTTGTTCGGCAAAGCTCCAAGGATAGCGACCGCTGGCATGACCTGGGATGGTGGTTCCTCATGCCGGCGGTATTGCTTTTCGCATTGTCGTTCCGGCGCGGCTGGGTTGTGAAGCTGATGGCGACCATGGTGGCAATCCGTCTGCTTACGCCGATTGAAGCAAGCGCCGGGGAATTTGCGGATATGTGGCTGACGCCGGACCAGCAGGGACGGCTGGCTTTCGAGCACGGCGACTTCGAGACGGCCGCCAAGCTCTTCAAGGATCCGCCGTGGAAAGGCATCGCTCTTTACCGCGCTGGCCACTTCGATCAAGCCTACGATACCTTTGCCGCGAGCGACACGCCGGAAAGCCGGTACAATCAGGGCAATTGCCTGATGCACATGGGCAAGTTCGACGAGGCCGTCGACGCCTATCGCAGAGCGCTTGCGGCAAGGAAGGATTGGCCGGAGGCCGAGGCAAATCTCGCAATCGCCGAGCGGCTGAAGAAGCAGCAGGAAGACGACGATCAGGCGCAGGAGCCGAACGAAAAGCCCGATAGCATCCAGTTCGACGACAAGGGCAAGCGTGGCAAGGCCGGCACGGTGAACCTTGCGGAACAGACAGCGGAAATGTGGATCCGGAATATCCCGATCAGCCCGGCAGACTTGATGGCGCGGCGGTTTGCCCTGGAGACCAAGGGAGCACGGCCATGAACTGGCTAATGCTGGTATTCGCTATGCTCGTGCCCGCCACCGCCATGGCGGCGGGGCCGTTTGCGCGGGCGGATATTGACGATGGCAAGAACATCGTACCGGGGCAGCAACTGCATGTCACCATCCAGGTCTTCGCGCCGAACTATTTCACCTCGCCGCCGCAATTTCCCCTGTTCGATATGCCGAATGCTTTGGTGACGCTTTCGGACGAACGTGCTCGCAACGCGGTGCAGACCATAGACGGCACGCAATATTCCATCATCGCCCGCGGCTATGTGGTGGTTCCGCAAGTCTCGGGCGCCTTTACCGTACCGGCGATCCAGATCGAGCTTGGATATTCGGCCGATGGAACGCCGACGACCGCTGTTGCCGCAACCCAACCGCTCGCTTTCACAGTCGACAAGGGTGACGACAATTCCGCGCCGATCTTCGCCGCCCGGGGCCTTCGGATCAAACAGTCCTTCGATCGCGACCCGGAAGCCATGAGGACCGGCGACGCCCTGGTGCGGACGATCACGATTACGGCGTCCGATACCCAATCAATGCTGATCCCCCCGATCCGGTTCGAGGGTGCGCCGGGGCTCGATCAGTACATCAGGCAGCCAAAGCTCGAAGACAATGTCGCTCTTGGCAGGGAAACGGCGAGCCGCCGCACCGAAACCATCGTCTATACGGCAACGAAGCCCGGACGATTTGCGCTTCCGGCGATCGATTATCCCTGGTTCGATGCCGATGCTCACAGCCAGGTATTCGCCCACCTGACTGCGGGAGATGTCACCGTGACCGCTGCCCCTGCAACGGCGGGGATCGTTCCCACGCAGAGGGACGGCCGGCGCAAATTCGCCGAAGGATCCCGCCTCATCGTGGTCGCAGTTGCTGTATTGCTGTTTCTGGTGCTCGCCATCTGGCTGGCCCGCCGCCTCCCGAGACAGGCCGCGAGGATGCTGCGGGACGTCCGCTTGCGCATATCGACATCCCGACGATCGCGGCTCAGGCGCCTGAGAGCCAAGCTCCTGTCCGCCGATCTGCCGCAGGTCTATGCCGCACTCCAGCAGTGGAGCCGGTTCGAGGGATACAGGACGCTCCAGGACTGGTCGGATCTGCAGCCGCAGGAAGTGCGTGACAATGTCCGTCGTCTCGAGGAAGAGCTGTATGCCGGCCGAGAAGGAGGCTTTGCGCGGCGCCGGGTTGCACGTCTTCTGGCAAAGACGGAAAGCCGACCTGGGGCTTCCTCGTCGAAGCATTTTCTGCCCGAGTTGAATCCGGGCTGAAACCGTTCAGTTTCACGATGAAGCACTTTTACAGCCGGCTTACGTAAACGACCCGGACATTTACTGTTACGTACTTATCAGCCGTGCCATGACACGCAAACATGGCCTCTCACGAACCGGAGGCAAGAATGGCACTGGCTTTCGAGGGCACGGCGTCAGAAGAAGCGGGACCGGCCGGCATGGTCTGGATACCCAGCCAGACTTTCATGATGGGTTCCGATCACCACTATCCGGAGGAGGCTCCGGCTCATCCGGTCAAGGTCGACGGCTTCTGGATCGACGAAGCTCCCGTCACCAATCGCCGCTTCATGGAGTTCGTGAAGGCGACGGAATACGTGACGGTTGCGGAAAAGGCGCCCGATCCGAAAGACTATCCGGGTGCAATCCCCAAAATGCTCAGAGCCGGATCCCTTGTCTTCTTCCAGCCGAAATCCGTCGATGGGCCGGATATTCAACAATGGTGGACCTTCAAGTTCGGCGCCAACTGGCGCCGGCCACTTGGAGGCTTAAGCGACTTGCGCGGCAAGCTGGATCATCCGGTGGTTCATGTCGCCTGGCATGACGCCAAGGCCTATGCCGATTGGGCGGGTCTGGACCTGCCGACAGAGGCGGAATGGGAACTTGCGGCCCGTGGCGGCCTCGAGGACACGGAATTTGCCTGGGGTGACCAATTGCAACCGGACGGCCGGCCGATGGCCAACACCTGGCAAGGCACCTTTCCGACCCACACGACAAAGCCCAAGGGCCAGGAACGCACGACCCCCGTCCGGTCGTTCCCCCCCAACGGATATGGCCTCTACGACATGATCGGCAACGTCTGGGAATGGACATCCGATTACTGGAGTTCGCGCCATCCGGAGCCTGCGGAGCATTCATGCTGCATTCCTGCCAATCCCCGAGGCGGCAGAGCTGACGCCAGCTACGACCCGCGCCAACCGGACATCCGAATTCCGCGCCGTGTCCTGAAAGGCGGCTCGCATCTCTGCGCACCGAACTACTGCCGCCGGTACAGACCGGCGGCGCGGCATGCCGAACCGGAAGACACCTCCACGAGCCATGTTGGCTTCCGATGCATCAAGCGGATTTCCGCATGAGGAGAGCGACGATGAGAACAGCTTATGACAGGGCGGAGGCAACGCTTGCTTCCTTGATCGCAGCGCTTGTGATGATCCTGGTCGGCATACTCCCGGCCTTGGCCCAGGAACCTTTGCCGTCGTGGAACGACACTGCCGCCAAATCACGCATCATGGACTTCGTGAAGGCGACGGTCACCGAAGGAGGCGAAGGCTATGTGGCGCCGGAAGACCGCATCGCCGTCTTCGACAATGACGGAACGCTCTGGACGGAACAGCCATATTATCCCCAGCTCGGCTTTATGCTGGACCGTGTCAAGACGCTCGCTCCGCAACACCCGGAATGGAAGACCAAGGAACCGTTCAAGAGCATTTTGAACGGCGATCTCAAGGGATTGGCCAAGGGCGGCGAGATGGGCATCATGGAACTGGGAACGGCAACCCATGCCGGCATGACAACCGATCAGTTCAGCAAGATCGTCACGGACTGGTTTGCAACGGCAACCCATCCGAAGACAGGCAAGCTCTACACCGACATGACCTATCTGCCGATGCGCGAGCTCCTGGATTACCTTCGCGCCAACGGCTTCAAGACCTACATCGTCTCCGGCGGCGGCGTCGAATTCATGCGGCCGGTCAGCGAGCGTCTGTACGGCATTCCTCCCGAACAGGTCGTCGGCAGCACGATTGCCACGGAATATGCCATCGTCGGCGACGTGCCTGTGCTGAAGCGCCTGCCGAAGATAGATTTCGTCGACGACGGCCGAGGCAAACCGGTGGGCATCAACAAGTTCATTGGCCGCAAGCCGATCTTCGTGGCAGGCAACTCCGATGGCGACTACGAGATGATGCGATGGGTGACGGCCGCCAAAGGACCGGGCTTTGCGATGCTGGTCCACCATACCGACGCAGACCGGGAATATGCCTACGACCGCCAATCGGCTTTTGGCAAGCTCGACAAGGCGCTGAACGAGGCCGAACGCCGGAACTGGCTGGTCGTTGACATGAAGACCGACTGGAAGAAGATCTTCGCCTTCGAACAATGACGATAAAGCCGCTCCGTCATGAGCCTGACGGAGCGGCAGCCATATTCGTGGGGCTTTGCTCATGGCGCCGGATTCAAACGCGGACGGCGGCTTCGCCGGGCCTCTCTCAAGCCGACAGCGATCATGGAAACTTGCGAGGCGGATATCGCTTATTGCGCGGAGACCGGCTTTGTAATCGACAACGGCATTGAAAGGGTGAGCAAGACAGCATCGCCGCTTGCTCGGTTCTTCGTGTCGAATTCATGGAAATATTTCAGGCGCGTGGATAGCGGAAGCTCGCCAACCTTGAAGGTCCAGCCCACCGTCGCGCCAATTGCGAGCGACCGTCCCTTAAAGTCGCCGAGCGTGGCACCTTGCCCGCTGTCGCCCGTGACCTGTTGATAATAATATCCAACCAGGCCGGCATCGAACTGCTCGTTGAAATGCTGAACGGCCGCCCATTCGAAATGGAACTCGTTACCGGTTCTGTAGTCGGTCGCCGGATTTTCGGCATTGAACGTCATGCCGACCGTTCCCGAGAGATCCAGGCCGATCGAGGGATCAAGCCACGTCAGCGATGTCGAGACGTCCGCGCCCCAGTGATGGAAGGCCACGTTGGATATTTCCCCGTCCTGATAGTCGCCGATCGGCACGTTGACCATGACGCCGGTCTGCCAGTGGAAATTGCCCGATTCCCAGCCAAGCAAAGCGCTGACCACGGGATCGCCAACAGTGAATACCGTATCCGTCACGCTACCGTCCGCCGCGTGGCCTCGCGGACCTTTCAAGGTCAGATCCGCAGACGTCTTCATCCAGCCGACCGGCACCGTCGCGGAAAGGCCGAACCGGCCGCCGGCAACATCCTCCGGAAGGATCCACAGAACTGTCGGCAGTTCGAAGACGGCATTCCCATCGACGCCGACCGCAACCCGGCCCCCGGTCGGCAAGGATTTGCCGCCACCCAAGCTACCGGAATAGATATAAACGTCGTTCTCGAAATAGACGCCCGGCGGAGGCGTGAAGCCTGCACCGGGGCCTTTGGAGCCAAGCAGATAGAAGCCTGTTCCATTTTCTGCGGCATGAACGCCCACACCCGACAGCAGCAAGGAAGCACCCGCAGCCATCAGGCAGACCAAATAATACGACTTCATGCAGCCCCCTTGAACACAATCCCAAGTAGAATCACTATTCTAACGAAGGATCTCGTGCGGGGAGTTCATGCGCAAGTACGCAACGGTAAACCGGGCTGTAATTTACGGCTGCTGGGCGCTGATGACGGTCGGGAAATTTGCACCTGCCTTCGAAAGGCCGGCCTCGAGGTCGGCCACGATCTCCGGCCGCATACGAGCCGTCGCCATCCGGTCGCGAAACAGGTCTTCGAAGTTGTGGTCGGATCCCTTCACGTCGTTGAGGAGGGCATTCGCATCCGTGGCTCCGAGCTGCCCCGATGCAGCCGCTCTCACGGCACGAACGATGAAGTCCGTACAGTTGACGCGATCTGACAGAAGCGATGCTTCGGACCAATTGCCGTTTCGGTAGGCGTCGAGCGCCAGCACCACCATGGCATCGCGCGGCGGCGTGTCGCTCTCGTTGCTTGCGGTCTGCGCCAGATCCACGCCCGCTTTCCAATATCCGGCGGAAAATAGCACGAGGCCCAAAGAAGCGGCGGCATCCGGATTGTTCGGATTGAGAGCCATTGCCCGATTGCCCGCCTCGATCGCCGCATCTGTCCTTCCATCCAGAAAATGCGCGATCATCAGCGCCGTCTGTGCCCGGTCGGAAAGCGGCGCAAGCAGCACGGCGCGTTTCGCCAATTCCAGCGACCGCGCGCGCGTGGCTGCATCGATGGCGCTGTCGCGCGGAGCAAGCAGAATGCGCGAAAGCAGGGCGTTGGCATCGGGATCGTCAGGCGCGCGCGCGAGCGTGCGCTCGAGACAGAGGGACGCGGCGGCAATGCCGCGGCTGCCGCCTTCGTCCAACGCATATTCGGCGCGCAGCACACATGCATTTCCAAGCGCTCCCTTCGGACTGCTCTGCACTTCGAATGTGTTGACGACGCCGTGGGTGGCGGCGATGCGCCTTGCCAGTATTCCGGTTATTTCCTCGCGGACGGCCGCCGGGCTCCTGCCGCTGATCTCGACGGTTTCGACGCCCGATTTCAACAGCTCGCCGGACATGCGGTCCACGATCTGCCACCACACACTATGATCGTCGCTCGTGCCGTAATACTTCATCTCAACGTCATATCTCGAGAAGACCCCAAGGCTCCGGCTCGATTCCAGGGACGGCTTCGCGACGACGACGGTCTGAAATTGCGTGAGGGCGGTGAGCAGCATATCCGTTGTCTGCGCGGCCTCGTCGTTCAGATCGGCGGATACGGCCGTCATGGCGAGCGTGACGCTGGGTTTGCTCGTGGTGTTCGGCAGGAGATAAAGAGTGCCGGCTGTCACCAGCAACAAGGCAACGGACACCGCCGCCCCTGCAACCAGAAGCCATTTCCATCTCGGACGCGATGGCCGTCTGACGTCGGCGACGCGGACGGAATCGCGCAAAGGTGCCGGCAAGCCGCCGTTTACAGGCAAGTCCTCGACGCCGCCTCGGTCGGGCGTCTTCAGGAACAGGGTGAGATAGCTCCCCTTCGGTATGTAGACCGACACGCCCAAATCCGCGCCGAAGACGCCGTAGTAGCTTTCGAGGCTGGTTCTCAGGCGGCTGATCTCTATGCGAACGATCGGATCGTTTGCAGCATCGAAACCGCTTGGCCTGCCGAGGACATCAAGGGCTATCGAATATGCCTTCACACCACTTTCGCAACCGGCGAGCCGACGTTCCGCAAGATATCGCAGGATATCGCGCTGCCGGTCGGATACCCGGAAGCGGTCGTCCGACAGCAGACGCTCAAGCTCCAGTCTCGCCTTCTCAAGAGAGACCTCTCCCGACCTGATCTCAGATGTTTCGACAGCCATTTCGCAGCTCCCCCGCATGCGCAAATCGACTAATGTATAATATTATTAATTACCCCCACATATCATGGGGTGCGCAGCAAGTCACAGACAAAAATTTGGAGTTGTATCGAAAGCGCTAAATAAAACTAATACGTGATCAATTTCGATGCGACCATGGTATCGATCCGAGACGTTTTCCGCACGGGCCGTCTTCCAGCTTCCCCTCTTTTGCCCGGCGAGGAAAAGCGGCAAAGCTTCAATGCGCGCCAATGTGACACTTGCGGCCGACAAATGCGTTACAGAACGAAGACAACGGTGCCCTTTGACACATGGGCGTAAAGCTCCATCACGTCTTCGTTCACCATTCTGATGCAGCCGGAAGAGACTTCATTGCCGATCGTCCAGGGTTCCGAGGTGCCGTGAATGCGGTAAAGGGTGTCGACCCCGTTCTTGTAAAGATAGAGCGCGCGCGCACCCAGGGGGTTGCCCGGCCCCGGCTCAATCCGATGCGGCAGTTCCGGAGCATCGCTGCGCATGTCGTCCGTCGGATACCAGGCCGGCCATTTCGCCATCCTTCCAATGGTTGCAACCCCCGACCAGGCATGGCCCGCCGCGCCGACGGCAATCCCATAGCGGCGCGCCTTTCCGTCACCCAGTATGAAATAGAGCTGCCTTGCGGAGGTATCGACGACAATGGTTCCCGGCGCGTAACCCACTGGGGCCGTCACGGTCGCCGGGCGGAACCGCGAGGCAAACTTGCTTCTGTCGATCGGCCTGACATTGTATGGTTCATCGGCATAGGGCCGAATTTCCGCGGACTTCGGCGCGCCATCGACATCTTGATGCCCGCAGGAGACAAGAAGGCCGAGCGCGCCGGCACATAAGAGGGGAGCGAGGCGACGGACAAACGTCAAGCTGCATACCCCGCGCCTGTCGTCGCCCTATGAATCCTGTCGCAAAGCCGTCGCCGATCGATAGGACATGGTTCTCGCCAGCCCGGTTTTCTCGAACGCCTCACCATTTGACGCGAAATCCGGCCGTGCCGTTGAGGGAGTAGCTGTCGCCAAACGACTTGAGGCTGGTATTGGCGGAAAGCTCCGCATACACGGAATACTTGTCGTCATTCCAATTATAGCTGCCGCCCACGCCCAAGCCACCCCATAGCCGTTCGTTGCCGGTCTCGAAACCGACCCCGGAGACCTCGACCACGGACGGATCCAGGAACTCGTAGTAGAGATTGGCGATGCCATAGAGGTGGCTGCGTCGCGTCTTGCCGGCCTCGTCCTTCCAATTTGCATCCTTGTCGGCGGAGACGCCAAGCCGGCCGAGAAGGCTGTCGTTGCCGCCCGACGATATTCTGGCGCCGAACGTGTCCGTGAAACTGTCGAAGCGGACGTTTGAATAGGCGAGCTGAATCTGGGGAGTGACCGTCCAGTCGTCATGCAGCTCGATCTTCTTGCCGGTCTCCACAGACAGCGCATAGCCAAAGCCGCCGTTGTTGTCCTGGAGATCGCGATGAGCGGCGTCGGAGAAAAGATCGCTTTCGAACCAGCTCAGGGATGCCTGACCGTCGACATAGAAGCCGGTGCTATCGAGCCATGTCAGCGTACCGCCGAATCCGTAGCCGTCCGTTCGAAGACTGCCGTCGCCAAACACCGACGAAACGTCGGTGACGGCCCGGCCGTAGTGAAACGACACCCCGCCGACAAGTTTCGCCCCGTCCTTGGCGTCGTACAGCAATCCGTCGAGGCCGGCCTGCAGCCGCCATATGTCCATGTCGTAGTCCATGGAGGCGGTCGCCGTGCGAGGCTCGTAGTGGCCATGAAGCCCGTCAATTCTGGTCCAGATGGCGTTGCTTTCGATTGTCGCCTTCCCGTCTCCGTAATAGCTCGCCTGCTCGGGGGCGACCGTGCATCGGAAGTTCTGCGTCGGATCCTTGCAGAACACCTGCTCTGGAACGGCGGGCTCCGTCCAATAGCGATTTCCGACGCGCTGCTGCATCGTCGGCAGGGACTGCAGAGCCATCAGAACCTGCGGATAGACCTGGTAGACAGGGTCGCCGGGCTGGTAGAGCGGCTCGGGCGAACCAGGTGTCGAGGATGGCGCATCGGAGCGAAGATACCAGTTGTTGTCGGTCGCATTCGCGCCGACCCCTCCGTAATGAAGCGTATATGCGTAGGCGCCGCCGACGACCGCCGGCTCACCCTGCTCCGTCACATAGTCGCTCGCCAGCGTGAAGGCGGTCGGCACCGAGGTTGCCCCGTTGACAGTGTCGACGACGAGGATGCCGTCACCGGTGGTCAGGGCGCCGGGACCCGTCGTGTTTTTCACGGCAAGCGTCGAGTTGCCGGTGATCGTACCCCCGTCCACGATCAGCCTGTCCGAGGGAGATCCGTCGGCGCCCAGATAGGTGTTCAGACCGATCTCGCCGCCTTGGCCGACGTAATTGGCGACGGTCAGCGTCTTGTAGCTCGCCAGCACCGTCGGATCGCCGACCGGAGGCGTGTATTGGATAAGGCTCGGATCATTGATCAGGTTCGTCAGGTTGGAGCTTCCGGTCATCGTCCACAACGTATCGACGAGCGTCACGTTCGAGACGCTTCCCGGCTCGGTGAAGGCGGCGCCGGTCAGCGTCGAGTTGCGCGCCGTTACGTTGGCGGTAGTCGACCCGGCAGCAACGACCGCAACGGGAGACAGCGAGGTGCGAACGAGCGTGCCGTCGTCGGCGACCTGATCGATCCCGAAGCTGACCGTCGGAAGTGCCCGAAACGCGCTTGCACTCTTGACGTCGAGCCAGTCGATCCCCTTGACGGTAACGCCATCGAGGCTGACAACTCCCGTGCCGCCGCCGACACCGATCGCCGTGCCGTTGCTGGCAATGGAGCCGCCACTGAAGCTGGCGGTCTGTTCCGTTCCGCTGCCCGTCAGGAACAGGCCAGTGGAGCCGGCGCCACTCACCGCGATGTCCGTGTCGCTGCCGGAAACGGTCGCTCCGGAGTGGACGACAACCCCGTCGGAGCCGCTTCCGACCGTCGTTATGGTCGAATCTTCCGTCACCAGACTGCTCTCGGGTCCATAGACGAAGGCTCCCGCGGAGGTGTCCCCTGTTGTCGATACATCCGTACGACCGATGAGCGCGTGCCCCCGATAGATGAACAATCCCTCGCTCTCGGTGCCCGAGGTACTGATGCTCGATCGCCCGGGCCCTTCGGCCGATATTGTGAGCCGTGTCATGTCGGGGTCTGCATATAGAAACGCGCCGGCGCTAAGATCGCCTGAGGTCGTGATCTGCGTGACGCCCCTGAGATCGCTACGTCCGGTATTGATGGTGTAGAGGCCATCCGACTGATTGTTCGAGTGCGTATCGATCGTCAGCAGAGAACCGGCATCGGATGTCAGAATACCGCCGAGCCCCGTATTGACGTTCTGCGACACGAGAATGCCCCTGTCGTAGCCCGTCGTCCCGCCATCCGCGACATGGACCGAAAGCTGGCTGCCTGCGTCCAGATGCAGCGATGCGCCGCCGCTCATGCTGATGCCCTGGAATATCCCCGGCTGCTGGTATGCGTCGATATTGACGATGGAGTTGGGCCTCAGGACAACATCGTTGGTCAGGGCCGGCGTCGCCGCGGCCGATGCCCCGAGCATCATTCCAAGATAGGCGCGGATGTTGGTCGTCGATCCCTGCTCGAAGACCAGATGGGTCTGGGCTCCGGCGCCGAGATGAATGCCATAGGAAAGATTGCCGTTTGTCGAGATATTGGTCGTAACACCGGATCCGAAGGTCAATGACGTTCCGGTAATGCTCCCTGAGCCATCGGTCGTCGTCCAAATGCCGTGCCCGTTGGTGCCGGACGAGTTGATGTTGATCGGCCCGGCCACCGGCCCGTTGGACAGGGTCACGGTCGAGTTGCGCTGAATCCTGAGTGCGGTGTTGTTCGTGCCGGTGACGGTGTCGCCGCTCGACAGCACGAACGAGGAATTGGGGGGCACGACAAGATTGGTATAGTTGTCGGCCATGGCTGGAGAAGCGCATGCAACAAGCAAAGTACCGGTCCAGGCCAGCAGATTTGGCGGAAGCGAAGACCGTTGAAATGCCTGAGAGCCCGCGTCGTGGACCATCTCTATTTCTCCCAACTTTTGAGGTGGAAAACACGGTTCATTCCGCAAAGCTTGACCCGCTTTGCAGAATGAATTGGATGACATCGGCTTCGATATCGCGGCAGACGGCCTCGTACTCTTCGACGAGGGGGCCGCCGCTGCCGCCTCCGTCTTTCTGAAATCGTTCAAGCGCGAGACTCGCCTCCTCGTATGCCTCGAAGAGGTCGTCCAGCCGCCGGCTTCTGACCGCGAGAATCTGAAGCCGGCCCCGCAAGGCGGGCAGCTTCAACATCAGACGCCAAAGTCCGCGCTGTGCCGCCTTGCTTGTCCTGCTCGCTTCGCCGCCTCGCCTATCCATCTAACGACGACCTTCCCCCATCGAGGTGATCGACCGAGTATGGGATGTTTTAGATGAAACGTAAGTACGTTACCGTAAATGGCCCGACATCTCGGCGGCGCACGGATCGTTTACGGGACTGTTTACTGTTGCGTACTCGCATGCGCGTGGCGAACGTGGCTTCATGACGGCAATTTGCCCGGAGGCCGCAAGAATGCAAATGAAAGCCTGGCTGATCGCAACTATCCTTTGTGCGGGAACGGCTGCCGCTCAGGAGCATTCTGACGTCAACGAGGCCAATAACCCTCTGACGCCCAAGATTACGATCAATCTGCAGGACTATTACGTTCCGAGCTTCATCGACACGCCCGGCCATCCGAAGGCAAACCAGTTCCTGCTGCGCGGCTTGATCCCCTCCGACCTCGGAGGCGCGCCGCAACTGTTCCGATTCACCTTGCCCATAGCCACATCGCCCGACGTGCCGACCGGCTATGTGACGGGTCTCGGCGACCTCACGCTGATGGATCTCTTCATTCTACCGAAGAAGGGCGACATTACCTTCGGCGCGGGGCCGCTGGTGGTGCTGCCGACCGCGACCGATACGTCGCTTGGAAGTGGAAAATGGCAGGTTGGCGCAGCGGGCGTGGCCGTCGTTCCCCAGCAATGGGGGCTGCTGGGCGGACTGCTCACCTACCAGACCTCGTTCGCCGGCAAGGAAGACCGTGAAGACGTCAACCTCCTGACGGTGCAGCCTATCGTCAACTTCAATCTCAAGGACGGCTGGTACGTCCGGTCGTCGGCGACCTGGAATTTCAATCTGGAAAACGGCAGCAGCTACATCCCTGCGGGCCTCGGCCTGGGCAAGGTGGTCCCCCTGGAGAACGGCATTACGATGAACGCCTTTGTCGAACCGCAATATACCGTCTGGCACGACGGGCCCGGCGCACCGCGATGGCAGATCTTCGCAGGCCTGAACTTCCAGTTCCCGATCAGAAAGCCATCGCAATGAGCTGGATCATGGCACGTATATTCCTGGCCGCCGGCATCCAGACGGAAGCGACAGCAGGGCCCGGTCGGCAACAGAAGATCGACGAGTTCGTCAAGCTTCTCGAGGACCCGGACATTCGCACATGGCTGACGGCACGGTCACAAGCCGCCGGCGCGCCCACCGCTCCCGCAGGGCTCGCGTCCGGCGGCCTGGCGAATTGGGAAGCAACCACCCGGGCCCACATCCACGAGATTGTCTCTGCAATTCCATCGATTCCATCGGAGCTTCTTTCGGCCTCGCTGCGCGTGCGCCAGGACGCGATCAGCCATGGATTCGCACCCGTCTTCCTGATCTTTGCCGGCCTGGTGGCGCTGGGCCTGGCCGCCGAATGGATATATCGGCGCATCCGATCCTCCACGGGAAGCCTGATGGCGCAGCTTGCCCCCATCTGCGTGTTTGCCCTGGGCATCGCAGTGGTCTTCTTCGCGGTCGAATGGCCACCTCTCGCCCGTATCGTCCTCCTTGCCTATCTCGCAGGCTTCATCGTCTTTCGCGCCGGCTCCGTGCTGGTCGGCTTTGCCGTTTCTCACCGCTCGCTGCGCCTGAGATGCCGCATCCTTCTTGCCGTCGTCATCATCGCCATCGCCAGTGCCGCTTTGGCGCAGCCGCTCGAATTGCCGTCGGCCGTCGCCGATGCGATTGCGGTCGGCTTTTCGATCGTGATTCTCGCGCTCGCGATCGAGGCCATCTGGTCGTCGTCGCCGCAGCGCACGAAAAATTCGAAGGCGGCCTTGACGCTCCTGCTGGTCATTGTCTGGTGCTTCTGGGCCTTCGGTCTCAAATCGCTGTTCTGGCTGGGGCTTTATGCGGTCGGACTTCCCGGGCTTCTGTCCGGGATCGGACGCGCCGCCGAACGTTTCGCCGGGAACGACACCTCCGGTATCAGGCGGGTACTCGTGGTTCGAGGCGCTCGCGCCATCGTCATCGCCGCCGCGGCCGGCTGGCTCGCCATCGTCTGGCGACTGAACCCCGAGGGGCTCGGCCACAGCAATCCGGTCGTGACGGCCATTTTCTACGGGCTCCTGAAAAGCGTCGTCATCCTCCTGCTTGCCGATCTGGCTTGGCAACTTGCGCGGAACTGGATCGATCGCACGCTGGCTGCGTCTTTGGACACATCGAGCCTCCCGCCGGCCGACGCCGCTCGCCAGGCGCGATTCCGCACCCTGTTGCCGATCCTGCGAAACGCGCTTGCCGTCATCGTGGCGGTCATGGCGGGCCTGATCGTGCTTTCCGAATTCGGCGTACAGATCGGCCCCCTGATCGCCGGCGCCGGAATATTCGGCGTCGCCCTGGGGTTCGGTTCGCAAACGCTGGTCAAGGATATCATCAGCGGCGTCTTCTATATGTTCGACGACGCATTCCGCGTGGGCGAGTATATTCAGGCCAAGAACTACAAGGGAACCGTCGAGGGCTTCAGCTTGCGCTCCGTGCGGCTGCGCCACCATCGCGGCCCCGTCTTCACCGTGCCGTTCGGCGAGCTCGGCGCGGTGCAAAACATGAGCCGCGACTGGGTGATCGACAAGTTTCGCATTACCGTCGGGTTCGACACGGATGTGGAAAAGGCGCGCAAGCTCACGAAACAGATCGGCGCGGAGCTCACGCAGGATCCCGAACTTGGTCCGCTGTTTCTTCAACCATTGAAACTGAAGGGCGTGGAAGAGTTTGGCGATTACGGCATCGTGCTAAGCTTCGGGATGATGACGGTGCCGGGAATGCAGACCTACATCCGCCGCAAGGCGTATCTGAAGATTCGCGAAGCTTTCAAGGCAAATGGCATCGATTTCGCCCAACCGACCGTCAACGTCGGCGGTGACGAAAAGGCCAGCGGTGCCGCGCCGGCCTCCGCACTTGTTCGACGGAACAAGCTGGCCGCGTCCACGGAGGCCGCAAGTGACGGTGGATGACGAGGAAAGCAGAATCCGGATCATGCATGGCGGCCCCTTCTATGAACTGATGTCATGGCTGGGGCTGCGCAAACGGGGATGGCGTGCCTTGTGCCTTGCCCTGCTGGCTTGGGTCGTCCCCGTCCTGATGCTGCTATCGACCGGCGGCGCCTACCTTGCAGGCCTGTTTCTTCAGGATTGGGGCGCCTGGGCGAAGTTCCTCATCGCTCCGGTACTGCTGGCCCTCTCCGAAAAGCCGATCGCTTTCGCGATCGACGAATGCACGTCGCTTGTTTTTCGCGTGCCGCTGCTTGCTTCCGTGTCGCGCACCGAGGGCCGCAAGGCACTCGAGCGCGCCCGGGAACGGACTGTCGCGACCATACCCGAAGCGATATGCCTGCTGCTGGCATTCGCCGCCTCCGGCGCGAATGCCGCCAGCTTCCTTGGCGGCAACGCTCCCTCGTGGGCTTCCTCTGCGGCCTCACAGACGCTTGCCGGCGTTTGGTGCCTGGCCGTCAGCAATACGATCTACTGGTTTCTCCTTTCGAGGCTGATCTGGAAGCACCTCGTCTGGGCAGCGTTTCTTTCAGACATCTCCGACTGCCGCCTGCGGCTTGTCGTAACCCATCCGGACGATCATGCGGGATTGGGCTTCCTGGGCTTCTATCCGGCAGGCTACGGCCTCTTCACGCTGGCGGTCAGCTGCGTGGCGGCGGCAGCCATTGGCCATGTCATGGAGCGCCAGCCACTGACCCCGACGCTCTTTACAATCATATGCGCCGCGTGGCTGGTCGTCGTGACGCTCTATTACGTCTTGCCGCTTCTCAAGCCTGGGGCCAAGATCGTCGAGTTGAAGAAGAAAACCATTCTGCTCGCAATGGCCAAGGCGACCGACTACGAGAGGTGGAACGAGCGGACGACACTCGGCAGCAACATGTGCGACGATCTGCAGGAGGAGCAATTCGCCGAGCTTCACGATATAAAGCCGATCTGGACTGCTGCGCTGAGGACATCGGGTCTGCTGATCAACCGGAAAAACATGGTAGTGTTGCTTGTTCCTGCACTCTTGCCGCTGCTTGCCGCGGGGGCTGCCTTCCTGCCGTACTCACAGCTCGGGCCGGTGGTGAAGCGCCTGCTGCTTCTTTAGAAAAGGATTGTCCCATGTGGTTCCCCATCGTCGTACGTATCCCATTTGCCATTGCGGGCATCATTTCGGGCTGGTTCTTTGCCGAGGGCTCGCTCCGGTACAACGTGGTCCAACTGGCAATTTCGCTTCTGATGCTGGCTGCATCCATCGCATGCGTCATTTACGCGCCGGGATTTCTAAGACGCCTGGGCGTCAGAAAGGACAAATCCTGAGGCCTGCCCTGCCCAGCTCAACGTCGGTGCAACTTTCCGCCGCTTTCTCCCGTACGATTCTGGATCGTAGTGCATAGAGGAAGCCAAAATGTACGACATGAAATGGCAAGCGCCCATTGTCATCGTCCTGCCTTTCCCGGACGGGGCCCAGAGAATCGGCAGCGTAAGAGAGGCAGCCGATTCTCTGATGGACAGATGGCCAGAACCGGACTGCAGTTTCGAGCGTGACGAAGCGCTTCGCATCTGCCTGGAGGTCTTCGAGGGCGGCGCAAGCCCGCAGGAGGCGCGAGAGGCATTCCTGGCAGCGGCAAGGGCTGCCGGATATGTGACCACCGTTCAACCGATGTAACACGACGTTCGGACTGCGCAGTCCGCGGGCGTTTACGGGCACATTTACCGTTGCGTACTTCCTCAGGATGACCATGCGCGCCTAGCCTTACCTTGTCCCGGTCTATGCGGGAGAAAGGAAGGCAAAGCGATGCCGCATCTCAGATGGTCGCGCCTCATGCTTGCGACGGTGACGCTTCTCATTGCCGCCGGGGGCGTGCTCGCCCAGGAGAGGCATTCCAAGGAGCCCCGCATCGAGCCGGAATCCATTCAAGCGCTCAAGACGATGGGCGAACATCTGCAATCGCTGCAGACTTTCAGCCTGAAGGCAACGACGACCTCTGAAGTCGTCCTCGACACCGATCAGAAGCTGGAAATCGGCGGCACCGCGACTTACGAGGTAAGGCGGCCCGACCATCTGCGCATCGATCTCACCACCGATGTCGTCCATGGTGAACTGGTCTATGACGGCAAGACACTTGTCTATGCCTCGCCCGACCAGCATGTCTACGCTCAGGTCCCGGCCCCAGCCACCATCAAAGCGACCCTGGAAGAGGCGGCGCAGAAATATCATCTGGCTTTCCCACTGGCGGATCTCTTCTCCTGGGGAACGTCTGACGCGCCGATCAACCTGATCCACGAGGGTTTCTTCGTCGGCCATGCCTATATCAACGGCAAGGAAACCAATCACTGGGCCTACCGGGGCCCTGATCAGGACGCCGAAATCTGGATCGCTGCGGAAGGCAGCCCGCTTCCCCTGAAGATTTCACTGGTCGATCGGGAAGACCTCACCCGGCCGCGGATCACCTCTATCCTGGAATGGACGGAAAACGCCACGATCCCCGACGATACCTTCGTCTACACGCCGGCGGAAGGCGCACAGAAAATCAAGTTCCTGGGCGAGGGAGACAAGAAATGAAGAAGCCCGGCACGTTCCTATGCGCACTTCTCGTCACCGCCTTGGTTGCCCCGCATGTCGCCGAGGCGAGAGGCGGCTTCGGCGGCCGGGTGCCGCGCATGAATTTTGGTGGCGGCGGCTTCCACGGAGGCGTTCATCCCGGCGGCGGCAACTTTCGCGGCTTCAATGCGCCAACACATTTCCAACCCCGTTTTCATCCGGGCGGCAATCCCCACCCGGCCCATGGACCGCGACCGGCGCCGCACCCGGCTCCTCATCCGGCCCCACACCCCGCGCCGCATCCGAACCCGTCCGGGCTTCACCCTCATCCGCCGACGCCGACACCCCATCCAAACCCGCATCCCGGTCCACATCCCTATCCGGGGCCACATCCATATCCGGGACCGGGGCCATTCCCTGGCCCGCATCCTGTGCCTTACGCACCACTTCCTCCGCCACCCGGTCCCTATTGGCCCGGATATTGGGGTCCCGGGCCGGCTGCCGTCTGGGGAGCAGCAACGGCTGTCGCGGTTGGATCCGTTATTGCCACGCTCCCGCCCGCATGCTCCGCGGTCGTCGTGAATGGCGTGTCCTATCAGGACTGCGGCGGGAATTGGTTCGAACCGCAATATAACGGTCATGCCGTCGTTTATGTCGCGGTCAAGGATCCCGGATAGGAACGCCCAACGCGGTGACGGCGCACATCACCGCGGCATCGCAGCAGTTCGGCACAACGACGGACGTGACAGGTAAGCATTTACATCGATACCCATGGCAAACAGCCGGAATGTCGACAGCTATACGACGAGCCTGTCCGGAAGGCGCCAGATCACTGCCCCTCGGAAGCAAAGGAGATGAGGATGAGGAAGACCGGCAGATTATTTTGTGGATTCTTATTGGCGGGGATGGTCTCCGCAGGCATCGCGAGAGCCGAGACAATCAGCTATGCGGATGCGGTCACGACACTGGCGAAGGATTGTGGCGCCGACATCAAGAAACTCTGCAAGGGGGTCAACCTCGGCAGCGGCCGCGTTGCCGATTGCCTGAAGCAGAATGCAGCGAAGGTCTCACCGACCTGCACCGCATCTCTTTCCAATGTCACGACCTCGATCCAGCAACGCGAGGATGCGCAGACGGCCTATGAAAAGGTTTGCGCCCATGACATGGCTCAGCATTGCCGAGGCATCAAGGGAGACGGCTACATACTTGCCTGCCTGATAAAGACACAGCGTCTGGTCGGCAACAAATGCAACCAGGCAATCACCGATGCGGGATGGAGATGAGACCCATGAACGTCAAAGCAAGCATCATGACCGCCTTGGCATTCGCGCTGGTCATTCCAGCCTATGCGACGGCGCAGCAAGTGTCGGAACAGCGCATCGTCTCCGGCCTCGGTAAACTTACAGGCGCAGCGCCGATCGTCGATGTCGAACTTCTGCGCCAGGAGGCTATGAGCGCCTCCGGAAAGGACATGGCCGGGCTTCCCAATTGGAGCAAGGTCGCCCACCTCCCGCAAATGGTCGTGGAAGTCGATTTCCAGAACGACTCCGTTGCGATCGAACCGGAATCCTATCGCACATTGGGGTTGATCGCCGACGCCCTCCACCACCCGAACCTCTGGGACTACAAATTCCTGGTCGTCGGTCACACCAGTTCGACGGGAAGCGATCAGCACAACCTCGATCTCAGCCAGCAGCGCGCGGACGCAATCAAGGAAATCCTCGCGACCACCTTCGCCGTTTCACCGGATCGCCTCTTTGCGGTCGGCGTCGGCAAGTATTTCCCCATCGCCGGCACAAAGTCGGAGGCGGCTGACAATCGCCGCGTTCAGCTCTTCAACCTCGGTCTCCTGACGCGAAAGCCTTGAGAATCGAAAACAATTCCTGATTCCACTCAATCACGACATGCTCCCCGGCACGCCTGCCGTCGCCAGGGAGCATGTCCATCCGCCGCTTGGGTCTCGCGGTCTCTATTTGGAAGCTTCAGCGCGACAGGGACCGCAGATACGCTCTACAGCCCTTCCTCCCTGGCATATGCCGCCAGCAGGTCGCGAAAATCCTTCTCGGGCGTTGCTTTCAACAATGCGCGGGTGGTGATGGCTTCGATATGATCGATCATCAGGGCGCGCGCCTTGTCGCGGTCTGCCTGCGCGAGGGCGACGATCAGTTCCCGGTGCTCGGAAACGGCACAGTCCGGGGAATGCGGGCGGCCGTAGAGCGACAGGATGAGCGATGACCGGGACACGAGCTCCGTCACGTAGCGCGACAGCACGTCGTTTTCGGTAAGCGTCGCGAGCAGCACATGGAATTCGCCGGAAAGCTGGATCGAGGCGGACGCGTTGTTGACCTTTGCATTGTCCTCCGCATCGACATGGGCTTCAAGCTGGCGGATCTGCTGCGACGTCAGCTTGCCGGCCAGCGTATCCACCACCAGCGCCTCGAGCACCCGGCGCACGGCCAGGATGCTGCGGCCATCTTCGAGGCTCGGCTGAGCGACGCAGGCGCCCTTGTGCGGACGCAGCTCGATTAGGCCTTCGCCGTTGAGCCGGGCGAGCGCCTGCCGGACGATCGTCCTGCTCACGCCGAGCCGATCGCCGATCGAATCCTCAGGAAGCTTCGCTCCCGCCGCCAGAACCTGATCGAGGATCGCGCGCTTCAGGATGCGGTAGACAGCATCGGATTTGGAGACGGCAGATTTCTGATTCTTATCGCTGGAATTGGGTGCCATGATCGTCCTGACCTAATATCCAAGAATGCAACAAAGGGAAGCTTCGCACGTCGGGGAGGCAAGACGTTCGCCCGATGCGAGCCGGCCGCCCTGGCCGGCTCGCTCGTTGCGTCGCCTGTCGGTGCGGCTAGCCGATATGCGGTAGCGCCTCGCTTGGCACGCCGTCGCGCACCACGATCCGGCCGCGGCGAATGACCGTTCGGCGCTGCGGCGTCAGCGCGACCGCCTCGGCGAGAGTTCGGGCCGGCACGAGCACCACGTCGCCGTGGCAGCCGCTCGACAAGCCGTAGTCGGCAAGAGCGATGCCCTCGGCGCCGCCGAAGGTGCAGATCCGCGCCGTTTCCGCGAGATCGGCATCGTTGGTCATGCCGTTGCGCTGCGCCAGGTACTTTGCCCGTTCCAGCATGTCGCCATTGCCCCAGGGCTCCCAAGTGCCCTGGATGCCGTCGGAACCGGATGCGAGAACAATGCCCGCCTGGCGCATTGCCCGCAGCGGCAATGCAGGCCCGGAGGGGCTGCCGACCGTCATGACCGCGATGCTTTCGGCGGCGAGAGCATCGACAAGCGCGCGCTGCCTCGGCGCGTCCAGCATGCCGAGGCAATAGGCGTGGCTCACCATCACCTTGCCCTGCATGGACAGGGCCCGGGTTCGTTCGACGATTAGTTCGAGACAGAAGGCGCCAAGCTCGCCCGGCTCGTGCAGGTGGATATCAATCGGCTTTCCATAGCGCTCGGCAAGCCCGAAGATCGCGTCAAGATGATGGACGGGATTGCGATCTATGCTTGCCGGGTCGATGCCACCGACGATGTCGGCGCCCGCCTTCAGCGCTGCTTCCATCAGCTCGAGCGTCCCCTCGCGCACGAGCATGCCGCTCTGCGGAAAGGCGACGATCTGAACATCAACCAGATCGCGAAGGGCCTCTCGCGTCTCGATGACACCCTCGATATTGGAAATGCCGATTTCCGTGTCGACATCGACGTGACTACGGATATGCAGCACGCCGAGGGCAAGCGTCTGCAGGATCTGCCGTGCCGACTGCCGGCGGGCGTCGATGTCGAGCTCCCGCTTCGCCTGCCTGTCGGCCAGGATACGGTCGTTGCGCGTCGGCCCGACATGGTTCTCGAACCAGTCCATGCCGATCAGAGTCTTGTCGAGGTGGGTATGCGCCTCGACCAATCCCGGCAGGGCGACATGGCCGCTGCCATCGATCTCGACTGCCGCGCTTTCGCCATGGCCATCGGCAAAACGACCGTTCAGAATGTAGAGATCCGTCGCCTCGCCGCCGAACGGCCTGACGTTGCGGATGAGAATATCGTTCATCACCTGGTACTCCTGTCCATTGTCGAAATTGACATGCGGTTCATGCCAGCCCCGCCCGTTCCATCATCAGGTGGAAGGCGCGCTCGGCGCGGTCGAGGATCGCGTCTTCATCATGATCCACGAGCCGGCGCGCGCGCATTAGGACCCGGCCGCCGACAATGGTCGTGTCGACGTCCGCGCCATTGGCGAAGCGCGCGAGCCGCTGGACGGGATGAGCCGGCGGCCAGAGATGCGGCTGCCGCATGTTGACGAGAATGATATCAGCACGTTTGCCCGGCTCGAGCGAGCCGATTTCCTGCTCCATCGAGAGCGCCCGCGCTCCATCGATGGTCGCCATTTCCAGAAGCTGCATCGGTGGCAGAATGCTATCGTCCCGGAAATGCCGCGCGTGATAGCGATGTGCCTGAAACATGTTGCGGAACATGTCGAAAGACCGGTCGGGAGCGGCGGCATCCGTGCCAAGCGAGACCGTCACGCCGCCCTCCATCAACTCCGTCGCGGGGCAGCGGCCGGATACCGACATCAGGGCGCTCGGATTATGAGCGACCTTGGCGCCGGTGCGCTTCAACACGGCGATATCCTCATCGGTCAGTTCGATGCAATGCGCCAGCAGCGACCGGCGGTCGAACAGATCGAGCCGCGCGGCATTGGCGGCGATGGATCCCTCGCGATGGCCATCCTGAACAAGCAGCACGCCTTTTTTACGCGCAAGGTCGCGTATCTGCTGGGACAGATTGTATACGATATCACTTTTCAATTCTTGAACATCAAAGACGGGAAGCGAGAGCGCGACCGTCAGGCGATCGTTCACAGCCGTCCACGCATCGACAAGCCCGGCGCACACATCCAATTGCGTGCGAGGATCCACGACAATATCTGTATACGATTTTTGCGTGTAGTTGCGATAAGTGTGCGGCACGGTCGGTCGGTTCGGTCCGACGGCAAGCACCTCGCGCACCCCCATTTCAGCAACAGCGGCGAGATGGGCTTGCGCCGCGTCCGGCGCTTCGGTGCGCATGATGTCCGGTCCGCCCCCGAACAGCAGCGCGGCGGTCGTCGTGCCGCATTTTATGCGCTCGAGCGCCGACAAGGCGGCCTCGGCCGCCCAGAATTCGGTATCCGTGGCAGTGGCATAGATATGGCCGGTGGTATCCATCCATTCGGTGGAATCGCTGCCTAACCCCTTGGTCAGCATATGTCCGGCGTGCGCGTGCGTATCGACGAATCCGGGCATGACCGCCATGCCGGCGGCATCGATGCGCTCGATCGCCGCGTCGATTTCCGGCGGCTGATCGAAGACGGCGGCAATGCGGCCATCCTCAATCAAGACGTGTCCGTTCTCAAGAATGCGGCGATCCGCATCCAGGGTGATGACCACGCCGTTCGTGATCAACAGTGATTTCATCATCTCATTCCTCCCTTGAGCGATCGGCGCTCCATTCGTCAAACCGGTAAAAGCGAGTCTTTGCGCCTTGCTATTGTATACAATATATGCATACTGATTAAGGGAGTAAATCGTATCCATTGAATTATTCGCAATGCATACGCAAAGGGAGATACAAGTGAAAACCTATCTGAAGACCCTGCTGGCAGGGCTAGCCATCATCATACCGCTGACGACGCCGTCGTTCGCAAAGACACTACGCTGGTCGTCGTCCGGCGACGTCATCTCGTACGACCCGAACGCCCAGGTCGACAGCTTCACCCAGAGCGTTCATCACATGGTGTTCGATCCGCTGGTGCGCCGTAACAAGAACCTGCAGCTCGAGCCGGCGCTTGCGACCTCCTGGGAGGTGATCTCGCCGACACGCTGGCGCTTCAAGCTGCGTCAGGGCGTCAAGTTCCATGAGGGCCAGCCCTTCAACGCCGACGACGTCGTCGCCACGATCCTGCGTGAGATCGATCCGGGCTCGCGCAACCGCGAGAACCTGCCGGCCGTCATCGGCGCCGAAAAGGTCGACGACTACACCGTCGACATCATTCTTCGCGGCCCCTATCCGCTGCTTCTCAACGACCTCGCCGCCGTCTACATCATGAGCAAGCCGTGGATGGTGGAGCATGACGCCCTGAAGCCGGGCAACGCGTCGACCGGCGTCACCACCTATGCCAGCAACCATGCCAACGGCACCGGCCCGTTCAAGCTCGTCAGCTATGAGCCGGACGCAAAATCGGTTTTCGCCGTCAATGAGAGCTGGTGGGACAAGCCCCAGCACAATCTGACGGGCGTGGAATACCGCCCGATCGCCTCGGATGCCACGCGCGTTGCGGCGCTTCTCTCCGGCGAGCTCGATATGATCGCGCCCATCCCCTTGCAGGACATCGACCGTGTCAGCAACACGCCGGGACTGAAGGTGGTCGAAAACCCATCGCTCCGCGAAATCTTCCTCGGCTTCAACTTCCGCCCGCAGCTTCATGCCATGCCGGGCAAGCCCAACCCGCTTCTGGACGTAAAGGTACGCCAGGCGCTGTGGCATGCCATCGACCTGAATACCATTCAGAAGCGGCTGATGCGCGGCAAGTCCCGCACGTCGGGTATGCTGGTCGCACCCGAGGTCACCGGTTACGACAAGACCATCGACGAGCCCCTTGCCTACGACCTGAAAACCGCGAAATCGCTGATGGAGCAGGCCGGATACGCCGACGGCTTCCAGGTCGGCCTGAATTGCCCGAACGACCGCTACATCGCCGACGAGCAGATCTGCCTGGCGATTGCCTCCATGTGGGCCAAGATCGGCGTCAAGGCCAATGTCGGCGTCGAGAGCAAGACGACCTACTTCCCGCACCAGGACAATGGTGACTTCGACATCTACATGCTCGGCTGGGCATCGCTGCCGCCGATGGATGGCTACAGCGTCCTGCAGTCCCTGCTTGCCACCAATGACGGCACCTATGGCGGCAGCAACCCGAACGGTCTTTCGGACCCGAAGATCGATGCTCTTGCGCGTTCGGCATCGACCGAACTCGACGAAGGCAAGCGCGTCCAAATGCTGAAAGACGCCTTCCGCATCGCCCACGATCAGGCACTCTACCTGCCGCTGCACCAGCAGCCGGTTGCCTGGGCAATGAGCGACAAGGTCGATATTCCTCAGTTCGCTGACGAATACGTACGTCCCTGGTTCGCCCAGATGAAGTGAACCCGATAGCCCTGCATTGCTGTGCGATCCCGGACAGGACGTTCGGGATCGTCCTCAAGGCAAGGCAGCAAAGCAGCGCGTTTTTGAGGTTCCAGATTCTCGCCGCGCCCCTGCAAGGTATATTCCGATGATCAGGATTCTAACGACAAGGCTACTGCAGGCCATCCTCGTGATGGTTGCCGTAACGGCCATCGCCTTCATCATGTTCCGATTTGTCGGCGACCCGATTGCCGCCATGGTGCGGGAGGGCGCCACCCAGAGCGAAAAAGACGCTCTTCGCGCTGCGCTTGGCCTCGACAAGCCGCTCGTTGTCCAGTTTCTCGAATTTGTCGGCCGGGTGCTGCATGGCAATCTCGGCACGAGCTTCCGCTATCAGCAACCCGTCGCCAACCTGCTGATGAGCCGGCTTCCCGCCACGCTGGAACTGGTGATCGTCGCCACGATCATATCGCTTGCGGTCGGCATTCCGCTCGGCGTCGTCTGCGCGCTGAAGCCCAATGGAGCGCTTTCGCGACTTACGCAGTCGCTGACGCTCGTCGGCATTTCGATGCCCACCTTCGTTACCGGGCTGCTGTTGATCCTCGTCTTCGCCGTCAATCTGCGATGGCTGCCGTCTTCCGGTCGTGGTGACGTTGTCGATCTCGGCTTCTGGCAGACGGGCTTCCTGACGATCTCCGGATTGAAGTCGCTCATCCTGCCTTCGATCACGCTTGCGCTCTTCCAGTTGACGCTGATCATGCGGTTGGTGCGCTCGGAAATGATCGACGTCCTGTCGTCGGACTATATCCGCTTCGCTTTCGCGCGCGGCCTGCCCCGCCCTTATGTCTATGGGCGTCTGGCTCTGCGCAATGCGCTGATGCCCGTCGTCACCGTGACGGGTCTGCAGATCGGCCAGCTTATTGCCTTCGCCATCGTCACTGAAACGGTCTTTCAGTGGCCGGGCATGGGCCTGCTCTTCACCAATGCGGTCGGCTACCCGGATATACCGGTTCTTTCGGCCTATCTCCTGTTCGTCGGCTTCCTGTTCGTTCTTATCAACACGATCGTCGACATTCTCTACACCTTCATCGATCCCCGGCTGAGGACAAGATAATGGCCAGGCAAGCTCGACTGATTCAACGACTTCCGCCGGTTTCCGTCATGATCGCCGGCCTGGTGCTCGCGACGATGCTGGTGCTGGTGATCTTTGCGCCGATGATCGCGCCCATGGATCCCCGCGACGTCTCGTCCTATTCGCTCATCGACGCGGAAATCCCGCCCGTCTTCATGGATGGCGGCGACGCGCGCTTCCTGCTCGGCACGGACAACCAGGGGCGAGACCTCGTCTCGGTGATCCTGTTCGGCCTGCGCATATCCGTGCTGATCGGTATCGGAGCCGTGCTCTTTGCCGCGACAATGGGTGTTCTTCTCGGTCTGATCGCCGGCTTTTTCGGCGGCCGCGTCGACAATGTGGTGATGCGCGTCGCCGATGTGCTCGTCAGCTTCCCGACGATCCTGGTGGCGCTCCTCATCAGCGGTGTCGCCAAGGCGCAGCTCAGCTCCGACACGGTCCTCACATGGGCGCCCGCCATCCTGGTCTTTGCGATCGCCGCCAACGAGTGGGTGCAATATGCGCGCACCGTGCGGGCCTCCACCATGGTCGAGGTCTCCAGAGACTATGTGCGAGCGGCAAAGGTGATCGGGCTGCCGTCACGCCGCATCATGATCCGGCACATCCTGCCGAACGTGATAAGCGCGGTGATGGTCATTGCCACCATCAACCTTGCTGGCGCCATCCTTACCGAGGCGACGCTGTCGTTCCTCGGCGCCGGCATGCCTCCGACCTATCCCTCGCTCGGCACGCTGATCCGGATCGGCAACGAGTTCCTGTTCTCCGGCCTCTGGTGGATCGCCGTGATGCCGGCTGCCGTTCTGGTGATACTCGTTCTCGCCGTCAACGTGATCGGCGATTATCTCCGCGATCGCTTCAACCCCAAACTGATGGCACGCTGATGATACACGCACCGACACCTGTCCTCGACATCAGGAACCTGCGGGTGGAATATCCGCTCGCCAACGGCGAAACGCTGGCGGCGGTCGACGACGTCAACCTGACCATCGCCCCCGGCGAGATCCATGCGCTCGTCGGCGAATCCGGCGCCGGCAAGACCACGGTCGGCAACGCGCTCATGGGCCTCTTACAGGCGCCGGGGCGGATTGCCGCGGGGTCGATCATGATCGCCGGCAAGCCCATCGACGTGCGCACCGGCCGCACGGAAGGCATCATTCCCGGCCGCGACGTCGGCGCGATCTTTCAAGACCCCATGACCAGCCTCAACCCGCTATTCACTGTGGAAAGCCAGTTGTGCGAAGGCATGCTGGCGCATCTGAAGATCGACCGCCGCGAGGCCCGCGCCCGCGCACTCGAACTGATGAAGGCCGTCGGCATTCCGGAACCGGAGCGGCGGCTTGGCAACTATCCGCATCAGCTGTCGGGCGGCCAGCGACAGCGTGTCGTCATCGCGACGGCGCTCGCCTGCGACCCCAAGCTGATCGTCGCCGATGAACCGACGACGGCGCTCGATGTGTCGGTGCAGGCGCAGATCCTCAAGCTCATCCGCGATCTCGCCAATGCGCGGCGGGTCGGCGTCCTGCTCGTAACGCACAACATGGGCGTCGTCGCCGAAATCGCGGACCGCGTGACGATCATGCAGAACGGGCGCGTGGTCGAGAGCGGGCCGACGCGCGAGGTGCTGACCGCGCCGAAGGCGCCCTATGCCCGAACGCTGATTGCCGCCGTTCCGCCGATCGACGTCAGGCTCGATCGCCTGCCGGTTCCGAGCGAGGAGACCAAGGTCACGCTCGAGGCCCGCGAGGCCGTACGCAGGAAGAGCGTCGAGATTCGTGCGGCAGCCACGGACGATGTCGTACTGAACGTGCGCAACATCTGCGTCGAATATGGCAAGCGATCGCTCCTCCCGGGCCGAAAGGCGTCGGTCTTCAAGGCCGTGAAGGACGTGTCGTTCGATGTGCGCCGCGGCGAGATCTTCGGCCTTGTCGGCGAATCCGGCTGCGGCAAGACGACCGTCGCCAACACCATCGCCGGGCTCGTGACACAGACTTCGGGCAGCATCGATTTCCAGGGAACGTCGCTTGCCGGCAACCGCGAGCAATCGGTTCGCCGATCGATGCAGATGGTGTTTCAGGATCCCTATTCGGCGCTCAACCCGCGACTGCGGATCAATTCGGCAATCGCCGAGCCGATCCTTTTCTACAAACTCGCCGCGAATGCAGAGCAGGCGCAGTTCGACGCAAGGACGCTGCTGGAGGCCGTCGGCCTGCCGGGCGACGCCGGCCAACGCTTCGCACATGCCTTCTCCGGCGGTCAGCGTCAGCGTATCGCCATCGCCAGGGCGCTCGGGCCACGGCCGACGATGCTGATCTGCGACGAGCCGACATCGGCCCTCGATGTCTCCGTCCAGGCCCAGATCCTCAATCTTCTCAAGGATCTGCGCGATCTCGCCGGCCTGTCGGTCCTGTTCATCAGCCATGACCTGGCGGTGATCCGCCAGATGTGCGACCGCGTCGCAGTGATGAAAGCGGGCGAGATCGTCGAGCTGGCGGACACGGAAACGCTGTTTTCGGCACCGCAACATACGTACACGCGCGAGCTTCTGAGCCTTGCACCCTCGCTCGACCGCATTTTCTCCAAGGAGCAAGCAGCTCCGACTGCTTGAGGCCTGGACGGAAATACACTGATCCTCGACGGCGCGGTCGGCGCCGTCGAGGATCAGGCAGCCGCTCATTCCCGATGGCGCCGCAGGCGCCCTGACAGGCTTCGTCGATAGACAGGCCCATACCCGCCGCGTGCCTGAAATTGCCGATCAGGACAACGATGGTCGGAATAGTCTCCGGTGCGCCGCCTGCTGGCCAGTGCCGCCGCCGCACACCGGAATTCTGGCACGGCGGCAATCATTTCGCGATCCGCAAGGGCGGTCCGATTTATTCCGACGTAGATGGGAAAAGCGTGCGCGATATCAGCAGCCGCGCGACCGTTGTCATCGCGACCGTGCGCCCGAGTCTGCCGATTTTTTCAATCCAAATCCAGCAGCGTCGACGTTCCCGCATCCACTTTAATTATGACGTGGAGCGAGCTATTTTGTCTAGACAAGAAAACGTCGCGTGCGCAATATAGTGCTGATAAAAACGGCAGTAACGTCAACTGCCTTAACAACGAGCAGGGAACTTCACATCATGAAAAAGGCATTGTTTCTCGCAGCCTCCGTCGCGTTGGCTGGCTTTAGTCATGCGCAAGCGGCCGACACGAAGGTGGCGATCGGCATCTCCGGCTGGACCGGCTTCGCACCGCTGACGCTGGCCAAGGAGGCCGGTATCTTCAAGAAGCACGGGCTTGACGTCACGCTGCCGAAGGTGCCGCAGGCCAGCCGCCATCTGGCACTTGCCTCCGGCGACATCCAATGCGCGGCGACCACCGTGGAAACCTGGATCGTCTGGAATGCCGCGGGCGTGGCGACAACGCAGATATTCCAGCTCGACGTCTCGCATGGCGCCGACGGCATTGCCGCCAAGCCGGGAATCGAGAATGTCGCCGGCCTCAAGGGCAAGGCCGTGGCCGCATCCGCGCCGGGAACTTCGCCATACTTCCTTCTCGCCTACATCCTTGCCAAGAACGGCATGACCATGAAGGACGTCAAGATCGTCAACATGGAGCCGGGCCCTGCCGCCCAGGCGCTGCTCGCAGGCCAGAACGATGCGGCCGTGACCTATGAGCCCTATCTGTCGGCCGTGCGCGCCGCGCCGGACAAGGGCAAGATCATCGCAACCACGCTCGATTATCCGGCCGTCATGGATACGTTCGGCTGCACGACGGCCTTCCTGAAGGAGCATCCGGATGCCGCCAAAGCACTGGCCGCGAGCTATTACGACGCGCTTGAAATGATCAACAAAGACAAGGACAAGTCCTTCGAAATCATGGGCAAGGACGTAAAGCAGTCCGGCAAGGAATTCGGCGAATCGGCAGCCTATCTGGAATGGCAGGACAAGGCGGCCGCGAAAAAGTTCTTCGGCTCGACCTTCAAGAGCTTCAACGAGGAGGCCGCCAAGATCCTTCTCGATGCCGGCGTCATCAAGACCAAGCCGGATCTTTCGAAGCTGGCCGATCCATCCTTCATCGAGTAAGGCCCGAAACGCTCCTCGGGCGTGTCGAGCTCTCGACACGCCTCCCTCCACGACAAGAGACACGATGCGCCCGCTAGAACCCATCAGTCCCGGCAGCCGGCTCCTGTACGGCATGCTCTTCTTCATTCTTTTCTTCATCGGCTGGGGTTGCCTGACGCTCGGCGGCTTTGTCTCCAAGACCTTTCTTGCCGACCCCATCACCATGGCGACGGACGGCTACGATCTCCTCGTCAATCAGGGCTTTCTCTTCGATATCGGCATGACGATCTGGCGCGTGCTCGGCGGCTTTATCCTGTCGGCGCTGATCGCCGTGCCGCTCGGCATCCTCATGGGAGCCTACAAGCCCATCGAGGCGCTCCTCGAACCGTTCGTCTCCTTTGCCCGCTATCTGCCTGCTTCGGCCTTCGTACCATTGCTCATCCTTTGGGCCGGTATCGGAGAAACGCAGAAGCTGCTCGTCATCTTCATCGGCGCCGTGTTCCAGATCATTCTGATGGTGGCGGTTTCTGTGTCCGGTACGCGACGGGATCTGGTAGAAGCGGCTTATACTCTGGGCGCCACCGACCGGGGCGTTGTCCGGCGCGTGTTGATCCCCGCGGCCGCCCCCGATATCGGCGAAACGCTGCGGCTCGTTCTCGGCTGGGCCTGGACCTATGTCATCGTCGCCGAACTGATCGGCGCGTCTTCGGGCATCGGCTACATGATCATCAACAGTCAGGCGCTCCTCGCCACGGGCCAGATCATCTTCGGCATCATCGTCATCGGCCTGATCGGCCTCGTTTCAGACTTCGCTTTCAAGTTCGTGAACCGCAAGCTGTTCGCATGGAGGTTTGCATGAGCGTTCCCGGCGAACTTCGCATCAAGGATGTCAGCCGCACCTTTCCCGGCGTGCGGGGCGGCACGCCGACCCTGGCCCTGCAGCCGACGACACTCGACATTCCCCGCAACGACTTCGTTACCATCCTCGGGCCCTCCGGCTGCGGCAAGTCCACGCTGCTGCGGATCATCGCCGGCCTCGACCGGCCGACGACAGGGACAGTGACCCTGGATGGCAAGGAAGTGACCGGCCCTAGCGCCGATCGCGGCATGGTGTTCCAGTCCTACACACTGTTTCCATGGCTGACGATACGCCAGAACGTTGCCTTCGGCCTGCGCGAACGCGGCGTCGCCGAAAGAGAACGGGACGACATCGTCGCCAGCTATATCGACAAGGTCGGACTGCGCGGCTTTGAGGACCATTGGCCGAAGCAATTGTCCGGGGGCATGCAGCAGCGCACGGCGATTGCCCGCGCGCTCGCCAACGATCCGAAAATTCTCCTGCTCGACGAGCCTTTCGGCGCGCTTGACAATCAGACCCGCGGGCTGATGCAGGAGCTGCTGCTCGGCATCTGGGAACGCGAGCAGAAGACGGTGGTCTTCGTCACCCACGACATCGAGGAAGCGGTTTTCATGGCATCGCGCGTGGTGACGATGACGGCGCGCCCGGGCCGCATCAAATCGATCACGCCGGTCGATCTGCCCCATCCGCGCCACTACACCATCAAGGCGAGCCCGGAATTCTCGGCACTTCGGCTGAAGCTGACGGAAGAGATCCGCGGCGAAGCCATCGCCGCAGCCTCGCACGGCTGAAAAACACGCGACGAAAGCGGATTAAGTGTGGGGCGGCGGCAATCGTGGCCGCTCCATGCCCGTTTCGTTTCGCGCGAGCCGCCGCTTCATTGACAAAAATATGGTCGTACATATTATAGGCCTATGCCGAAACCTTCTCATCGCGACACTATTCTGAAAGCCGGCCGAAAGGTCATGCTCCGCAAAGGCTATGTCGGTGCCGGGGTTCGCGACATCGTTGCCGAAGCGGGCGTCCCCCAGGGATCGTTCACCAACCACTTCCAGTCCAAAGAGGAGTTCGCCAGGGAGGTGCTCGACCTCTATTTTGGAGACCTCAAAACTGCGATAGACGAGGCCTTGGGAGATATGAGGCTTACGCCCCGCGACCGGATTGCCCGCTATCTCGACATCATTACGGAGCGTTTGGCCGGCGATGGTTTCAGCCGTGGATGTCTCATCGGAGACTTCAGCCTGGAAGCAGCACCGCAGAGCGATCTGCTTCGGGAGCGACTGCTGGAGATTTTCACCGAGTGGTCGGCGCCCTTTGCGGCTTGCATCGCCGAAGGTCAAAAATCCGGAGACATAGCCTCCACCTTCCCTCCTGACGACCTCGCGGAATTTCTTCTCGGCGGCTGGGAAGGCGCAATTTTGCGGATGAAGGTTTCTCGCGACGCCAAGCCACTGGAGCGCTTCAAGACGATCATGCTTTCGATCGTTTTCAACGACGGGGCCCGGTAGGATCAAGTACGGACGTCGGGATCGACCCGGCCAGTTCCGCTCGGAACCCCGAGATGATTGGATCAGGTGCCGCGCGGGAGCGGCCGTGCGAATGCCCATACGCCGAAGCCGCCGTCCCGACGACGGCGGCAACAAACTCCCGAAGGAAATGCGTATCCCCTGCTCAGGGAGCAGTGTTTGCCGCTTCGACTTCGGAAATAAACTGCGCGGTGGTTTCCCCGATGATCTCCGCGTGATCCTCCTGCAGGTAGTGAAGACCGGATCCCAGCTTGACCAGCCTGCAGTCATGAAGTCTTCGAGCAAAATCCTCGGCGACGCGGGGCGAGACAAGCGCGCCCGGATCTCCGGAGAAAAGGAGTTTCGGATATCGCGACGCGGCCAATGCCTCATGCGCCTTCTCGATCGTGGAATAGACATCCGCCGGTTCGCCCGCAATCGGCAGTTCATTGGGAAAACGCCACGTAGGTTTTCTCGATGCCGGCGTCGGAAACGGCGCGCGATAGATTGCCATCTCCTCCTCGCTGAATTTTCGCACCGTTGCCCCCGGCAGCACGCCCTCGACAAACGCGTTCTCCTCCAGGATCAGCCTCTCCCCCTCGCCGGCCGTGCGGAATTTCCGAAAAATCTCGCGTTCCGTCTTATCTCCCAGAAATTCGTCCCAGGTCGGAAACGGTCGCGTGAATTCCATGAAGACGAGACCGCGAACAAAGTCGGGACGGCGCGCCGCGAGATGAAAGGCAAGCGCCGTTCCCCAATCCTGGGCAACGAGATAGGCATTTTCGATTTCCATCCGATCGATGAAGGCATCGAGATAGCGAACATGATCGTCGAAACGATATTCTATGTCCGGCTTGCCGGATTGTCCGAACCCGATCAGATCCGGAGCGATGCAACGCGCCTCGCCCGCGACGAGCGGAATGATATTGCGCCATATATACGACGACGTGGGATTGCCATGGAGAAAGATGGCAACCGGGCTGTCACGCCCCCCTTCTTCGCGAAATGCCATTTGAGACTCAAGCACGGGAACGACTGGTAGTCTGATATCGGTTCTCATTGGGCTCATCCTGCAAGACATCGGGAAAACTTCGGTTTCGACCGCTCTCGTAAAGCGTCGATTATCAGAATACGTACGACCGTATTATTGTCAATAGCCCTATACCAGAGGCCTGCGCGACGTCGGGAAACCCCTTCCGGCGTCGATCCTCGGCCAGCAAAGGGCCGCCGACAGGCGCACAGATGCTCAGACGCCTCTCACCGATATGAGGCCGATTGTCCCTCATGGTCTCGCGATCCAGATTGCCAATCGAATACCCTTCCGACACCGGCTCAAGGATCTTGCCGCAAGAGCCTCGGAAGCTGTTTGCAATGCAGCGTCGCGTGGATTATCCCATGGGCGCCGGAGGCTGAAGAGCGCCGGCGAAACATTGACAAATCGGGCACCCAGCTCGGGCCACGCCGGTTCAATCCGTTTTGGCATCGACGTCCCGTCCATTACCCTTCAAGGAGTAGCTGCCAATGCCTGGCCCATACGTCGTTCCCGTCCATGGCGATGCCGAATTGCCGAAGGAAGTGGATGTGGTGGTCATCGGCGGCGGTATCATCGGCGCCTCGACGGCGCTGGAACTCGTCGAGCGGGGTCTCAGGGTCGCCCTTTGCGAAAAGGGCGGAATCGGCCATGAACAATCCAGCCGAAACTGGGGCTGGGTCAGGATTTCAAGACGCGATCCGCGCGAGGTGCCGTTGATGGCGGAATCCTTGCGCATCTGGGCCGATCTCAATCGTCGGACAGGTCGCGAAACCGGCTTCAAACGCGCGGGCATCCTCTTTACCTGCACGACGGAAGAGGAGTTCGAAGAGAACCGGCGCTGGAACCGAAACCTCGAGGGCTACCAGATCGAAAGCCGCATGCTGAGCGCGGCGGAATTCAAGGACAAGTATCCGGGCTCCAACCTCAAGATTGCCGGCGCGCTCTATACCGCCGGCGATTGCCGGGCGGAGCCGCAAAGGGCAGCCCCCGCCATCGCCGAAGCTGCCCGAGACCGCGGTGCGCATATCCTCACGGAATGTGCGGTCAGGGGACTGCAATTGTCCGGCGGGCGCGTATCGGGCGTCGTCACGGAGCGCGGTGAGATCGCCTGCAAGGCCGCCGTTCTGGCCGGCGGGGCATGGTCCAGCCTGTTCCTGGGCAACCATGCTCTCGACCTGCCGCAGTTGAAGGTCATGAACTCGGTCCTGCGCACCAAGCCGCTCGAGGGCGGCCCGGAGGAAGCGATATGGGCAAGCGGTTTTGCAATCCGCAAACGCATGGATGGCGGCTACACGATTGCCGACGGCATGCGGAACATCGTCGACATCGTGCCTGCGTCCTTTCGCTATGCCCTGCAATTCCTTCCGGCTTTCAGGCACGAATGGCGATCGTTGAGCTTCCATCTTGGCGCCCGCTATTTCGATGATCTGCGCATGCCACGCCGGTGGTCGCTGGATGAGCCCTCTCCCTTCGAATATAATCGCGTTCTTGATCCCGTTCCCTCCAAGGCGATAACGGCGAGCGCGCTGGCCGAGCTGCGGAAGGCTTTCCCGGTTTTCGAAAAGGCGGAGATATCCCAACGCTGGGCGGGAATGATCGACGTGACGCCCGATGCCGTTCCCGTCATCGACGCCGTCGATACGATCCCCGGCTTCCATGTCGCGACGGGCTTCTCAGGTCATGGCTTCGGCATTGGCCCGGCAGCCGGACGCCTCATGGCCGACCTCGTCACAGGCCACACACCGATCGTCGATCCGAAGGATTTTCGCTTCAGGCGATTTAGCGACGGCACGAAGATCGAGCTGATCAGCGGATTCTGATCGCAAAACCCGCCCTGTCGCAATGCGCAATCTTCAGCCCGATCAGCGTGAGGAAGCGTCCCTCACGCCGATCGGGTTTATCTCAGTTCGCCGGCTCGCTCACCGGCGAGCCGGGCGTCTGCATAGAGCAGATATCCCGGTTCTCACCCGGCCAGGGTCGACTTCGCTACGGCCAGGATCTTCGAGAAAAGCTCGATATCCTCTTTCGAATCGGACGGGGGCGTGCGGTTCGGCGCCCCCTTGGTGATGGAGGAATGAAAGGCCTCGAGCTCGATCTGGAACGCATCCGTGTGGAAGGGCCCAAGGGTGCGCACGAGATTGCTGTCGGCGGTGCTTTCCTGCACTTCCAGCGTCATGGGCAGATTGCGCAGATACGGTGTGTTGTAACGGAAGTGCAGACGCTTGTTCTTCGAAAACACCTCGATCTCAGCATCGAAGCGCGCGATATCGTCGATAAGGCATTCGTAGATGGCGGTGAAGCTGCCATAGTCGAACATGGCCGTGAGCTGCTCGCCATTCTGCGACAGTTGCGCACCGATCACCCGCTTCGGCGAACTGCCCAGGAGGTCGCGCATGGCAGACAGCGAATGCGAGCACAGTCCGGTCATGACTTCATAGCCTCGCCTGACGATCGCCGGCGCATCGGCTCCGCACATGGCGTCCATCATCGCCTTGCGAAGCGCCCGGCTCTCGTCGATCAGCGCCGCCGGAATATCGCCGTCCGGCGTGACGACCGTGTCGGTCTGGTTGAAGAACCATGGCCCTTCGCAGATCACGTCGCGGACGCGGACATAGGAGATCGGTCCGAAGTTTTCCAGTTCCTGCTTGGCGGCCACGAAGGCCGGCGCGAAGCGGCGCATGTAGCCGACCATGACGACACGATCGGAGGCGGCTTCGGCCGCCACGAGCGTCTCCAGATCTGCAGCCGTCAGGCAGGCCGGCTTTTCGATGAACACATGCTTGCCGGCGGCGATCGCCGCCCTTGCCTGCTCGCCGTGGTGCTGGTCGGGGCTGAGGATCAGCACGGCATCGATCTCGGGATCGGCAAATAGCGCCGCCACCGTGCCGTAGCGTTTCTCGATCTTCCAATGGTCGGCCACCTGCGCCAGCACCGAAGGCGAGACGTCGTGGACGGCGGCGAGCTCGAACCGATCCTGCAATTTGTGAAGCGTCGGAATGTGCATCAGTTGCGCCACTTCTCCAAGCCCAACCAGACCAACCTTCAATCGCATATCCAACTCCTATGTTGCGCTTTAAAAACGCCAATTAAATTCGAACAATGCATTTAATTAGCGAAAGCGAAACGGCAGCTCAAGCGCAAAATAGAATAAATATTCGATCTTTTTTGCCAAAACGCCGGAATATTCCATTTACAGCCGTAAGCTTCTCGGTATTATGATCCATAATCTGGATTTAATAAAAGGGGAGTATGTCATGACCATTAGCAAGGCATTCGCATTCGGTATCGCGGCACTCGGGTTCACGGCCGCCTATCCGGCCATCTCGCAGGCCGAAACCATCAACATCTTCTGCTCGTCCTCCGGCATTGAACTGCAATTGTGCAAGGAAGGCTCCGAAGCCTGGGCCAAGGAAAGCGGCAACGAGGTGAAGATCACCACGATGCCGGCAAACTGGGACGACGTGCTGTCGCTCTACCAGCAATTGCTTTCGGCACAATCGACCGATGTCGATGTGATGATCCTGGATGGCGTCTGGGTCGGCCCGCTGAAGAGCCACCTGCTTGATCTGAAGGACGCCCTGCCCGCCGGCAGCGTCGACAAATACTTCCCCTCGGCCGTCGCGGCAGGCACGGTCAACGGCAAATTCGTGGCCATGCCATGGTACATGGACACCGGCCTGCTCTTCTATCGCAAGGATCTGCTCGACAAATACGGCGCCAAGGTTCCGGAAACCTGGGCTGACCTGACCACGACGGCGCAGCTTGTCCAGGACGGCGAACGCAAGGCCGGCAACGACAAGATGTGGGGCTATGTCTGGCAGGGCCGCGCCTATGAAGGCCTCGTCTGCAATGCCACCGAATGGTTCGCCAGCAGCGGTGCCGGCACCTTCATCGATGCGGACGGCAAGATCACCATCGGCTCGCCGGCTGCCAAGGAAACATTGAAGACGGCGGCCGGCTGGGCCGGAACGATCTCGCCCCAGGGCGTCCTCAACTATGACGAAGAGGGTTCGCGCGGCGTCTTCCAGAACGGCGATGCCGTCTTCATGCGCAACTGGGCCTATGCCTGGTCGCTCGCCAACGGCGCCGACAGCGCCATCAAGGACAAGGTCGGGGTTGCGCCGCTGCCGAAGGGCGCGAACGGCCAGCATGTCGGCATCGACGGGGCCGCCTATCTCGGCGTGTCGAAATACTCGACCCATCCGAAGGAAGCAGCAGCGCTCGTCGCCTATCTCGCCGGGGAGAAGGAAGAAAAGCGCCGGGCATTGGCAGGCTCCTATATTCCGAGCATCTCGTCGCTCTTTTCCGACGCCGATGTCCTGAAGGCCATTCCCTTCCTGACGACCGCCAAGGCAGCCTTCGAGAATGTCGTCACCCGTCCGACCAGCGTGACCGGCAGCGACTACCCGCGCGTCTCGACCGAGATTTCCAACGCCCTCCATGCGGCTCTGGCGGATCCCTCGGCAAGCGATGCCTCCATCGACGACCTGGCATCGAAGCTTGATGCGCTGAAGTCGCGCGGCGGCTGGTAACACGTTCCGACAATTACGGTCCGCACCGGTGAAACGGCGGCGCGGACCGCCCATTCCAAATACTAGGTGACAGATAATGACGATCAAAGTGGCGACAGCGCCGGACTCCTGGGGCGTCTGGTATCCGAAGGACGAAAAGCAGGTCGGTTGGGAACGCTATCTCGACGAGGTGCAGAAGGCCGGCTACGGCTGGACCGAACTCGGCCCCTGGGGCTATCTGCCGACCGATCCCGAAACGCTGCTTTCGGAACTCGGACGCCGCGATATCAGGCTCTGCGGCACCGGCGTTGTCCACCCGCTGTCGCTTGCCGATTCCGACGAAACGCTCGCCGCCCGCGTCGGGCCGATCTGCGCGCTCTTGAAGGCGGCGGGTGCCGAATGGTTCGTGCTGATGGACGAATCCGAATCCTATGCCGCACCCGGCGATCGCCTGCTCGATGACCAGGCGTGGGCCAAGATGATCGCCATCGTCAGCGCGACCGCCAAGCGCGTCGTCGAGGAATATGGCATGAAGTTCGTCTTCCATCCGCATGTCGGTACCTGTATCGAGACGGAAGCGGAAATCGAGCGGCTTCTGGCCGATACGCTGCCGGAGCATGTCGGGCTCTGCTTCGATCTCGGCCACCACATCTATACCGGTGCCGATCCGCTCGCCTTCATGGCCCGCCATGCCGACCGCATTCCCTATTATCACTTCAAGAACATGGACGGCGCGTTGCGCCAGCGCATCACCGACGAGAACATTCCCTTCATGGACGCCTTCCAGATGGGCGTGATGTGCGAACTCGACAAAGGCGTCATCGATTTCGCCGAGGTGGTGAAATTCCTCGAAGCCAGGAACTATGACGGTTTCGCCGTCGTCGAGCAGGACATGTATCCCTGCCCGCCGGAAAAGCCCTTTCCGATCGCCAAGCACAATCGCGATTATCTGAGGACGCTCGGCCTTTAAGGCCGGGCAGCATGGCCACCGGCCGCATACGATCTGACTGGAGGACAAACTTGCGCGCGCATTCCGCTGAAATCCTGAACACGCCCGCCGAGATCGGCGACGTGCTGGCCACCGACATTCTAGCCGGAATTGCCGCAGCACGCGCCGAAGGCAAACTGTTTCTGCTGGGCTGCCCGAGCGGACGATCGCCAAAGCCGGTCTATGACGCAATGGCCGACAAGGCCGCTGCCGGCAATCTCGATCTGTCCAATCTCGTCCTGGTCATGATGGACGAGTATCTCGGCGGCGGCGAAGACGGTCTAGGCCTTTGCCCGCCGGACGCGCATAACAGCTGCCGCCGGTTTGCCGAACACGATATCCGCCAGCGGCTGAATGCCGGGATCGAGACCGCGCATCAGGTTCCCAAAGAACATGTCTGGTTTCCGGACGCAACGGATCCGGGTGCCTATGACGCCCGCATCCAGGCGGCGGGCGGCGTCGACCTCTTCATCCTCGCATCCGGCGCGACGGACGGCCACGTCGCCTTCAATCCGCCGGGCAGCCCGGCCGATGGCCCAAGCTGTATCGTCAAGCTTGCCGAGGAAACGCGCCGCGACAATCTCGGCACCTTCCCCGATTTCCCCTCGCTCGATGCCGTGCCGCATCACGGCCTCACCGTCGGCCTCGGCACCATCTCCAATCTCTCGAAAGCCGTCGCCATGGTCATCCACGGCGCCCATAAGAGGGAGGCTGCCAGCCGCCTGACGCAAAGCGACAGTTTCGATCCGCAATGGCCGGCCACCATCATTCATCGCTGCAAGCAAGTTCGCATCCTGCTCGATACCGCGGCGGCGGGGAAAATATGACAGGCCGCGGTATCGAGGAATCTTCAATTCCAGCGCGTCAGGGCGCGGACTACCGTATCGGCATCGATCTCGGCGGCACCAAGATCGCCGCCGGCCTGGTGGATATCGAAACAGGTGCCGTAACCCATTTCCGGCGCAGGCCAACCCCCGTTGATGCAGGCCCTGCCGCCATCATCCGCGATGTCGCCGATATCGCCGCCGAAATCATCGCCCTGGCAAATGCCGAGGACAGGGTTCCGACATCGATCGGTATCGCCGTCCCCGAGCTTGTCGATCTCGAAGGCCGCGTCTGCAGCGACTGGAACTTCTCGATCGAGACGATCCGCACGCAGGTCGAAAATATGCTCGGCATCCCGGCGATGGTCGACAGCGACGTGCGCGCCGCCGCTCATGCCGAAGCCCGCTTTGGAGCCGGCGCGCTGCATCGCAGTTTCGTCTATGTGTCGCTCGGCACGGGCATGAGCTACTCGCTCGTCATCGATGGCCAGCCGTGGTCCGGCGCCAACGGCTTTGCCATCCACTTCGCCAGCTCGCCGCTGGCGCTTCCCAAGGAGGATGACACCGGCTTGACCGTTGCAAACGCCGAGGATTTCGCCTCCGGCAAGGGCATGCAGCTTTCCTTTGCCCGCCGTAGTGGACTGGCGCCCGAAGACGGCGTCCGCACGCTGGAATCCTTGAGCGCCGAAGGCGATCCCGTCAGCACGCGCGTGATCGACGAGGCGGCGGAAGTGACCGGCCGGCTGATGGCGCAGATGGTCAACATGATCGATCCCGAGGCGGTGGTACTCGGCGGCGGACTTGGCTGTTCGACCGGCCGATATCGCACGAAACTGGAACAATACATGCGCGAGAACATCTGGGCGGAGCGATGCCGGTCGATCCCGCTGCTTCACGCAGCGCTCGGCGAGAACGCCGGCGTTGTCGGCGCCGCCCTTGCAACACCGCCCGGCAACAGCCGGCAAACAATCAGGGTTACGGCATGACGGCGCAGACAGCTCTCCAATCCAGCTGGACCAAGCGTATCGAACCATGGCTTCTGCTTGCCCCGATGCTGATCGTGCTGGCAACGGTCACCGCATGGCCGCTTGCCCGCACGGCATATCTCTCCTTCATGCACGCGTCGCTCGATGCCGGCGACCTGCCGCGATTCGTCGGCTTCGGCAATTATCTGGCGCTGATGAAGGATGGCGACTGGTGGCATGCCGTGCGCAACACCGCTTTCTTCGCGGCGACGTCCGTGACGCTCGAAACGCTCGCCGGCGTCGGCATCGCCCTTCTGATCGACAGCCAGATCAAGGGTCGCGGCGCTTTGCGCGCCGTCATGCTGATCCCCTGGGCGATCCCGACGGTGGTTTCCGCGCAGATGTGGCAATGGATGCTGCATGACCAGTATGGTGTCGTCAACGCGCTCCTCATCAAGCTTGGCTTCATCAGCCATGGCATTGCATGGACGGCCGGAACCGGCACGGCGATGGCGGCGATCATCGCCGTCGATGTCTGGCAGACGACGCCCTTCATGGTGCTGCTGATCCTTGCCGGCCTGCAGATCATTCCTCGCGATCTCTACGAGGCGGCCAAGGTCGATGGCGCTCCCGGCTGGGCGCAGTTCTTCTACATCACCCTGCCCTTGCTCTGGCCGACCCTTGCCGTCGCCATCCTCTTTCGCCTTCTGGACGCCGTGCGCATGTTCGACCTTGCCTATGTGCTCAGCTCGAAGAGCCGGGAAACGGCGACCATCTCGATCTATGCCCGCCAGCAGCTCGTCGACTTCCAGGATGTCGGCTACGGCTCGGCGGTGGCGATGCTGGTGTTCCTGATGATCTCCCTGGTGGCAGCGGTTTATATCCAGCTGACCAAGATCCGATTGATCAGCGAGTGAGGATGCCGATGAAACGCCTTGCCAAAACCATCGCGCTGACCCTCCTCAAGATCGTCGTCGTGTTCTACACGGTCTTCCCGTTCTACTGGGCGATCGTCTCGTCGTTCAAAACAGGGTCGGCCCTGTTCTCGGTCGACTTCTTCCCGGCGATCGACCTCAGCAACTACAGCGACCTGCTGACCAACGGCAATTTCCTGCGCAACATCCTGAATTCCGCAATCGTCGCGGTATCGGTCGTGACGCTGTCGCTGATCTTTGCCATCACCTCGGCCTACGCGCTTGGGAAATTGAAGTTTCGCGGCCGCGGGGTCGTGCTGGCGGGGATCCTCGGCGCTTCGATGTTTCCGCAGATCGTCGTGCTCTCGGGCCTGTTCGGAACGATCCGCTGGCTCGGGCTTTATAACAGCCTCGGCAGCCTCGTTCTCTCCTACATGATCTTCAGCCTGCCTTTCACCGTCTGGGTGATGACCAGCTTCATCCGGCAGATTCCGGCCGAACTGGAAGACGCGGCTCGCATGGACGGGTGCTCGACGTGGGCGATGATCTGGCAGATCTATTTCCCGCTGCTGGCGCCGGCGCTGGCCAGCACCGGCCTGCTCGCCTTCATTGCCTCGTGGAACGAATTCCTCTTCGCCCTCACCTTCACGCTCAGCGATACGGTCCGCACCGTTCCGGTCGGCCTGGCGCTGATTTCCGGATCGAGCCGCTTCGAGCTCCCCTTCGGAACGATCATGGCGGCCTCCGTCATCGTCACCGTACCCCTGATCCTGCTGGTTTTGATCTTCCAGCGCCGCATCGTCTCCGGCCTGACGGCGGGAGCGGTAAAATGATGCGCTCTGCTACCAAGGAAAGAAACATCGATGGCTGACCTGTCCCTGACCAATGTGCGCAAGGCGTTCGGCGCCCTGACGGTGCTGCATGGGATCGACCTTACGATCGAAGACGGCGAGCTGGTCGTCTTCGTCGGCCCGTCCGGCTGCGGCAAGTCCACCCTGCTTCGGGCCATCGCCGGGCTGGAGGATATCAGCGGCGGCGATATCCGCATCGGCGGCCAGGTGGTCAACCATGTTGCCCCCGCAGAACGGCAGATCGCCATGGTGTTCCAGTCCTATGCGCTCTATCCGCATATGGATGTCTATCGGAACATGGCCTTCGGCCTGAAGTTCGCAAAGATTCCCAAGGATGAGATCGATCGGCGGGTCCGCAAGGCGGCATCGATCCTGAAGCTGGACGCCGTTCTCGACCGCAAGCCGGGCGCCCTTTCGGGCGGCCAGCGCCAGCGCGTCGCCATCGGCCGCGCCATCGTCCGCCAGCCGAAAATCTTCCTGTTCGACGAACCCCTGTCGAACCTCGACGCAGCCCTCAGGGTCAATACACGCATCGAGATCGCCAAGCTGCACCGCGAACTCGGCGCGACGATGATCTATGTGACGCATGACCAGGTCGAGGCGATGACATTGGCCGACAAGATCGTCGTGCTCAATAGCGGCCGCATCGAGCAGGTGGGAACGCCGCTCGATCTCTACCATGCACCCGCAAACCTCTTCGTTGCCGGCTTCATCGGATCACCCGCAATGAACCTGATCGAAGCTCGGGTCATCTCCCTTGCGGACGGCAATCTGCGGCTCGCGGTCGGCGAGCAACAGACGAGCCTTCCCTATTCCGGGGCCACGGTCGCGCCAGGCGCCAAGGTCACCATCGGCATTCGACCCGAGCACTGGATCCCCGGCGACGGGCCATCGATGAAGATCGAAGGCACCGTGGATCTGGTTGAGCATCTCGGCGAGACCAGCATCATCTATCTGAGGCTTGCCGATGGACAGATGCTCACCGTCCGCTATCCCGGCGATATTTTCTGCAAGGCCGGCGATCGCTTCGCGGCCGAGGCCCCTGTCGCGGCGGTACATCTTTTCAACGATGCGGGACAAGCTATGCTCGGGCGTCGCTCAAGCCCGGCTTATGGCATTCTCGGCCAGGAATTCCGGGCACGCTGAATGGAAACGGAATGACCGATACGCCAAAGACTGGGTCGGGATCGCCCAAGTTGACCAAGCTTGCCGGAGGACGGCAAAGGCTGCCCGACGTCACCGGCACCAATCTCGAACATTCCCGTATTTTCAACCGCCGCCTCATCTTCGAGGCACTATACCAATCCGGCCCGCTCAGCCGGATCGACATCGCCAAGCGGGTCGGGCTGACGCCGCAGACCGTCTCGGGCATCACGCGGGAACTGCTGGACCAGCAGTTCATTATCGAGACCGGCCGCTCGCAGGGCCAGCGCGGTCAGCCGCAGATCTATCTGGGGCCTAACCCGATCGCGGGCTTCTCCATCGGCATCCATCTCGATCGCAACCGTGTCGTCATGGTGGTGTGCAACCTGCTGCTCGACGTCATCGGCCGGAAAACCTGGACGGGCGACACCCGCGATCCGGATTCGACACTGAAGACCATTGCCGTCCTTACCGATGTCCTGATCGACGAGGCATCCGTGCCGCGCGACAAGATCTGGAGCATCGGCCTGGTCCTGCCGACGCTCGATGACGACATCTACGACTTCGCCACCAAGCAGCCCGGATGGGATGCCTGGGCGAATGTCCCGGTCGCCCAGCGCCTGAAAGATCTGTGCGGGCTGACCGTCCTCGTCGAAAACGATGCGACCGCCGCTGCCATCGGCGAGCATTTCGCGCGCAGCGACAAGGACAAGCGCAACTTCGCCCATCTCTATATCGGGTACGGCGTCGGTGCCGGCATGATCATCGACGGCATGCCCTTGAAGGGCGTCTGGGGCAATGCCGGCGAGCTCGGGTTGCTGCCCTTTCAACCCCGGCGAATGCGTGAAGACGGCGAGCCGCCGATCATTGATTCCGTTCTCTCGCTCAGCGGTATTGCCAAAGCACTCGACTGGACGATCGAGGATGCCGACGCGGCCGCGGCCGACGTTTCCATCCTTGCCGATCTCCATAGCCAGCGCGACCCGCGGCTTTCCGAATGGATGGAGGAAGCCGGCCTTTGTCTGCGCTTTCTCACGGCCATCCTCGAAAGCACGATCGACCCCGAATTCATTACGGTCGGCGGCTCACTGCCGCCCTCGATCGTCACGGCCCTGGTGGAACGGGCCTATCCGCTGCATCGCTCGCTCAGCGAACGCAAGGACAGGCTCTCGCCCCGGCTCGTCGTCGGCCAGCTGACCGACGATGCACCGGTTATCGGCGCGGCCAGCCTCCCCATCTTTGTCAACACGAACCCGAACTTCCGGCATCTCTACATTCGCCAGCTCGGTGACGAACAACGCCCCTTCGAGCAACCGACAAGGGGTTAAAAGGTTCGGTTTCCCATCCCGGTTCAGCGCCTTCGGAATAATCGCCAAGTGTGAGCCGGCCGATCGGGAGCAGCACCGATTACCGGCTCTCCAAACTTTTGGCGCTCGCCGCTTCATCGCCTCACGGCCAAGCCGCATGATGCGCGCGGTCGGTATAACAGCGTCCATAACAAGTGTACGCCCGTTCAGATTTCGGAAAACGCCTACAACTGGCAGCACTCTCCGGCTAATTGCGGGATCCGGACTTTTGCCTGCGATCACATCGCGTTGTCGCGGGCGCAAATTCGGATTCACGGTTTCTGCGCGGCGTGTATTCGCCGCTTGATCGCAAAGACAGTATCGAGGAAGCAGATTGATGTTCAGCATTCGACCACCCACCCTCCCGCGCCTTGCGATGACTGCCCTGATCGCGGGCTTCGGAGTGGGCCTAGCGGCGCCGGCCTGGGCGATCGACTGCAGCAAGGCAAGCGACCCTATCGACAAGAGAATCTGCGGCAATGCGGACCTCAAGGCGGCGGATGCAGCCATGGGCAAAGCCTACAGCGCGCTGATCAAGACCGCGCCGGATGCCGACGTCCGTTCCATGCTGGTCAACAGCCAGCGTCGCTGGATCGCCGCTCGCAACGAAGGATTGAATACCAATTCGGAAGGAGCGCCGCTGCCGGTCAGCGAACTGCGAAAGGCAATCGACGAACGAACCAAACGCTTGGACGACCGCTCCGGCAAAGGGCTGGTCGCTCAAGCGGAAGCCCAGCGCCGCTTCCTGGCAAAATATACCGGCGGCGCCTTTTCCGGCTTCGACACGAGCTGCGAGTTCATTCCCAACGACCGGGATCAGACGAGCTTCTCCTATCAGTGCTTCGGCGCAATGCACGTTCAGAACAAGGCGCGGCTTTGCAGCGCCAACACGGAATGGGCCACATGGTCTCTCTCGGAGGACTACGGGGTTAGCGCCATCGAGGGCGATACCGCCAAACTAACGGCAGTGTGCAACGATCAGTCCGGCAATATCTGCGGCAAGGACAAGGATGCGGGCGCAGAATCCGCCTGGTCGCTCAATCCTGAAAAAGACGGTCAGTTCCCTTCGGCCAAAACAGGCCTTCCCAAGCTGGATGTCGAAGGCATTTGGCCGCTGGAGGAGAGCGATGCCACATGGTTCGATCAATGCCTTACCAGTCCGAGCTATCCGCCGGCGCAGTAAGTGGCCTATTCCGAGGACAGAACATATGACCAGTCACCCAGCATTCTCATTCAGGGCCGGCGCATGTCGCATCCTTGTCGTCGGCCTCGGCTTCGGCGCTCTGCTTGTGCCCGGCCTGCTCGCGACGTCGACCATTGCCATCGGCGCCGGCTTTGATTGCAGGCTTGCCAAGAGCCGCGTGGAAAAGCTGATTTGCGCAGATCCGGGCCTTTCCAAGCTGGACGGCGAGATGAACGTATTGTTCGACAAGATCCAGGGCGAGACAGCCGGGCACGATGGCGAGACGGGAAAGGTCGTCGATCCGGTCGGCAAGGAGCAAACCCTTTGGCGCACGACGGTGCGCGACAAATGCAAGGACACCGCCTGCCTCAAAACGGCCTACAAAACCCGTTTGTCCGCCATGCGAAAGAACTGGGCCGAGGCTCTGGATCCCGCCGATCAATGAGGATTCTTCGATCTGCCGCAAGGCTGCGTGGCGGGTCCGGTCCGGTCTTCCTCCGCGCGGCGATAAAGAAGCTATCCGCTTCCGGAACTTGAACCGATCCGCCAGTGGAGCAACCTGACGGATCGATGGCGGAATGACCGTGTCTCTACCGGGACAGCCGGCTTTCCAACTCCGCGGCGCGCTTGGCCGTCGTTTCCACGGAGCAGTCATCGGAAACGATCAATGCGGCGGTGCCGCTATTCTTGTCGACCTCGCACCGCTTGTCGCGCTCGCCGATCCAGCCTCTCTGCTCGTCGCGCAATTGTGCCGCAGCAGCCTTGTCCAGCCTGGAGCGCAGTGCACGGTAGACGTCATTGAGGCGACCGTCCTGATACTTGTACTCCGAGGCGGCGCAATTCCGCATGGCGATGGTGACGCCACCGGATTTATCCAGGCAGGACTTGTAGGACGGGCGAATGCCGTCCGGCTGCTTGCCGCTCTCAGCCGGCTTCGACACCTGCGCCTCGGCTTCACCGGCGGAGGCCTTCTCGTCGGCCCGCCGATAGACCCGGGAAAAGCTGACATTGATCCCGCCGCACATGTGATTGTCGCCGACCACGAGATAGCGTCCGAGCTGGCTCATCTTGACCTGGCATACGCCGGGAGAGGACTTGTCCTGATAGGGGAGCAGCTTTTCGTCTTTCCTCTCCCCGCCCGACTCGTATCCGAATTTCGCCTGGGCCTGTGCGCCATCGATGAGGGCGGCGAACTGCCCACCCTGCTCGCCGTTGCCGAATTGCAGGTTGGCCTCGGCATCGATGCGGACCTTGTCCTTCTGCTGCTTTGCCGTGATCCTCGTCTCACTGTCGCCCCAGCGTCCGACCCAGTCGGGGGCAGGCGATTTTTCAGCCAATCGGTCCAGTGGCAGCCAGCCTGCCGTTTCATCGTTGTCGGGGCGTTTCGCCGGGCTGTGATATTCGGCACAAGCCTTGTTCCCATCCACACGGCTGACGATCACCTGATCGCCCGGCAGCAGGAACGCACCTTTCTTGCAGACAACGGATCGCTCGGGGCATTGGAATTCGACCTTGTCGCCCGGCTGGACTTCATAGAGGCGCGCCGCCAGCGGATCGTCATCCACCGCATCGAAGCCGAAGCAGTCCTTTTTCTGCTCCGCGGCGTTGACGACAACGGGAATAGACACCGCCAGAGCCGCAAGTGTCAGACGGCTAAAGGTGCCAAGCCAGGAACTCATGCTGTTATCCTTCCAATGAGACGGTGCTTTCAAAGCCGATAGAGTCTCCGGGGTGGAGAATCTCCTTCAGCTCCTCCCCGAAATACGGATCGCTACGGATGTCGATCAGGGCAACCGCGCAAGCGGGCCGTATCCGTCATGATTGCGGCCCGCTTGCAATGGCAGTTCGCCCGCAGCTCTACGCCACTCAGGAATTGCTGACCAGAAGCCGGTACACGCTTTGATAAATATAGACGCATGTGCACTTCTGCCGGACGCAAAGATATCGGCGCGTCGAACGCAGTCTGATAAGCGTCTTCGGCCCTGGGCGGCGGCACGGTCTGACGAGCGTGGCGACGGGGCATGTCGGATTTGCGTTCTAAACGACGGCCGACCGCTCCAGGCCCGGCCTGAAAGCGGGGCTTCGCACGCCGATGGCAGGCGGCCTCAGGGATGCATAGAGCTCCGGGCGCAGGTCTGCGGCTGAGACACGAGGAGGGGGACAGACACCTGTACATCCGGCGACGAGGCGTATTGCACCCTTGGATCGTCGGCGATTTTTACCCCGCTGGCCCTTCCCCCATCCGGAAAGAATTTACGATGCGCATTCATCTATTTGCCTGTGTTGGCCTGACGCTTTTGTCCATGCCGGCCCTTGCCGACGACAGTTCGGCGACGCTCGGAACCGGAGGTCTCGTCCTTCAGAAGACGGACAAGATCGCCCTCGTTTCGGAGGACTTGTACCTGTCGCCCACGGGCGTGCGCATCTCCTATCGCTTTCACAACCTGACGAACGCCGACTACGCCACGACCATCGCCTTTCCGATGCCCGACTTCCCGGGCGGGGGTTCGAACTCCACGACTGTGGTTCCGGATCCGGCGAGCGACAACTTCATGAAGTTTCAAACCGTCGTGGATGGCAAGCCGATCGCCTCGCAGCTCGAGCAGCGCGCCTTCATCACGGAGGAGGGCAAGCCGGACGTCGAGATCACCGAAAAGCTGCGGGCGCTGCACATTCCGCTTGTCCCGACCGTCGAGGCCACGCAGGCGGCAATCGGGCGCCTGACGAACGAGCAGCGCAAGAACCTGGCGGATGCCGATATCGTCGACCCCGGCGAGGAAAGCGACTATACGGGCCAGCGCGTACCGCTCTACCCCCTTTGGACCCTGAGATCCAAATACTGGCGCGACCAGACCTTTCCTGCGGGGAAAGACGTCACGGTTCAGCAGACCTATGTGCCCGTCGTCGGCAGCCTCTCCAGCCTGTCGCTTGGCTCTCCGGACATGGATCCGGACAGCCTGAAGGCCTACCAGGAAAAATTCTGCACGGACGCAAGCTTTCTCAAGGCCGCCGGCGCGCTCTACAAAAAAGCCGCTGACGATAATGCGAAGACCTTCCAGTCCTTCGAGCAGTATTTGTCCTACGTCATCATGTCCGGTGGCAACTGGGCAGGACCGATCGGCAGTTTCAAGCTGGTCGTGGACAAGGGAGACCCGAAGACGCTGGTCTCTTTCTGCGGCAATGGCGTGAAGAAGATCGGCCCGACCCAGTTTGAAATGGACATCAGGAACTACACGCCTGACCGCGACATCGACGTCCTGCTTCTGCGAACCGTCCCCGTTCAATGACCGCGCTTTCTCCAAAAGATCCAGTTCACGCCGAATAGACCATCGACATCCTCCGGAGCTCTTCCCCCATGAACTTCGCCTCGAGACCTTCTTCCAGCAAAGCACTCCTTGCGCTGGCTCTGCTGTTTGCCGTTTCCGGACCGGTCTGCACCCAGCCGGCCCTGGCCCAGACATCGGCTCAAGTGGAGCTGGATGGTTCGGATTCGATCGAGGGAAACCTCAACATATGGGAGCGACGGCTCACCCAGGAAGGGCTTATCCTTCTCGGCTACTACAACGGCTTTGCCGACGGCTCTTTCGGCCCGAGCGGCCGCAACGGCATCGCGAGCTACCAGCGTGATCACAACAGGCCTGCCACCGGCAAGCTTTCGGCCCGGGACGCCCTGGAGCTGGGAGGAACGGCGCTCGACCTGCGCAAACAGCTGCAATGGAGCTCGCTCGACAATTCCATCGCGGGAATGACGATCTCCTATCCCGCCGGCCTGCTGACACAACGGAAGGACAATACGCTCGGCGGCGAAAACCTGCAGACAGAGGATGGGGCGATCTCGTTGAAGACGGCCCGCTTCACCAATAGCGGCCCAAGCCAGCTCGATACGCTCTATCAGAACCTCCTGAACGAGCAAGGCAGTACGATCACCTACCAGCTCAAGCGGTCGAGCTGGTTCATCGTCTCCGGCAATGCCGGCGATCGTAAGTTCTATTCTCGTTTCGAGCAGAGGGGCAACGAGATCCGGGGCTACGATCTCAGCTGGAATGCCGACAAGAACAGCAAGGTCGTGGAAAATATCTCGGTGTTGATCTCCAACGGCTTCTATCCGTTCGGGGAAAATCCGTCCGACGGCGATCCGAGCTATCCGACATTGGCGAAACTTGCCGACATGGCGGGCGCCGGCGGACAAGACTCCTCCTCGAATGGAAGCGGCTCAGGCAATACCCCTCAGGCGCAACCCCAGCAAAGCAATGGTCCTGCCGATACGCAGACGGCACAGTCCGGCGACAAGGACGAGGGGCTTACCGAACAGAAGGACGGAGCGCTGCCGCCGCCCTCCGACGGCTCGCAGGTGACATCGGACGGCAAGGGACTGCGCTTCGTCTACCATTATTTCCCGCCGGAAGACCCAAAGCTGAACTATGCCTACAAGTGGGCCGCCGACACCCACCTGTTCCTGAACATTCCCGAGATCGACGGGCTCGACGGGCTTTTCGTAACGCCGCGCCCGCTGCACTACGTCACCCGGCAGTGCAATACGATCAATGCGTTCTACGACAGGAAGAACGGCGCGGTCTTTCTCTGTTACGAGATGATCGACAGTCTGTTGCAGATGGGTGAGGCTCTTTCAAAAGGCGCATCCGATCCGAAGGCTTTGACGGTCGAATTCGTTCAGGACAATCTCCGCTTCATCCTGCTGCACGAATCCGGACATGCCTTGATCGATCTGCTGGACCTTCCCGCCGTCGGCCGCGAGGAGGATTCCGTCGACCAGCTCGCGGCGGTGCTGCTGCTGTCGCATGTCGACGACCGGGAAACCAAGAACGACATCGCGCGCGTTCTTCAGCTGGCCTCCGTCTGGTTCAAGGTCAACAGCCAATCGTCGAGCGCCCCGGATGTGGCATCTTTCGCCGACGAGCATTCGCTCGATGCGCAGCGCTACTTCAACCTCCTCTGCATGGTCTATGGGCTTGATCCCGAGAGCAATGGTGCAATCGTAGAGAACGGTATGCTGCCGAAGGAACGAGCGGCCCGCTGCCCGGAGGAGGCGTCCAAGATCAATCGCTCCTGGGCGCGGCTGATACTGCCGCACTTCTCGCCACGCTTCCAGCCGAAGTCTGACGATAGCGGGGCCAGCCAGCAGACCACGGCAACCCAGCAGCCGGCCGCAGGCGACAATCCGCTCGAATGGGACAAGAAATCCAATCCCTTCGCCAAGTAGATGCCGATTGCCTCGCGGCCTTTCGCGGTGACGCCTCCTCTTGCGGGCGGATCACAAAAGGCCGTCAGCCGCTACTGCGACTTATGCCATTTCGACCGTTCGCAGACGGCGCCGTAGCCCGAAACGGTCGGCGTTCCGTCTCCAAAGCTGATGACGCCCAGCTCCATGTCGCCCTTGCGGTAGTAGTAACTGCAATAGGCGAAGCCGGTGCCGGCGCAATCGGTCGTTTCCACGATCCCCATCTTGCGAATGCTGTCGCCGAAGGGATCCGGATAGGATGGCGGCGGGCTTCGAAACGGCTCCCATCCCCTGGCAATGATTGCCTGGCGAGCGTCGGTGATGGGTTTGCCGTAAACATTCGGCACCACTGCCGCGCCATCGCAAACCTGCTCCTCGGCCGCCAGCGGCTTCACCTCCACATTCCGATCTCCCTCGAGCCAGATCTCTCCGACCGGCATCGAAACAAGATCACCGTCGAGAATGCGCAGATGGTCCTTGATCGCAGTGATCCTGCCGATCGACAGCTTGCTGCTCTTCTCGGCATAAACGAGCGCCAGCAATTGCGAGCCGTCAAAGACCGCGACATTGCCCTCGCTGATGTCGCAGGCCGAACCGGTCGCCTGTTCGAACTCTCCCGCAAAGCTGACGGCATCATAGGATCCCAATTTCGCCTCGCCTGTCACGCTCCATCCCAGGGCGGCGGCAATCTTGCCGCCCTTGCTTTTCAGCTCGGGCAGCACGCCGCATGTCGCGTCGGAAGCCGGTTGCGGCGCCTTCGGCAGCTTCTGAAGGCGCGTGATCTTCAAGCCCGGCACTTCGGATTTCAATGCGATCTCCGCGCTCGCGCCGACAGGCGATACGAGCGAGCCGACGGCGGTCAAGGCCAAAGCCAGGAGAACGAGACGGATTGATCTCGCGGAACGGTACAGAGGTGCAAACATGAACGGATGATACCTATGACTTGATACTTCAATGACCCTTGTCGACGGCTGACCGCCCTTGGAGGCATGCCAGTCGCCGAGCCGACCTCGTTCCCGCATCTCGGTCGCACACGACGCAGGCTGGCCTGTCGAACTAATTGTCGGGCACGCCGAACGGCAATGTCCAACCCGACGGACGATCGGTGCCTTCCGCGAGCCGAGGAGCGGGCAAGGGCTTCGCTGCCGAATTCCGCCGCGCGATGTTCTCCAGCGTCTCGCCCGGCGTATGGCCGAATTCCGCCTTGAACAGACGATAGAAATATTTCTCGTTCGAGAAACCATGACTCCAGGCAAGTTCCGCGATGTGGGGGCGCGGCCTGCTCGGGTCCGCCAGGAGCTGGTAGGCGCGATGCAGCCGCTTGCGCTGTATCTGCCGCATAACACCCCCATTGGCCTCGAACAGCTGATAGAGCTTCGCGCGCGAAACCCCGATATCGCGGCATACCTTTTCCGGCGTCAGATCCGCTTCGAGCAGATGCGCGTCGAGGTATCGCAAAACGCGGCCGAGCAACAGTTCGCGGATCGGGCGAGCCGCCTCCTGCATCGCCTCGGACGTGGAGGAAACCGCGGCCGTCAGAAGCTGCAATGTGGATTGCACGACGTAGGGGATCTCCTGCTCTCTCAACGTCGGAAGATTGCGGAACAGCGAAACGAGATGATCCGCCAGGAGACGGGCCACACCTGCAGTCAGCGTGCGCCCATGCAGGAGCGCCGTCTGGCTCGGCAGCAGGTCTCTTGGAACACCAACCGAAATGACGTCATTGGCTTCGACCACACAGTCGTTCACCTGAGCGGCATCCAGAACGAACAAGTCGCCGGCAGTCTTGATGGATGAGGTCCCCATCGACCGATAAACGAAACGGCCGCTTAGAACCAAGGTAAAACGGAAAAAATCATGTCCGTCGGCTCGAATGAGCCGGTCCGATCTCAGAAGCTCGTAGGCGGAGGCCCGCCCCTCGCCGAGCCACTTTCGGCCGGAAAGGATGAGGGGACCAAGGGCAGCCCCGGTCGCTTCGGCATCGAAGGGTGCGGAACCGGATTCCCGCAATCGACAGTCGCAATGATTGTCCTTGACCCAGGTGTGAAACCGATCCTTTTCAGGAAGATCGAGCGTCGAAAAATGAAAGATAGAACTGGAAGATATCTGCGCCATTGACCTATGCATTCCGCGGCCCTCTCGGCCTGCGAAAGTTAAATATGTCAACCTTCGCCTGCGGCAATAGTCAAAATTGAACGCCTTGCGTGTTAATTCGAACGCAGCCTAACCTGTGCCGCTGTCAAAGCCCCGACATGGCTTCGCGCTCTATCCAATATGGGAGCCGGCCCAAGTCCACGAACCTGATGCCCGCATGCGTGTCATCTGCAATGACATGGAGACGATGCTCGAAGCCGTGTCCGTCGACAGAGGGTGCCTTGGAGCGCCGCCGATTTCGTCAGGTCCGCGACCCTGGCATATCTATGACTTCAGCGCGTGCCTGACCCTCAGGATCGCAAGGGCGACCGCGCCGATGACGACGGGAATGGAGATCAACATGTAGACGGGATTGATGTGGAGGCCGGCGTGGTCCGCAGTCTCGAACGCGACCTTGATAAGGCTCAGAAGATAATAGCTGATGGCGATTATCGACAAGCCCTCGACTGCCCGCTGGATCTTGACCTGTGTTTCAGCCCGCTCGGCCATCGCCTGGATTTGAACGGCGTTTTGCACCTCGATTTCCACCTGGATGCGGGTTTGGAGCAGATCGATCAAATGCATCGTCGCGTGTGAGAGCTGCTCAAGACGCAACGCCGTTGCCTCGCAACTTCTCACCGCCGGCTTGAAGCGGCGCGCGACGAATATGCCAAAACGCTGGAAGCCCGGCACATGCGTTTCACGCAATTCAACGATACGCTCCTCCACGATCTTGGCGTAGGCGGCGGTGGCGCCGAAGCGGTTTCGCGTCTGTGCAGCTGCGGAAATCACCTCGGCGGAAAGCTGCGAAATCTCGTCCAGGAGACGCTTGTGCTCTTCCGCGGAGGTCGTCACATGACGATTGGTCAATTCGACCAGCTTTCGGTCATAACCACTGAGAACCGGGCCGAGCTGCCGGGCTTGAGGAAGCCCAAGCAACGCCATCACGCGGTAGGTCTCAATCTCATATACCCGCCGAACCATGCGACCGAGACGATAGGCATTCAGATCATTGTTAAAAAGTATGGTCCGGCTGCTATTGTCGCTCCCGACACGAAAATCCGAACAAACGAGCGCGGCTCCCCCGCCGATCATGGACGCCGCGGTGTCGCCAAATTGGAGCGCCGAGAGGAGAGGCCCAAGTTCAGCCGGCGCCGCCCCGCAAACAAGGATTTCCAGTCGGCAGATGAACGACCAGTCTGACAGCCCGGCCAGCCGCGCGGCCTCATCGATCGAAAGGGTGCCTTTCGGCCACTCCTGCGCGTCGGCCTTCAGCGAGGTGACCCGGGTGACGGTGACGAATTCTGTATGAAACTCGACTTGCGTTGGCGCGTCGGCTGATCGTTCATCCGCCTCGACGGTGCGATAGCTCGGATTGTAAGCCGCGGCCGCGGAACCCGTGAGCGCTATGTGCTCGACAATAGCGGGACCGGAGAAGTAGATCGACGGCCGCGCATGAAGCTCAGAATTGAAGTCGAGTGCGATCGTTTGCATTTAGCCCCCCGGCAAGCAGTGAAGCTATAGCGTTAGACTTGCCATTATCGCAAATATCAATCCCCGACCTCGGTGCGGCAGAATGTCCTGACGCCCTCCGGCAGGTCGGGAATGTCTCTCGCAGGGCCGGAACCAGGCCGCAGCCATACGCCGATTGCCGCCGGCGGCCTGATGACAGCGGAATGGCCGGGTAGAGCCGGTAGCGGCCTCCGCAAGGACATGCGGAGGCGATGTTTGCGTCTTTCCGTCTCGGCTAGAACTTCTTCGCCGCCGAGACCTTTGCGCCGACGGATGTCTCGCCGTCGCCCTCGATGTTGAAGAGGAGGCTGGTGTCGAGCATCCAGAAATTGGCCGTCTGCAGGGTCAAGCCGGCCGTGACCGCGCCGAATGCGCCCGCGCCGTCGAGACCGGAGAAACCGCCGGTCACCCCGAGCTTCGGCGTCAGCTTTGCACCGCTTTCGAGCGTGAACGACCTGGCGATCTCCGCGCCGAGGCTGACGCGGAACTGCTCCTCGTCGAAGCCGTCGATGGTGAGGGCGTCGCCGGCACCGTTCTTGACGGTGTAGTCGTCGACCGTTTCGGAGAAGTAGATCGCCCGCAGCTTCGGCGAGACCGTCGTGTCCTCGTCGAGGTTCCACTGCCCCTCGATCGAGGTATCGGCCATCCAGCGCGTCGTCCTGAAGCTGCCGTCCCAGAACTGCGTGTCGATGGTGTTGCTCGAGCCGCCATAGCGCAGGCTGCCGTTCCAGAACACGCCACGGCCGAGTTCTAGCGAGGCATAGGGTCCGGCAAGCCAGCCGTTGCCGGTGAGCTTGGCATCCTCATCAGTCGGATCCGTCATACGGTCATAGTGGAAGGAAAGCCCGATCAGCGCATGGTCGGAGATCAGATAATCCGCCCCCATGTTGATCATGGCGAAACTGCCCCACTTGCCGGTGCTGTCGTTTCCGCTCTTGTCGTTATGGGCGAGGAAAGCGCCGCCGATCCAGACGTTGAAGGGGGCGGACGCCGCATCCGCATCGCCGCCGGCCGCCCGGATCTGCGACAGGCTGGTGGAGAAGCCAAGCGTCATGCCTTCTTCCGACGGCGTCATGCGGCCGGTGACCGGATCCGTCGCCTTCTCCATCTGCCGGCGCTGCAGCAGGCCTGGCACCTCGATCGTGTTGGCGATCATGTTCTGCCGGGACTGCACGAAGCCATGCACGAGATTGTCGATATCCTCGGCAACCTTGCCGGCGTCGTAGCGGATATTATAGGTGACGGTGCCGGTATTGGAGGCCCCGAACGCGCTGACGAGCTTGTAGCCGATGCGCACCTGGCCGGAATAGGCCGGGTTCGGCGTATAATGCAGATACCATCCGACCGGCGTCGCGACCGGGCCGGCTGCGGCGAGCTGGCCCTGAATGATCGTCGCGGTGCCGGCATTGGCCGGTTCGACGAACGCCAGGTCGGCCGAAGTGAACGGACCGCCGGTCGCCCCGCCATTGAGATAGACGTCGGCGGGCGTCGAGCCGGCCGGCACGTCGATGACCTTGTCTGCGACGGTGATGGCGCGGGCCTTGACCTTCAGCGTATAGGACGCGCTTGCGGTCGCGCCATTGCCGTCACGGACCTGGATGGCGAAGCTGTAGTCGCCTTCGGTTCCGGCTGCGAGCGGGCCGGTCAGCTGGCCGGTCGAGATATTGAGCACCAGGCCGTTCGGCAGGCTGCCGGAGGCAAGGCTGTAGAGCTTCGTACCGGTGCCGCCGCTTGCCGAGATCTGCTGGCTGTAGGCCTCGCCCGCCATGGCCTCGCTGAGCGCCCCGCCAGCCGGCGTGAACACGAATGTGGTGGGCGGCGGCGCAATCGCGATCGTATAGGCGACCGATGTCGTGGCGTTGTTGGCATCGGTGGCGCCGATCGAGACGCTGTAATTGCCTGACGTCGTCGGCGTGCCGGTAATCGCCCCCGCCGCGTGGTTGAGCGTAAGGCCGGGCGGCAACGCGCCCGCGGTTACCGCATAGCTGTAGGGGCTGGTACCGCCCGAGGCAGTCACGGTCTGGCTGTAGGCGGCATTCATCATGCCGGCGGCAAGGGCGCCGCTTGCCGGCGAGAAGGACAGCGTCGGGGCGCTGACCGTCACGCTGACGGTTGCCGGCGCGGACGTGCCGGAGGCGTTCGTTGCGGTATAGGTGAAGCTGTCCGGCCCGCTATAGCCTGCCGTCGGCGTATAGGTGATCGCGGTTCCCGATGCGCTTGCGGCGCCATGGCCGGCTCCGGTCGCGACGGCCACGGAGGCCGCCGTTCCGCCTGTAATATTGAGCGTGATCGGATTGGCGGATGAGTTGGCGGCGACGGTTGCCGAGACGCTGCCGGCGATCGGCGGCTGGACGTTGGTCGTCAGGGTATAGGCCCTGGAGCCGTTGAAGGGTCCGCTCCCCGTTGAGCTGTCCGTTGCGGTGATAGTAAAATTGAAGCTGCCGGACGCGGTCGGCGTGCCTGAGAGCGCGCCCCCCGAAGACAATGTAAGGCCGGTTGGCAGCGCGCCCGCCGTCACCGCATAGCTGTAGGAAGCGGTGCCACCCGAGGCTGTCACGGTCTGGCTATAGGCTGTGGCAACGGTCGCGGCCGGAAGCGTCGCCGGTGCGATCGAGATCGAGGGCGAGGCAACCGTCAAGCTATAGGCTCTGGAGCCGCTGAACGGCGCGCCCGTCCCCGTCGAACTGTCCGTTGCGGTGATGGTGAAATTGAAGCTGCCGCCCGCCGTCGGCGTTCCGGAGACCGCACCCGCCGGGGACAGCGTCAGGCCGGACGGAAGTGCGCCGGCCGTGATCGCGTAGCTATACGCGCTGGTGCCGCCGGAGGCCGTGATCGTCTGGCTGTAGGCAACAGCGACCGAGGCCGCTGACAGGGTCGACGGGCTGACGGAAATCGTCGGGATGGAGACCGTGACGCTGACGGTCGCGGGTGCCGATGTGCCCTCGCTATTGATGGCAATATAGGTGAAGCTGTCGGATCCGCTGTAGCCCGTCGCGGGCGTATAGGTGATGGCGGTGCCCGATGCGGTCGCCGTACCATGGGCGGCGGCTGTCGCCACCGCGACCGAGGTCGCAGCTCCGCCTGTGATGTCGAGCGTGATCGGGTTGTTCGTCGAATTCGGCGCGACCGTCGCCGCAACGCCGTTGGCGACCGGCGGATTGGCCGTAACTGAAAGGCTGTAGGCCCTGGAACCCGTAAACGGTCCCGTACCGGTCGAACTATCCGTTGCGGTGATGGTGAAATTGAAGCTGCCGGACGCGGTCGGCGTGCCCGACAGAGTGCCGCCCGAAGACAGTGTCAGGCCGGCAGGCAGTGAGCCTGCCGTCACGGCATAGCTGTAGCCAGCGGTCCCACCCGACGCGGTAATGGTCCGGCTATAGGCAGTGTTGACGGCAGCCGCGGTCAGTATCGTCGGGGCGATGCTGATCGTCGGGTCGGCGATGGTCAGGCTGTAGGCCCGGGATGCGCTGAAGGGTGCGCCTGTGCCGGTCGAACTGTCTGTTGCGGTGATGGTGAAGTTGAAGGTGCCGCCAGCGGTCGGTGTACCGGAGACAACGCCGCCCGAAGACAGCGTCAGGCCGGCCGGAAGTGAGCCTGCCGTGAAGATATAGGGGCCGGTGCCGCCCGAGGCAGTCACGGTCTCGTTGTAGGAGGTGCCGATGGCACCCGCCGACAGCGACGCAGGGCCGATCGAGATCGTCGGTGCAGAGACGGCTATACTGACGGTCGCCGGCGCGGACGTGCCGTCGGCATTGGTGGCGGTGTAAGCGAAGCTGTCCGATCCGACGTAGCCTGCTGCCGGCGTATAGGTGATCGCGGTGCCGGAGGCCGTCGCAGTACCATGGGCCGCCGCCGTCGAGACCGCGACCGAGGTTGCGGCTCCGCCCGTGATGGCGAGCGTGATCGGGTTGGCGGAAGAGTTCTGCGCGACCGTCGCCACAACGCCGCTGACGACCGGCGGATTGAGGAAGGCATAGCCGTTGGTCAATATCGCCGAACCACCCGGCGCGGTGACCGCAACATCGACCGCGCCAGCCGCATGAGCCGGAGTGGTCGCAGTGATCTGCGTCGCGCTGTTGACGGTGAAGCCGGACGCCGCAGACCCACCGAAGGTTACGGCAGTCGCGCCCGCCAGGTCCGTGCCGGTGATCGTCACCGAGGTCCCGCCTGCCTGTGGGCCTGAACCTGGCGAGATCGCCGTCACTGTCGGGATGGCGGCGAGATAGGTGAAGCCGCTTGTAAACGTCGCGGAACCTGCAGTCGTCATGACCACGATATCCGCCGGACCTGCCGCGTGAGCCGGAGTGGTCGCGGTAATCTGCGTTGCACTGTTGACGGTGAAGCTCGTCGCAGTGGTTGCGCCGAACGTCACTACCGAGGCTCCGGTAAAGTTCGTGCCCGTGATCACCACCGTCGTCCCTCCCGCGGCGGGACCGGTATTCGGACTGACCGAGCTCACGGTCGGAGCAGATACATAGGTGAATTGATCCGACGCGGCTGTCGCACTCGTGCCGCCGGCCGTCGTCACCCTGATATCGACGGTCCCGGAGCCGGAAGGCGCGGTTGCGGTGATCGAGGTCGCGGAATTGACGGTAAAGCCGGAAGCGGCTGTTGCCCCGAAGGTAACGGCTGTCGCCGTGGTGAAATTGGTTCCGGTGATCGTCATCGTCGTGCCGCCGATGCTCGGCCCTGACGTCGGACTGATGCCGGTTACCGCCGGGGCTGCGAGGTAAGTGAACTGATCGGCGGCGGATGTTGCACTCGTGCCGCCGGCCGTCGTCACAACGATATCGACCGTGCCGGTGCCCGCCGGCGTCGTCGCCGTGATTTGCGAGGCACTATCGATGGTAAAGCTCGTCGCGGCCGTCGCTCCGAACGTCACCGAGGTCGTATCGGAAAAACCGGTGCCATGGATCACCACGGTCGTCCCACCGGCGCTTGGCCCAGCGGTAGGGCTGATACTCGACACCGTCGGCGCGGCTATATAGGTGTACTGATCGGCTGCCGACGTCGCGCTGGTGCCGTTGGCCGTGGTCACGCGTACGTCCACAGTTCCGGCCGAATTGGCGGGAGTGACCGCTGTGATCGAGGTTGCCGAATTGACGGTGAAGCTCGTTGCCGCCGTCGCCCCGAACGTGACTGCCGTGGCGCCGCTGAAACCCGTGCCCGTGAGCGTCACAACTGTGCCGCCGGCGACAGGACCGGCCGTTGGACCGATCGAGGACACCGTCGGCGCGGGAACATAGGTATACTGATCCGCCATCGACGTCGCACTCGTGCCGCCCGGGCTCGTAACCGTGACATCGACCGTTCCCGCCGCGCTGGCAGGTGCAACCGCCGTGATCGAGGTCGCGGAGTTTACGGTAAGCGAGGTCGCCGTCACCGATCCGAAGTGAACAGCCGTCACATTGGTTAGATTCGCGCCCATGATGGTGACCGTCGTACCACCAGCCAACGGACCGGAGCTTGGCAAGAGTCCCGTCACTGTCGGAGAAGCAACGTAGGTGTACTGATCGGCCGCTGACGTCGCGCTCGTGCCGGCGGCGCTCGTAACCGTGACATCGACCGTTCCCGCCGGGCCGGCAGGCGCAGTTACGGTGATCGACGTTGCCGAATTGACGGTGAAGCTCGTTGCCGCCGTCGCGCCGAACCTGACCGCCGTCGCACCCGTGAAGTTCGCACCTGTCAGGGTCACCGATGTGCCGCCGCCAGTCGGACCTGTCGCCGGCGAAATCGAACTGACCATGGGAACGGGCGAGCTGACCGTAATGGATCCAGATGCCGGTGTGACGTAGAAAGACGCTTCCGCGCCCGAAAGCGTATAGCTGACCACGACCGGGCCCGGTCCCGCATTGGACGCGGCGGTCACGGCGAAAGCCTGGGTTGCGGCACCTGAGAAATTCACGACTGGCGGCGTAAACGTCAGACCCGCGCCGGATGGTGTCACCGACACGGCGCCTGCGGCCGTTGCGGTCATCGTCAGGATGGACGAAGTATCGCCCTGCAGCAGAACCGGATATGCCGGCGGCGTTATGGCACCAAGAACCGTCATCGCCGAAGCCGCTGGCGCCGTATATTGCGCAGCATTCGGCCCGCTCAAGGCATAGGTGATCGCAGTCGATCCAGGTGTCGCATTGGCGGCGGCGGTCACCGTAAAGGTCTGGCTGGTGGTGCCGGCCCCAAACGTGATCGACGGCGGATTGAAGGTCAATCCCGCAGCTGTCGGGGTCACCGTCAAACCGGTGGCCGGAGCCTGAGACAACGTCATGCTCAGGGTGGAGGTTATGTTTCCGGCCTGCGTTACCGGATATGCTGGCGGCGTGATGGTCGCCGTGGCGCTGGCGCAGGTAACGGAGGCATGAATCGTACCGCCTGTCGCTTGCGACCAGGCATAGACAACGAAATCCGGATAAGCCTGGGTGGCCGTATAGGTGCCGTTTAAATTCAACTCTTGATTGATTGCGGCATATTGCTGGACAGGTATTTCCTCAGGGTCGCTAGCCCCTTCACTGGTATATAGCGCGAATCCCGACCCCATATTGGCATTGCTGTTGGTGCTTCCGCTGGAAGTGACCACATACGTAATCTTGTCACCGGCATCCAACGATAGTGGAGCCTGCCATTCTCCGGCATCGCCCGAAAATGTCTGGCCGCCGCCCCAGTAGGCATTGATGTCATCACATCCCGACGATGCGAACGACTGCGATGCGCAGGTGAGCTGAAGCGCCGCCGCGACAAGGCTGCCGGCAAGCATCCGGGTAAAAGCTGGAATGCGGCTCGTTCCGCTGGAAGCCTTCCGGAAAAAGGGGGCAGCAGTTCTCACGCGAAATCGAACGCTCATGTAAAATCCTACAGGTCGTCAAGACTGGAAATTTAGCTGCAAGACGATCTGCTGGCGCCTGAATCAGCGCCGTTCCCCCATCCGCGCGATCAAACTATACGTTTGAAATTGCTTTGGGAAATGCCATCCCTGTTCGAAAATTCAGATATTCTTACGTGTGTGTTTTTGGCAACAACCAATACGGGATACTTAGTTTCTCGATGCAAGCATAACGGAGGAAAGCTCGGGAAATTCGTATGAATTATTCAGTAGTCGTTGCCAAGAAATGCTCCGGGGGAAGAGGCGGGTTTTCCGGAATACTTCACGGTTTGGTAACTCAAGACGAACAAACCAAAGTCGCCTCGTGACGATTACACATCCCGGCGAAATCCGAACAAGCGCCCTGGAAAACAGTATTCAAAAAAACGCCAGGCCAATCGAAAAGCCAATCGACGTTCCTTGGTCGATCCGGTGGATATTCTTGGAGCCGAACTTAAGGCCTGTGAGAGATCATGCCTGTTTCGGTGATTGCCGGCCGGGGCGTTCGTCCACAAAAATCGGCTGCCGGCCGGTTTTCGGCGCCTGCCGGCATGTGAAACACCGCACCGGGGCGAATCACGACGCTACCTGCAATTGCCTTTACCCCTTCCGTATCTTGCCCGTGAAACATACAATGCACCTTCGTCGGGCAATTCGGGAAGAGGTGATTTGCAGCTCCCAGGGCGCAACCGCTTCGAACAAGGGATCGGGATGGAGAGCATTGAACCTTTCGAGCGCCTTGGTTTGGCGCTGGCTATCGGAGCGGTCATCGGCATCGAACGCCATTGGCGGGAACGCGATGAAAGCGCCGGAATGCGGACCGCGGGAATACGCACCTTCATGATCGCCAGCATGCTGGGCGGGCTTTCGGGCCTGATCGAGCAGACGCTCTCCGCTCCGCCCGCACGACACGGCCTTGTCGTCATCGCCATGTTTGCGATCTTCAGTTCGATCTTCGCCCTCTATCAGTACCGGGAATCGAACGCCGAGGGCAATTACAGCGCCACCTCGGTCGTCACCGCCATGGCGACCTTTGCGCTCGGAGCCTTGGCCGTGCTCGGCAACGCGCCGTTGGCCGCAGCCGGCGGGGTGGCGCTCGTGGCCATCCTGGCCAGCCGTGAGATATTGCATCGGTTCGTTCGAACGCTGAGCTGGAACGAGTTGCGATCGGCCATCGTCTTCCTTGCGATGGCCGTCATTGTCCTGCCGATATTGCCGACGGCGCCGATCGGCCCGTTCGGCGGTATTTCCCCCTCCGGCACCTGGCTACTGGTCGTCCTTCTGGCCGGCATCTCCTTTCTTGGATATGTCGCCGTCAAGGCATTGGGACAGGTACGCGGCGAACTCGTAGCGGGGGCGGTAAACGGCTTGATATCGTCAACTGCGATGGCCGTCACGAATGCTCGGCTCAGCATTGGCGGAGGATCCGCGGCACTGCTGGTCGCCGGAGCGACTGCGGCAAACGCCGTCTCGTATCTCAAGGTCCTTCTCTATATCGCCATCCTTGCACCGTCGATCGCGGGACGCCTCGGGCCTTCGCTGATTGCCGCCGCTCTTGCGATGGCCGCCTTTTCGCTGCTGTTTGCGCGGAACGGCACAACCGAACATACCGAAAGCCCTGCACGAAACCCGTTTGAATTGTTTGCCGTATTGAAAACCGCACTTCTCCTTGTTACCGTGGGTTTCCTGGCACGGGCGGCTGCGACCTGGTTTGGGGAGTCTGGTCTACTCGTCGTCTCGACACTTTCCGGACTTGCGGATATTGATGCCATCACCGTTACGATTGCTGGCATCCTCGATACTATCAGCGCCGAGTTCGCGGCGATGGCTCTTGGAGCAGCCGTCATCGCCAATACGGTCGCCAAAATGGCATATGCCTTCGCCCTCGGCGGCCGCGCCTATAGCGGTCGCTTCCTTATAGCCAGTACCGCCGCGCTTCTCGCCGGCATCTTCGTATTCAAGACAACCCCGCTGATGGAGTGGCTTGTGATGGAACGCTTGCCGAAATAACGACAAGATCGCCGATCGCCCGCCGGGCGATCAAGAGCTTTAAGTAGTTTGCGTATGCGGCCCGATACCGTGCGGGTCGGTGGCTTATGGAGAAGGCGATGGCTGTTTCACGAAAGACTTGGCTTGCGGGTGCGATCATTCTCATCGTTGCGGTGGGCGGCTATTATGCCTGGACGCTCATCAATGACCGCGGGCTTCCCAGCGGCTTTGCTGCCAGCAACGGTCGTATCGAAGCGGTCGAGATCGACATCGCGACCAAGACTGCCGGGCGATTGCAGGATCTGATGGTCCGCGAAGGTGATTTCGTCACCGCCGGCCAGACGCTCGCACAGATGGATACGGCGCAGCTCGAAGCACGCAAGCGCCAGGCCGAGGCACAGCTGCGCCGCGCCGAAATCGCGATCGACACCGCTCACAGCGTGGTTGCCCAGCGCCAGGCGGAAAAGACGTCCGCGCTCGCGGTCATAGAGCAGCGGAAAGCCCAGCTGGATTCGGCAAGCAAGACCAATGCGCGCAACAGGCAGCTGCTGAGCAGCAACACCGTCTCGCAGCAAATCGTCGACGACAGCGAAGCCAACGAGCAGGCAGCGCGGGCAACGCTCGCGTCCGCAGACGCCGCACTGGCGGCGTCGGATGCAGCCATCAATGCCGCAAAGGCACAGGTCGTCGACGCGGAAGCCGCCGTGGATGCCGCAAAGGCCGAAATCGAAAGCATCGAGACGGATATTTCGGACAGCACGCTCAAGGCGCCACGGGATGGCCGCATCCAGTATCGGATCGCCCAACCCGGCGAAGTGCTGGCAGCCGGCGGCCGCGTGCTGAACCTCGTCGACCTTGGCGATGTCTACATGACATTCTTCCTTCCGACGGAGCAAGCCGGCCGCACCTCGATCGGGTCGGACGTCCACCTCGTGCTCGACGCCGCACCCCAGTATACGATCCCCGCCAAGGTCTCCTTCGTCGCCGACGTTGCGCAGTTCACGCCGAAAACCGTCGAGACGGAAGAAGAGCGGCAGAAGCTCACCTTCCGCGTTCGCGCTCAAATCCCTCAAGAGCTGCTGAAGAAATATATCCAGTACGTCAAAACAGGGCTGCCCGGCATGGCCTATGTGCGCCTCGACCCGCAGGCGCAATGGCCTGACAATCTCGAACGCAACCTCGTCAAGTAGCGGTTGACGACATGGTCGAAACCGTCGAACGCACCACGAGTAACGACGAGGATGGCGGCGTTGTCGCCAGGCTGACCGATGTCAGCCTCGTCTATAAGAGTGCCATCGGCCTGGATCAGGTCACGCTTGCGATACCATCGGGCAAGATGACCGGCCTGATCGGCCCTGACGGCGTCGGCAAATCGAGTCTCCTGTCGCTGATCTCGGGGGCTCGTGCAGTTCAGAAGGGACGCGTGGAGGTATTCGGCGGCGACATGAGCGATGCCCGGCATCGCGACCGGAGCTGCCCGCGAATTGCCTACATGCCGCAGGGACTTGGCAAGAATCTCTACCCGACGCTGTCCGTTTTCGAGAATGTCGATTTCTTCGGGCGCCTTTTTGGCCAGGACAAGAAGGAACGAGAGACCAGGATCGGCGAGTTGCTTGACAGCACCGGTCTCGGGCCGTTTGCAGAGCGCCCCGCGGCAAAATTGTCCGGCGGCATGAAGCAGAAGCTCGGGCTGTGCTGCGCGCTCATTCATGATCCGGATCTTCTTATTCTCGACGAGCCGACGACTGGCGTCGATCCTCTGTCCCGCAGGCAGTTCTGGGAGCTGATCGGCAGCATTCGGGCAAGCAGGCCCGGAATGAGCGTCATCGTCGCGACCGCCTATATGGAGGAAGCCGCCGATTTCGACTGGCTGATTGCAATGAATGCCGGCAAGGTGCTTGATACCGGCACCCCGAAACAGCTTCTTGAGCGGACCCAGACCAAGGATCTCGACGCCGCCTTCATCGCCATGCTGCCGGAGGCGGATCGCCGCGACTACCACGAGATTGTCATTCCGCCGCGTCCGCAAGCGACGGACGGTGTTTATGCCATCGAGGCAAGCCATCTCAGCATGCGCTTCGGTGATTTCACCGCCGTCGACAATGTCAGCTTCCAGATCCCGAAGGGCGAGATATTCGGCTTCCTGGGTTCGAATGGCTGCGGCAAGACCACGACGATGAAGATGCTGACGGGCCTGCTCGCCGCCAGCGAGGGCGAGGCCAAGCTTTTTGGCCGCAAGGTCGATGCCAGCGACATGGCGGTCAGGCGTCGCGTCGGCTATATGAGCCAGGCCTTTTCGCTCTATAGCGAGCTGACCGTTCGCCAGAACCTCGATCTGCATGCCCGTCTTTTCCGGTTGCCGGAAGAACGGATTCCGGGGCGCATCGCCGAGATGACGGATCGGTTTGGATTGGGCACCGTGATGGAAGCCCTGCCGGACGCCTTGCCGCTCGGCATCCGCCAGCGGCTATCGCTGGCCGTCGCGATGATCCACGCGCCGGATATTCTCATTCTGGACGAGCCAACGTCCGGCGTCGATCCGGTCGCCCGCGATGCCTTCTGGCAGATCCTTGTCGACCTGTCGCGCAAGGATGATGTGACGATCTTCATCTCGACCCACTTCATGAACGAAGCCGAACGCTGCGATCGCATCTCGCTGATGCATGCGGGCAAGGTGCTGATCAGTGACACGCCGGCAGCCATTGCCAAGAGCCGCAACGCAGCAACGCTCGAAGATGCGTTCATCGCCTATCTCGAGGAGGCGGCGGGTATCGTTCGCGGCGAAGAAGCCAAGCCCGTCGTCGTGGCGGGTGCCCATACGGCCGCTCCACCGCCCACGCGCCGTCGTCTCTTCGATTTTCGGCGCATGTTCAGCTATACGCGCCGGGAAGCGCTGGAGCTGCAGCGGGATCCCATACGCGGCACGCTTGCCGTTCTTGGAAGCGTTATCCTGATGCTCGTGATCGGCTATGGCATCAACCTCGACGTCGAGGATCTGACCTTTGCCGTGCTCGACCGTGACGATTCGACCATCAGCCGCGACTACGTGCTCGACATCGCCGGTTCCCGCTACTTCATCGAAAAAGCGCCGATCAGGGACTATGCCGACATGGATCGGCGCATGCGGGACGGCGAGCTCAGTCTCGCCATCGAGATTCCACCGAGCTTCGGAAGGAACGTGCTGCGCGGCGACAATGTCGAAATCGGCGCATGGATCGATGGCGCCATGCCGCAACGGGCCGAAACGGTGAGAGGTTACGTTCAGGGTATGCATGCCGAATGGCTCGCTCGCAAGGCAAAGGAGCTCTATGGCGCGGCGGCCACGCAAGGCGCATTCACCATAGAAACGCGCTTCCGATATAATCCCGACGTCAAAAGCCTCGTGGCGATGGTTCCCGCCGTTATCCCGTTGCTGCTGATGCTGATCCCCGCCATGCTCGCAGCCTTGAGCGTCGTGCGCGAAAAGGAACTCGGATCGATCATCAACCTCTATGTCACGCCGGTCAGCAAGCTGGAATTCCTGCTCGGCAAGCAACTGCCTTACGTCGCGCTGGGGATATTGAATTTCCTGTTGTTGACGGCTTTTGCCACCCTGGTCTTCCGGGTTCCGTTTACAGGCAGCTATCTGACCTATCTGACGGCGGCGCTCTTGTATGTCGTCATCGCGACCTCGATCGGCATCGTCATCTCGGCCTTCATGAAGAGCCAGATTGCAGCGATTTTCGGAACCGCGCTGCTGACCCTGATACCGGCGACACAATATTCGGGCATGATTGACCCGGTTTCGTCATTGCAGGGGGCCGGCGCCCTGATCGGCAAGATTTATCCGGCCACCTATTTCATGACGATTTCGCGCGGCACGTTCTCCAAGGCGCTCGATTTCACCGGCCTTTATGGCTCTTTCATTCCACTACTGATAGCGATCCCCGTCCTCTCGGTCCTGGGTACGCTTCTCATCAAAAAGCAGGAGGGATGACAGTGTCACTATCCAATATCCTGCAACTGGGGATCAAGGAACTGCGCGGACTGGCGCGCGATCCGATGCTCGTTCTGCTCGTCGTCTATGCGTTCTCGCTGCAAATCTATACCGGCTCCAGCGCCCTGCCCGAAACGCTGAACAATGCGGCGGTCGCCATCGTCGACGAGGATCAATCGCCTCTGTCGGGGCGCATCAGCACCGCGTTCTACCCTCCGTATTTCGTGCCGCCCAAGCAGATTTCGATCGCCGAGATGGATCAGCGGATGGATGCGGGCCTGGACACGTTCGCGCTGAACATCCCGCCGGATTTTCAGCGAAAGGTCATGGCGGGGCAGCAGCCGGCACTTCAGCTCAATGTCGATGCGACCCGCATGAGCCAGGCGTTCACTGGCAGCGGCTATATCCAGACGATCGTGACAAGCGAAGTCGACGAGTTCATGAACCGCTATCGTGCCGCCAGCAATGTGCCGGTGGACCTGACATTGCGGGCGAGATTCAATCCGCAACTCAACAAATCCTGGTTCGGATCGATCAACAACATCATCACCTCGATCACGATGCTTTCGATCGTCCTGACGGGCGCTGCCCTCATCCGGGAAAAGGAACACGGGACGATCGAGCATCTGCTCGTCATGCCCGTGACCCCGCTGGAGATCATGGTCAGCAAGATCTGGTCGATGGGCCTCGTGGTTCTGGTCGCAACGGCGTTCTCGATCTTCGTCGTTGTCAAAGGCCTGCTTGCCGTTCCCATCGAAGGGGCGATGACGCTTTTTCTGCTTGGAACGGCGCTGCAGCTTTTTGCGACGACGGCCATGGGGATCTTCCTGGCGACCGTCGCGGGCTCCATGCCGCAATTCGGCCTGCTCCTCATTCTCGTCCTCTTGCCGCTTCAGGTCCTGTCCGGTGCCATGACGCCGCGCGAGAGCATGCCCGATATCATTCAATACATCATGCTACTGGCACCGAACACGCATTTCGTGATCCTGGCGCAATCCGTTCTCTTCCGAGGCGCCGGCATCGACGTCGTCTGGCCGCAGCTTTTGTCATTGCTCGCGATCGGCATGGTCCTGTTTTTCTTTGCTTTGCGGCGCTTCAGGCAATTTCTGAGATAGGCGCCGCGGCCGTGCTTCGGAGAGCGAAGCTGGTCACGACGTCAGAAAGCGCAATGCGCGCTGGATCTCGAAGAAATCTTTCGCCTTGAAGCCGACCGCCCTCGGGCCGGAGGCGTAGGCCCCGGGATACCAGCGAACTCGCCAGGCGTCCGTGGCATTGACGAATTCGATCACCACCTCGAAGGGGCCTTCCAGAGAAGGCAATTGTGCAGTCGGTCCGGCGGCAAGGGCGGAGATCGCAGCCTCTACGCCCTCCCTGATCTCGTCGCGCGCGCGCGCCGGCGTGATCGACAGGGCGGCGCGGCCAAACCCTTCCATGGTCGGCACCGTGCGGATGCCGGGAACGAGCACTCCGGCATCCGCACAGATCTCGGCGTCTCCAGCGAGAAAAGCCGAGCGAACGCCATGGCGTGCCGCGCAAAGCGCATTGATCGTGAATTCCGAGGCCACCTCTCCGTTGAGAAGAAGGCGCGATATGCGAAGCGTCGTCGTATGGGCAAGAGGATTGGCCTCGGAACCCGCCTTGGAGTGATAGCCGGTGTAGATCGCAGCCGCGAAGTCGGAGCTCAACCCGAACATCATGCCGTCCGGATGACCGGACCATCCGCGCATGATCCGCGCATAGGGCGGAAGCCGATCCAGAATAAGGTTGCGTCCGCTGTCATGGGCATCCTTGATCAGGACTTCGCTCGCGCCTGCCGCGCGCGCACCCTCGCACGCCGCGACGACTTCCGCAGTCATCAGATTGCGAAACTCCGCATAGTCGGCATGCGTGCGCTCGGCTTCGTCCCAATGAGCGATGCCGGCGGTTCCCTCTATATCGGCGGATAGAAAGACTTTCATTCTTGGATCTCCTTTGCCCAGTCGGCCAGTGAGGGATAGTGCCGTCCCGTTCTGCCCGATGTGGCGGGCGCGGCGCAAAGCGCGTTCAGAACGGCTTCCTGAGTAGCTTCCGCAGCAGCGCGAAACGGCAGGTCGATGAGGTTGTTGTCGAGGCAGCGGACGGCCTGGAAGGGCGGCGCCTCGTGCGCCACCGGATCCGCCGTGGTGAAGCCCACGACAATATCGCCCGAGCCATGTCCCCAGAATGCCCCGAGCCGCGCGAGGCCCGCGCCGGCCCGTCGCGTCACCCGCTGCAATTGCCGATCGCCAAGCGGCAGGTCGGTGGCAAGGATGACGATGACCGAGCCTTTTTCCGGAGCGCTCAGCCCATGCGGCTGCGGCCTGCGGCCATCAGGCAGAACCAGGTCGCCGGCGCGGCCGAAGTTCGCGAGAACCAGTGCGCCAAGCGTGAAATCCTGCCCTGCGATGCGCATCCGGCGGGAAGCCGTGCCGATCCCCGCCTTGAAGCCGAAGGCGGTCATGCCGGTGCCCGCACCGACAGCCCCCTGCTCGACAGGGCCGGATGCCGCCGCGTCCAGGGCCGCAAAGGCATCCTGGCGCGTGACGGCGAGCGCCTGAATGTCGTTTATGGAGCCGTCATTGCATTCGCAGACCACTGCGTTGACGGTCGAGGTTTTCCGCCCGATGTCGGGGTTGGCCGCGATGGCGCGCTGGATCAAGGCCTCTGTGCAGGCGGCGACACCAAAGGTATTGGTGAGCAGGATCGGCGTTTCGATCGTCCCGAGTTCCGCGATCTGGACAAGGCCCGTGGATTTGCCGAAGCCGTTGATCACCTCGACGGCGGCCCGCACCTTCTGGCGAAAGAGATCGCCCTGGTGCGGGACGATTGCCGTCACGCCGGTTGCAAGGCCCGCACCGGACAGGGTGCGGTGCCCGACCGCTATCCCGGCAACATCGGTGATGGCGTTCAGCGGCCCGGGAAGCAGGCTGTTTTCCCCATCGGCCCACAGGCCCAATTGGCGTGCAGTCGTCATCTGAATGTCCTCTGGTCTACAAACGTCCGGCCTTCTTCAGGCTTTTCAGGAACGCCTGCGTGCGCTCCCCTTGCGGATTGCCGAAAATATCGGCGGGCGGGCCCTGTTCATAGACTTTTCCGGCCTGAAGGAAACAGATGCGGTTGGCAACCTCCCGTGCGAAACCCATTTCGTGGGTCGCAAGGATCATGGTCATGCCGCGTGCCGCAAGGTCGCGAACGATATCCAACACCTCGGAGACCAGCTCCGGATCGAGCGCCGACGTGATCTCGTCGAGGAGCAGCAGCATCGGATCCATCATCAGCGCCCGCACAATGGCGACGCGCTGCTGCTGGCCTCCGGAGAGGCGATCCGGGTAATCCTTGGCCTTGTGCGCCAGCCCGATGCGGTTCAGGAAGACCATCGCCTTCTCTTCCGCCTCGCGTCGGCTCATGCCGAGGACCTTGGTGGGAGCCAGGACGGTATTTTCCAGAACGGTCATATGGGGAAACAGGTTGTATCCCTGAAACACGATGCCGATATCGCGGCGCACCCGGTCCAGGTCCACGCCCGGTCCGGTGATCTGATCGCCATGGATGCGGATCTGGCCGGACGATATTTCCTCGAGCCGGTTCACGCAGCGCAGAAGGGTGGACTTACCGCAGCCGGACGGTCCGATCAGGCAGACGACCTCATGTTCGGCAACGCCCAACGAGAGATCCGAGATGACCTCCAATGCGCCGTAGCGCTTGGTGACATGGTCTATTTCCAAAAGTGTCATGGATGCTCAGCCTCCCGCCCGTATCCGTCGGCGATCGCGCTCGATCAGCCTGTCGACGAGCCGCGCCTGCGGAATGGTGATGACGATGAACAGGATGGCCACCGTGGTCACCGCCGATAGGTTGAAGTTGTTGGCCGCGATAATTTTCGACTGGTTGAAGGCATCGATGGTGCCGATGATCGCGACCAGGGCGGTATCCTTCTGAAGGCTGATGCAGTTGTTCATCAGCGGCGGAATGATGTTGCGCACCGCAAGCGGCACCACGACGTAGCGCATGGTTTTCGCATGGCTAAGCCCCAGCGAACGGGCCGCCGCAACCTGGCTGTGATGCACGCCTTCGATGCCGGCGCGATAGACCTCGGACGTATAGGCTCCGTAGGTCAGCGTCAGGGCGATGATCGCATAGGAGGTCGAGCTCAAATCCGACAGGATGGGCAAGTCGGTCAATGGCAGGCCGAAACCGATGAGATAGATCGTGATGATCGCCGGCAGGCCACGTAAGAGATCGCCATAGGCGATGGCGAGAAACCGAAGCGGTCGCCCCGCCTCGCCCGGTATGGTCCGTGCGATCGCCACCAGAAGCGACCAGATGAGGATCAGCACCGCCGAGACGGCGAAGATGGCGACGTTGGTGCCGAAGGCCCACAACACCTTGCCCGCTGAACTGCGGATCAGGGCGAGATCGAAGAAGGTTCGGCTGACGGCGGCATCGTTGAGCGCCATAAACCAGGCTGCGCCCGTCACGATCAGCAGAGCGCCTGACCAGGACAACGCCTTCCATGCACCGAGAGAAGCGTCCGCCCCGAGCGCGCGCGCGGCATGCAGGTCGGAGCTGCGCCCTGCGGCAAGAGACTTTGCAAAGGCCCGGATTGCCATCAGCAGCACCAGGCCCGCCGCGATCGCCGCGACGAGGCCGGGCACGGTCGCGGCGATCCGGGAGATCCCCTGGGACGCCGCCTGGCTTCCAATGTGCTGCGCGGAAATGGCAACGAGGCAGAATGTCAGGGCGGCAAGGACGAGCGTAAAACTCGTCCGGCCGCGATAGGTTCGCGTGACGCCCTGGGCGCGCCATACGGCGGCGCGCCCAGTTTCGTTCTGCGATTCCGAAGCGAGAGAATCAGTCATCAGATCAATATTTCCAGACCGGAACGTCCTCGGGCTTCAGGCCGCCGCGAGCCTCCGACAGATATTCGGCCTCCAGCGCCTTCAGCGTGCCGTCGGCGGCCATGTCCGCGATGATCTTGTCGATCACCGGCTTTTCCGCCGAGCCCTTCGGGTAGATGCCGGCCGTGTCGTTGCCGCTCGGATATTGTCCGACGACCTTCAGCTTGCCGCCGGAGTTGGAGACCTGCCCCAGAACGACCGAAAGGTCGGTCATCACCACGTCGACATTGCCCGATGCGAGAGCCGTGAACATGGCACCCGTGTCGTCGAAGACGGAAAGTTTCGTATCGGGCAGTGTATCCTGTGCCCATTGCACCATGGTCGTTCCTGCCTGGGTGCCGAGCTTCGCGGTCTTCACGCTTTTCTCGTCGACGGTGGATTTCGCGCGGGCGGCAAGGCCGAAGGCTCCGTGATCGTAGGGCGTCGAGAAATCCACCACCTTCTTGCGCTTTTCGGTGACCGAGATGAGCGCGAGCGCGATATCGAAATCCTTGTTCTGCCCGGCGACGATGGAATCGAACGAGGCGTTCTTCAGGACGACCTTGTCGATGCCGAGGCGTGAGGCGATGTTGACGGCCATGCAGAACTCGCGTCCGCCGGTGATGGTCTCAGGCGTATCGCCGTTGAACTCGCCGACGGCAGGCAGGTTGATGATCACCGTGAACTGCCCGGGAACGGCGGTCTGCGCATGTTCGGTGCCGGCCTTTCCGAAAAGCTTGCAGTTGCCGTAGCCCTCGCTTGCCATGGCCGGCGCGCTGAGCGCCAATAGGGAGCCAAGAACAGTGCCAAGCATTTTCGCCTTGTTTTTCATTTCGTTCGCCTCTGTTGGTTTTGGTTGTTGATGGTCAGTTGGGTGGGATCCTCGGGCAGCTATGCTGCTTCGAGGGCAATCGGGCTGCCTTGATGTGGAAGGAGCTGGCTGGCTGGCGTGAGGCCGCAATCGAGCAAGCCGATACGGGCCTCGCCCTCGGACACGAACCGGCCTTCACAATAGACAATCCCACTCATCCGCATTTCCGGTTCTTCGCCATTTCGATGACGAACAGACTTTGCTGATGCGGATGAGGTTTGACCAATTCGCTTTGCGCAGCAAAGTATGCAAAAATTGCATAACAATTATAAAACAATGAGTTATGATGTTTGCCGCTGAATAGAATTTTTGAATTGACACTGGCCGAACGCGATCTTCCTATAGCGGTTTCAGACCGCGGATGGGCCTAACAGCCGGATTTCACGCGATTTTTCTTCGAACATCTTCGTATTTGGCGCGATCTTTTTCGTTTCAGAGAAAATCGCGCACGTTCCGAAATACCCGATTGACGGCTGCCGCATACTGAGATTAGGCTGCCGCCAACAATAGCAAGCAGAGGGGAGGTCATCTTGACCATTGCTAGAAAAGAACAAGTATTAAATCCGTATAATTGGATAGTATCGAAAGACTGACAATCTAAATTCGATACGCAAGGCAACTATAGTTGCCAGAACGCAGTGACAGCAAACCGCCGGTCGCCGGTGTGATGCTGCATAAACGGCGTCCTCCCCGACCTGTCTCGTCGGCATAATTTCCATCTTCCATTTCCGGATCAGTCACCGGCTGCGGACATGCTTGCCCGTATCAGACCTCTTGTCTGCGCGGTTGTGCACACCCGCAAGCGGCGTCGCTGAAGCGGCAGCGTTCGGCCGACCGCTGTCGTGCGCCTTCACATCCATATCGTTGAAATCATTACGGAGTTTCGAACCATGAGCAATTCGTTTCGGACCAGAACCTGCATGGGCGTGGTGTCGGCCCTGCTGATCGGCACAAGCTTAACCAGCGCATTCGCGGAGGAAGCCCCGCAAAAAGGCGGCGACCTCGTGATGGTACGCGCCGATCCCATCCAGACGCTGATGCCGACGCTGGCGGCGGAAAACGGCTCGATCTGGGCTATCGAAGAGATGTTCGATACGCTGTTGCTGCCCACCGAGGACGGCAAGGGGGTGCAGCCGGGGCTCGCCAGCGAATGGAGCCAGTCGGCCGACGGCCTCGAATGGACCTTCAAATTGCGTCCGGACGTGAAGTTTTCCGACGGCACGCCGATGACCTCGAAGGACGTAAAGTTTTCGCTCGATCAGGCATCGAACCAGGCCAATCCGTTCGGCTTCATCAACGCGTCCATCGCGGAGGTGAAAACGCCCGATGCGCAGACCGTCATCGTGCGCACAAAGGCTCCCTATGCACCGCTGCCTTCGGTCATGGCGATCTTTTCCAATTCCATCGTGCCGTACAATTATGGCGGCAAGACCGCGGAGGAATTCGCCAAGGCACCGATCGGCACCGGCCCTTTCAAGCTTGAGGAGCGCACGGTCGGCGTCGGTGCGCATTTCCTGCGCAATACGGAATACTGGCAGAAGGGCAAGCCCTATCTCGACTCGATCAGCATCAACGAGGTGGCCGACGGCAACACCCGCGCCAATCAGCTGCTGGGCGCCCAGGCACAAATCAACGAATTCCCGGCCTATTCCAGCACGCAGGCGCTAAGGGCCGGCGGCGGCGACGTGGCGCTCGGCGTCTTTCCGTCGAGCCGCGTGGACTTCGTCGTGATCAACACCACGAAGGCACCGTTCGACGATGCGCATGTGCGCCGCGCCATCGCCGCTTTGATCGACAAGCAGGCGCTGATCAAGGTCATCCTGTTCGGCAACGGCGATCCGGCAGGCGCCTACATGTCGCCGAGCTCGTGGTCGCACAATGCCGACGTCAAGGGCGTGCCATTCGATCTCGAAACCGCGAAAAAGGAACTTGCGCAATCGAAGGTGCCCGATGGCTTCAGCGCCACGATCACGGTCAGCAGCGGCAATTCAGATGAAGCCACGATGGCGCAGATCATTCAGGCGCAGGCAGCGAAAATCGGCATCAAGCTGGCCATCCAGGTGCTCGACCCCTCAGCCTTGAGCGACGCTCGCCAAGCCAAGAACTACGACATGGGCTTTACCTACAACACCACTGACATCGTCGATCCGGACGAGATCATCCGTTTTGCCGGGGTCTACGATGGCGGCTCGCAGGTGCAGTATTCCTTCTACGACAACAAGGAAATCGCCGCGAAGGCCGAGCAGGCCGCAACCATCAGCGACCAGGCGGCGCGCAAGAAGCTCTATGACGAGATCCAGGTCCTGTGGGACAAGGATCAGCCGATGGTGCCGCTGTACTACTCGCCCGAACTCTACTCCTATTCGACGAAGGTTCACGGCTTTCATCCCTATGTGACCGGCAACTACAACCTCGCCAACGTCTGGCTGTCGGAATAACCGCCGCGCCGGGGCCAGGCTTCCGTTTCCCTTTGCCGGGCGGACGGAGGCCAGCCTCGATCCGGCGGCACGCGACGGACTGCGCGCCCTCCCGCGAGCGCGCAGTCCGTCTCCGTCCCTTTTGAGATCGGTTTTCCATGCTGAGATTTTTATTCCGACGGCTTATGCTGCTGATACCCGTTGTGCTCGGGGCGGCGACGCTGACCTTCCTCCTGATGCATCTCACCCCCGGCGATCCCGCCCGGACCTATCTGGGCGAACATGCAACACCGGAGGCGATTGCGGCGCTGAAGCAGCAATGGGGCCTCGATCAGCCCCTGGCGATCCAGTATCTGCGTTTCCTGCGCGATCTGGTGACGGGCGAACTCGGTCAGTCGATGTTCTTTCGCGAGCCGATCGTCGATCTACTGGCCACCCGCCTGCCCCCCACCCTGCTTTTGATGCTGATGAGCGCGCTCTTGAGCCTCGTCATCGCCGTCCCGCTCGCCGCCTGGAATGCCGTGAAACCCAACGGCCTCTCCGACGTGGTGGTGCGAATCCTGACTGCCATCTTCCAGGGCACGCCGATCTTCTTCATTGCCACGGTCTTCATCGTGATGTTCGCCATCCGGCTGAAGATCTTTCCCGTGGCCGGATATGGCAAGACGATGTGGACGCATGTCGTGTCGCTGTTTCTGCCCGCGCTGTCCCTGGCGCTCGGCATCGTGCCCGTGCTGATGCGCAGCCTGCGCACGGCGCTGATCGATGCGCTGAACAGCGAATACGTCAATTTCGCCCGCGCCAAGGGCCTGCGCAGCAGCACGATCTGGCTGCATTACGCGCTGCGGAACGCCAGCATTTCCGGTCTCAGCATTCTCAGCATCCAGATCGGCTTTCTCGCCGGCGGTTCGCTGGTGGTCGAGAACGTCTTCGCCATTCCGGGCATGGGCACCTTCCTGATGAAGGGCATTTTGAACCGCGATTTTCCCGTGGTGCAGGCAAGCGCTCTGGTCTTCGCGCTTCTGGTGCTGCTCGTCTACCTGCTCACCGACATCGCCTACACGCTGCTTGATCCGAGGGTGAGACTGAAATGAGCCAGACTCCGATGACCGCATCCACCCCCGCTACGGCTCGCGCCGCCGCAGCCGGCCCGTTCCGGCGGCTTGTTCGCGACAATCCGCAGCTTCTGTTCGGCACGCTGATCGTCGGCGTAATCGTCCTCATGGCGCTCGCCGCACCGCTGCTCACCCGCTACGACCCCACCGCGCAGGATTTCCTGTCCACGCTGCAGGGGCCGAGTGCGGATCATCTGCTCGGCACGGACAATCTCGGGCGCGATATCTGGGCGCGGCTGCTCTATGGCGCGCGCACCGATCTGGCGCTCGCGTCGGTCGCGGTCCTGCTGCCCTTCGTCATCGGCTCAACCGTCGGCGCGCTCTGCGGCTATTTCGGCGGGTGGTTCGACACGATCGTCATGCGCATCGCCGATACCGTCGTTGCTTTCCCGTTCTACGTTCTCGTCATCAGCCTGGTCTTCATTCTCGGCAACGGCGTCTCGAGCATCATCGTTGCGATCTCCATCGTCAGCTGGATCGCCTATGCCCGCATCATCCGCGCCGAGGCGATGGTGCTGAGCGCGACCAATTTCATGGACGCGCTGCATGTGGGCGGCCTCGGCGTTCCGCGTATCGTCTTTCGCCATCTGATGCCGAACGTGCTGAGCCAGGCCATCGTCTACGCGATGAGCGACATCGTGGCCAATATCGGCGTCATCGTCACCTTGAGCTATTTCGGCCTCGGCGTCGTGCCGCCGACCCCGGACTGGGGCAACATGATGTCGGAAGGACAACCCTTCTTCGCCGGCGGCACCTATAGCCTGATGCTGATCCCCGCCGTGGCCGTGGTCGTCACAAGCTACGGGCTGTCGCTGGTCGGCGACGGGCTTGCAACTGCGCTGAGGGTGAAACGATGATGCATCGGACGGCAAAGACAAACGCAGCCCTCGACATCGAAGGCTTGAGCGTCGCAGCCTGGATCGGCGATCGAAGCTACAGGGCGCTCGACAATGTGGCCTTGTCCGTGGCGCGTGGCGAAGCGCGCGGGCTGGTGGGCGAATCCGGCTCCGGCAAGAGCCTGACCCTGCGCGCGGTCATGGGCCTTCTGCCTGCAAATCTGCGAGTAACCGCAGGTGCGATCCGGTTCAACGGCCGCGACCTCCTGGCCGATGGCGGCAAGCATCTGCATGCGATCCGCGGAACCGGCATTGCCATGGTGTTTCAGGAGCCGGCCATCGCGCTCAATCCGGTGATGAAGGTCGGGCGGCAGATCGTCGACGGCGTCGCAGAGCGGCGGGGCTTCGGCGCCCGCCAGGCCCGCGAACTGGCCGTTGAACTCCTGGCGCAGGTCGGAATCCAGGATCCTGCCCGCTGGGTCGATGCCTATCCGCACCAGCTCTCCGGCGGGATGCGCCAGCGCGTCATGATCGCCTCGGCGATTGCCAGCAAGCCGGAGGTGATCCTGTGCGACGAGCCGACCACCGCGCTCGACGTGACGATCCAGGCCCAGATCCTCAATCTGTTCAAGGCACTCAAGACCGACCTCGGCGCCGGCCTTCTCTATGTCACGCACGATCTCGGCGTGGTCGCGGAATTCTGCGATTCGCTGACCGTCATGTATGCCGGACGCACGGTCGAGCAGTCCGACGACCTGGCCGCGCTGATCGCCGCACCCGCGCACCCTTACACGCGGGCGCTGCTGGCGGCGGTGCCACGCATCAAGGGGCCGATCAGGCGCCTGCGCGGACTTGCCAGCTCCGCACCGTCCCTGACGGAACGCGACCAGACGCCCGCACAGGCCTTGATACCCTGCGGGCCGGGGCGCCAGGTTGCCCCCTTCACCGCCGAAGACGAACGCTTTTTTGCAAGGGATGAGGAAGTATGACCCGCAACGAACTTGTGGTGGAAGGCGTCTCGGTCACCTTTCCTGGCGGGATGCAGGCGCTGCGCAATGTCGATCTTCGCGTCGGCGCAGGCGAAATCGTTGGCCTTGTCGGCGAATCCGGATCGGGAAAATCCACGCTCGGCCGGGTGGTCGTCGGGCTCCAGCAGAGCTATTCCGGCCTGCTGCAGTTCGGCGGAGAAACCATTCATCCGCGCCGCACGCGGCAACAGCGCTGTGCCATCCAGATGGTGTTTCAGGACCCTTACGCCTCGCTCGATCCGCGCATGACGGTCTGGCAGCTCCTGCACGAACTGATGAGCGTGCACGGCATCGGCAGCGGGCGGGAGGATCGCCGCCAGCGATGCGAAGACCTGCTGCGCCGCGTGCACCTGCCTCTGACGATGCTCGACAACCGCCCGGCGACCATGTCCGGCGGCCAGCGACAGCGCGTCGCCATCGCCCGCGCGCTCGCCATCGATCCGCAGTTTCTCGTTGCCGACGAAGCAACGGCCGCGCTCGATGTGTCGGTGCAGGCGGGGATCATCAATCTCTTTGCCGATCTGCGCGCGATGATGGGGCTGTCGCAACTATTCATCTCGCACAATCTTGCCGTCGTCCGGTCGCTCTGCGACAGGGTGGCTGTGATCTATCGTGGCGAGATCGTCGAAATGGCATCGACCGAGGCTATTTTCGATGCGCCGCAGCATGACTATACCCGTCACTTGCTTGCCGCCGCACCCGACCTGCCCTGAGCCGAAAGGAACTATCATGCCCGTATTCGAAAACCTTCCGCAGCGTGACGCGCTTGCCGAAAAGATCGATGCGCTCTTTCACGAACGGGTCGAGCAGAGAGCGACGCCCGGCATCCGCTTCGCCGTATTCGACCGAACGGGCATCACCTTCGAAGGCGGACATGGGCATGCAGATACGGCGGGCCGTCCGCCTGCATCCCATACTCGGTTCCGCATTGCCTCCTGCACCAAGAGTTTCACGGCGGCCGCCATTCTGGTGTTGCGCGATCGCGGGCTGCTGTCGCTCGATACCCCTGTCACCCATTACGTGCCGGTGCTGAAGCCAACGCTGCCGGAAGGGCGGCCGGAAGCGCCGACGGTGCGGATGCTCCTGTCGATGGCGGGCGGGCTGCCGACGGACGACCCTTGGGCGGACAGGCAGGAATCGCTGTCCAATGCCGCCTTCATGGCGGTACTCGAGAGCGGCGTTCGCTTTGCCACGGCGCCTGGAACGCGGTACGAATATTCCAATCTGGGCTACGCCCTCCTCGGGCAGGTGATCGAGACAGTCAGCGGCGAGCGCTATGTCGACTTCGTCGCAAATCACCTGCTTTCGCCGCTCGGCCTGCATGAGACGGGCTTCGATCCCCTGTCGATCGCACCGGAACGGATGGCCACGGGCTTCCGCGATGTCGACGGCAACTGGTTGCCGCTGCCCTTCACCGGGCCCGGTGCCTTTTCCGCCATCGGCGGCGCGGTTACCACGACCCATGACCTCGCCCGCTGGGCAGGCTGGCTTGGTGCCGCGTTCGATCACGCGAGCGGCGGCGAAGAAGGACCGCTCTCGGCCGCGAGCCGACGGGAAATGCAACGCATCCAGTGCCCGATCGCTCCGGAACCGGCGGACGACATCCGCCTCAAGGGATATGGATTCGGTCTCCTTGTCGAACACCACATCCGCTTCGGTCCGATCGTCAGTCACTCGGGCGGCTATCCCGGCTTCAGCTCGCACATGCGCTGGAATCCGCAGACCGGCCTTGGCGTGGTCGCTTTCGAGAACGCGACCTATTCGGGAGCCTGGACACCGACGACGGCGGCGCTCGACCTGCTGCTCGACCGCGCGTCCGAAATCGGCAGGCCGGACGACACACCGCCCTCGGTCGTCCGCGACTTGTCGAAGGGCCTGTTACGCCTGCTGACGGAAGGCTGGGACGACATGGTGGCGGACGCGATCTTCCTGGAGAACGTCGCCATGGACCGGCCCTATCGCGAACGCGCAACCGAAATGGCGGCATTGCGCGAAAGGGCTGGCGTGCTGGCTCTCGACAAGCTGAAGATCCTTGCTGCCGACCCGGGCGGCGCCGACAATGGTTTCGGGCGCTTCGATCTTCATCTGCCCTGCGCTGCGGGCGAGATCGTTGCAAAAGTGCTCTGCGGTCCGCCGAAGCCTTTGAGGATCCAGTCCATTACCTGGCGACTGTGATTGCCTGGCGTTCAGGGCCTCTTCATATGCAATTGGAGAGGCCATTGCCTTGTCGCTTCGTACGCATGGCTCCGCTATTTCCGGCCGGACATTCGATCATACAGCCGGGTTTCACTATCGGAGGTGATCCACATCGTTTCGGTGTCCGAGCGGCAGGGGGAGCTTGTGTGCGACCAATGCTACCGGCTGAGCCTGTGTGAATGCATCTACTGATTTCCGAATGAGCCTTGGGCGTTCGCTGGCAATCCACGCGGATCAATAGGTTGATCTTCATCTTTCAACAATAGAAGCGGCTTTCTGCTGCTTTGAGGCCTGTAATCATGACCGCGTCGACACATGCGCTACCGCTTTCCAGAGGAGCGTATTCGGCTGAAACTCTCATCCGCATGAGCGCTTTTCCTGATGGTCTGGTTCTGGCAGCGAGCTTGCTTCTGGAAACCCATCGCGCACTGCCGAAAGAGGTGCGGTATGTCGGTGATCTGCAGCGATGGATGCTCAGTCAAACGGCGATAGCCTTGCATTTCGAGCATCGATACGATCCATCGCAATCCGAGACGATATCTGCAAGTTCTCTGATGAAAGCAATAGCCGATACAGGTATCGCCAGCCGAAATACCATGTACTCTTTTCTTTCGGAGATGGAGCGTTATCGGTTTATCACTCCACTCGCCAGCACGGATGGAGGACGCCATATGTTTCGGGCGACTGAAATGAGCGAGCAACTTATCCGTCGCTACTTTGATATCCACTTGAAGGCTCTGGACCTTATCGATGGATGTCAACGACATGCCTTGTCTCAAGACAATCCGCTGTTGCTCGTAAGGGCACAGCCGCTCTTTGCTCGTCTTCTGCTGACGCGGGAAGATTGGTATCATCCTCCGGATACCATTGCTAGGTTCGTCCATTCTGATTCTGGAATCAGCATACTCCATGACCTGGCGAAAGGCGCTCCTTCCGTCGTACTGGATGCGGATTCACCAATCTGGATAGGAGACGTATCGCCGAATGTCTTTGCGCAACACTACCATATCTCCAAAACCCACGCCGCCAGGCTTTTGTGTTCGGCACGCGAAGCAGGTCTGATCGGCTGGGCGAAGAAAAGCAATCGTGGCCTATGCTGGATATCTCCTCGATTGGTATTCGCTTATCGTTTCTGGCAAGCAATTAAACTTGCCTCGGTTTCACAGGCATTTGACACGGCCTGCGGGGAGGCAGGCTGCGCCTATGGCTGAAACCGAGGTGGCGAAGCGTGTCGGGAAGTGATTTACTTCCCGACCTCTATTTCACTCATGTATGGTATAGGAGTCCATTTCGCAGAGATTTTGCGTATCTGTGGTCGTGTCGAGATCCGAGCTCTCTTCAAATTCAAACTTCATATCGTATTTGCAGACGCGTCTTCCATCGGCAATGGTGATCTTCATGCTTTCACCGGGATTGAGTACGTCACGCCCGAATACGTCATCCTCCCAGTCGTTCACTCCAACCGGTGACGTGTAGAAGCGTGTCAGTACCGAATTCGTACCGTTCTTGAGCGTAAATATGAGATCATCGGCCTTTGCAGGAGTGATCGCGCACAGCGTCATTACAGACGCTGCGACAGCAAAGTTTAACTTTTTCATTTCCCTACCCTTTGATGAATACTATGTGGAGCCCCGTTTCATCGTTTAGCGGAAAGTCGACCTCTTCTGAATACCCCTCTCGTCCCATATTTGGACCTATTTTCCTTCGAGTTTCTCCAGTGAAAACCTCCTTTCCTGTGTGTCGTTACTTCCGCGCTGACGACCGCCGACTGGCAGGCGCTGGTAAAGCGGCCAGTGAATTTCGCCTCGGTTCGAAAATGAACTTGCGGCGGCGCGCAACCCGATCCACCCCCCGTGCTTGTCACCTCTCTTTCCGGTTTTGCCATCTGAACCCAAATGGCCTTCCGCTTGCCCTGCCCAGCACCGTTTCGGAAGCATGGCTCGTCTTTGGCGAACGTCTCTGTCGATGGCGGGGGCTTCGATGCCCGGAAGGCATCGGTCACGGGCAATCGGCGGGCTCGGCTAGGCAACGATCATCATGGCAAAAATCGCAAGCGAGAGGGAATTTTGCGCCGGGAGATGACGACGGTTTTTGACCTCCCGTTCCACCGGAAGACATGGCATAATCGATGACGATATGGGGCGGGAGCACATTTGGATGCCGCGCGAAGCCATCTGGACGCTGGTTTTGTTTGTTCTGCTTGTGACGAGCGCCGTCGCCGGCTCGATACTGCGCGCGAGACTGCCGGCTCCGCATCGTGGCAGTGAGACGATCGACTTTCTTCGGGTTGTAACGGCATTGCTTGTGACGTTTGCCGCACTGGTGATGAGCTTGCTGTTGGCGTCGGAACTCACGGCATTCACGACGGCATCCCATGATCGCAACCACTATGCCGCAAGTCTCGCCGAAATGGACACCTGCCTGAGAAATTACGGCTCCGCGCTGGACGCGGACAGACAACTTTTGCGCAGCTACACGGCCGCGGTCATCGCCAGCACATGGCCGGAAGAGCCACCGCCCTCGGGAGTGGCGCTTCCGGACGTATCAAAATTACCCTTGACCGGAGAAGCGCCGACACTGGGGACAATTCTCAACGACGTGGGGCTTGCCATCGCCCGCCAGCAACCGGCCGATCCCTTCCATCAAGTTCTGATGACGCGTTGCAGCCAGCTTTTCAGCAATCTCATGGTCGGACGCTGGACCGTCATCGAGGATGCCCATGGCTCGCTCTCGGCGCCATTCCTGGGCGTCCTCATTTTCTGGCTGATGCTGGTCTTTCTAAGCTTCGGCCTCCAGGCGCCCCGAAACCCGCTCGCGGTCGCTATCGTTGCCGTCGCCATCATTTCGGTCGCGAGCGTCATGTTCGTGATTCTCGACCTTGATCTTCCCTACGGCGGGTTCTTCGGCATTTCGAGTACATCCATGCGGCATGCGCTCACCGATATGCTCGCGCAATAAGGCGCCGGTTGCTTGCCTGCTCTCTTCTTTCCTCCACAAGGATACGAGACTTGGGTGCGACGGGAAGGCAAGCCTCAGCGCCGGGGCCGAACGTCATGTCGCAATCGTCCATGCAGCGAAATTGAAGACCCGCGCGAAATACCGCCGCCGGATATTCACCGAAGCCGCGGAACATGGATCGTCAGAACCGCTAGAAGAGCCTTACGTGAGGGGGACCACGGGAAGCGCACGCTTGTGCGTGGTGCTGCGATATTGGGTCAGGATGCGCTCGCGCGCCGCTTCGTCGATCGGCTTGCCCTCCAGAAAGTCGTCGATCTGGTCGTAGGTCACTCCATAGGCGTCCTCGTCGGGACGCAACGGAGCGTTCGTTTCCAGATCGGCCGTGGGCACCTTGAAGATCAGACCATCCGGAGCGCCCATTACCTTGGCCACGGCTCTGACGCGGCGCTTGTTGAGCCCGGCAAGCGGCAGGATATCGGAGGCGCCGTCACCGAATTTCGTGAAGAACCCCATCAATGCCTCGGCCGCATGGTCCGTGCCGATGACGAGGCCTCGCGCGGCTCCGGCGATCGCGTATTGTGCGATCATCCGTTCGCGCGCCTTCACGTTGCCGAAATGGAAGTCCGCGCGCGCGCCCTCGAAAAGGTCGGGGGCCTCTCGTTTGACCTCGGAAAGCATGGCATCCGCGGCGGGCTTGACGTTGACCGTCACCGAGCGGTCGGGGCGGATCGTCGCCAAGGAGGCCTGTGCATCGGCCTCGTCGGCCTGAACCCCATAAGGCAGCCGAACGGCGATGAACTCGGCGGCGTACCCGCCATCACGCAATCTGCGGACGGCCGCCTGGGCCAGGAGCGCTGCCGTGAGACTGTCGATCCCGCCGCTGATGCCCAGCACGTAAGTCCGAGCGCCGCTTGCGCGCAGATAGTCCGCCAAGAAGGTCGTGCGGCGTTCCGCTTCGGACTTGGCGTCGAATTGCGCCGCGACGCCCAGTTCTTCGATGATGGCGGCTTGCTCGTCTTGCACCTTACGTCTCCTTTTGGAAAAGGGCCCGATTCCGGGCGGCTTGCCAAAACATCGCGTTCCACGCGGAATTGCAAGCTCTTACGATTCCCGGCGACATGATATTCGCCCCACTGGATTACCGCCGGCAATTTGCGGCGATCACGACACAGGCTCGTGCTGAACGGTTTCATATGTGCTCAGGGTCAGGCCGATATCCTCGACGAGAAGGGCAATGGCCTTCTTCTCGTCGCGCGCCAGGGCGGCCTCCATCAAGGCGGTGTGGTGCTCCATGTTCGAAGCCTTCTTGAGGAGTTCCGTATACTGCCGTTCGTCGAGGTGCTTGGGACCCCTTCCGGCGAGACTTGGCGAGAAAAACAGATTTCGCTGATGACGATGCAGCTGGATATAGATTTGCGCGACGAAGCGCTTCAGCCAGATCGATGGGCTTCCGTTCAAAAGCGCCTGGTGAAACGCATCGTGCCGTTCCTCCCATCGCGCAAGCTCCTTTTCCGGTATGTTCGCATATAGCGGCTCTGCTTGGGCAAAACCATAATGCGCGGCGACCAGTTGCTGCTCCCACGTATCGTCGCCGAGCCGGATGGCCTCCCGCAGCAGCTCGGTCTCCACCGTCGCGCGCGCCTTCTGCAGGTCGAGCAGTTCCTCATGCGAGACGCTGGCAACGCGATAGCCGCGATTGTGTGAAAAGGTCACGAGCCGTTCGGCCTCGAGCCGCGACAAGGCCTCACGCAGCGGCGTCATCCCCAGACCGTAGCGCTCGCTGAGCGAGGAAATGGTCAATGGGGTTTCCGGGGCAAGGTGTGCGTCGAGAATGTCGCGCCGGAGCCGCACGAACGCCTCTTCCATCTTGGACATTACCATAGCGCCTTTGCTGTTCGACTCGCTCACCACATCCATATCATACTCCACATTATATATGATCTCGTCAAACATACATAATTGTTGCGCCGGATTTAAGATGCTGCTACGGATCATATAGGATTTCGATGATTATCGATAATCCATGGTTGAGCGTGAAGACGACGCCAACCTGCAGGAGGAAAAGGGAGGATTGCCGTTCGCTGCCGGAGGGCGCCGCAAGGGAGATGCGGTTCGCGAACGTCTTGACATAGCGGAATGCCAGATGTGCGAGCGCATGTAACGGCCGATGGCAGCGCCCTTCCCAGCGGCTCTGCCGTTGCCGGGTGACAGCATGGCGCCAGCACCAGACTACCAACAACCGAACAAGCACGGCTTCGGTCGCACCTCGCTGACCGGACAACACTTCAAATGGAGGAAGAAGATGGTATCGCGACACCCCTGGAAGCATCGTATCTATATGGCAATCGGCACAGTGGTCGCGGGCCTGACCCTGTTCGGCGGCGGCGCTTACCAGGTCGCGGCCAGCCCGTCGGCAGCCTCGGGAGATACCGTGAAGGCCGGTTTCAACGACGCCGCGCCACTGGCCAAGCTTGTGCCTGACCAGTATCGGAAGAAGGGCGTGCTCACCGTTGCGACCCAGCCCGATTTCGAGCCGGCAAACTTCACACCCATCGGCGAGACCGGCATAAAGGGCTACAACATCGACCTCATGGAGGCGATGGCAGCCAAGCTCGGCCTGCCGGTCCAGTGGGAGAAGGTACCCTTCGACCAGATCCTCATCGGCATGCAAAGCAATAAGTTCGACGCCGCCATCGCAGGCATGACGGATCGCAAGGCTCGCCAGGCTCAGGTGGACTTCATCGACTACCAGCTGGCCGGCTCGGTGTTCATGGTCGCCAAGGGCAATCCCAAAGGCATAACCGGCGCGGTGGACGGGGGCTGCGGCATCACCGTCGGCGACGTCAAGGGCAGCGACGCGCAGCGATTGGTCGACCAGATGGTCACGGCCTGCTCGGCAAAGGGCAAGGAACCGACGAAGCTGGTGCTCTACCCGACGGGCGGCGACAAGATACTCGCCCTCACCTCCGGCCGGACCGACGCGATGATATGGCCGGACCTGGCAATATCCGTCCTCAGGCGCCAGGCCGGTGACGTGCTCGATTCCATGCCGATCGATTTTGAGCCAAAGGTCTATCTGGGGATGACCTTCAGCAAGGAAGATAGCGGGCTGCGCGATGCTTTCCTCGCGGCGCTGAAGGCTATCCACGACGACGGCACATACGACAAGATCCTGGCCGACTGGGATGTCAAGGTCATCAAGCTCGACGACTACGGCATTAACCTCGCGAAGGATTGATACCCATGACGGACCACCACGGCGATGGGCTCGATCCCCGCCGAGCCCCATTGGCCGCCGCCCATTACGTGCGGCGGCCAGGCGAGGAGCCTGTGACGCAGAACGCGCCAATTCGCGCCAAGCAGCGGATGAAATACGGCCAGATCGTCACCGCTCTCGTCTTTGTCGCGTTGCTGTCGCTGCTCGTCGCCTCGCAGGCGAAGAACCCTAAGATAGAATGGAGCGTCACCGCACAGTACGTTTTCCACCCGGTCGTCCTCGGCGGGGTGGGCGTGACGATCCAGCTCTCCGTGATCGCGATGCTCATTTCCATCGCACTCGCATTCGTCGTCGCCTTGATGATCCAGAGCCAGAACAAAGTCGCAAGCCTTCTCGGGCGCGTATACGTGTGGTTCTTCCGCGGCGTCCCGATGCTGGTGCAGGTGCTGCTCTGGTACAATCTCGCCATACTGTTCCCGACGATCCTCGGATACGACACGAACGCGCTGATCTCCGGTTTCACGGCCGGCCTTATCGGCCTGTCGCTGGCCGAATCCGGCTACATGGCGGAGATCATCCGCAGCGGCTTCCTGTCGGTGCCGGCGGGCCAGACCGACGCGGCGATGAGCATGGGGCTGACGCGCGGCCAGGCATTGCGGCGCATCGTGCTGCCGCAAAGCATCAGGGTCATCATCCCTCCCACGGGCAATCAGTTCATCGGAATGCTGAAGGCGAGCTCTCTTGTCTCGGTCATCGGCGGCAGCGATCTGCTCACCAGGGTCCAGCTCATCTACGGTCAGAACTTCAAGATCCTGCCGCTCTTGATCGTCGCGGTCCTTTGGTACCTGGTGCTTGTCACCGTGGCCAGCGTCGGGCAGCACTTCCTGGAGAAGCGCTTCAACGCCTCCCAGACCAGGCCACAGCAGGCGCGCAAGACGGTGCCCCGCCTGCAAAGCGAGCGGGCAACCGCTGCAGCGAACGGAGGTGCGGCATGAGAAGCACTGCGACAACGGGCACGATGCTCAAGATCGAAGGCGTCAACAAGTGGCTTGGCGACAATCATGTTCTGCGGGGCGTCGACATCACCGTGCGCACCGGTGAGATCGTGTGCGTGCTCGGGCCATCGGGCTCGGGCAAGAGCACGCTGCTGCGCTGCATCAACCACCTTGATCCCGTCGACGGCGGCATTATCGAGGTGGCGGGCAAGCGCATTGGATACGAGCTTCGCGACGGCGTTCTCTACGAGCAGGACGAACGGGCGGTCGCAAAGGCGCGCCAGCACATCGGAATGGTGTTCCAGCATTTCAACCTGTTCGGCCACATGACCGCGCTGGAGAATGTCATCTACGGTCCGGTGAAAATCCTGAAACGGCCGCGCAAGGAAAGCATCGACAAGGCGCGGGATCTGCTTGCCCTTGTCGGCATGTCGGAGCGCGCCGGCGCGCATCCCGGCCAGCTCTCCGGCGGCCAGCAGCAGCGCGTCGCCATCGCCCGCGCACTGGCGATGGAGCCGCGGCTGATGATGTTCGACGAGCCGACCAGCGCCCTGGATCCCGAGCTTGTCGGCGAGGTGCTTACCACGATGCGCAAGGTGGCGGACGAGGGCATGACGATGCTCGTCGTTACGCACGAGATCGGCTTTGCCCGCGAGGTCGCCGACCGCGTCGTGTTCATGGACCAGGGGCGCGTTCTCGAGGACGGACCGGCCCGCGACGTGCTCGACAATCCCGTACACGAGCGCACCGCGACATTCCTGCGCCGCGTCCGCTAGGCCTGCCAGCAGGCCCATCTTCATTTCAAACACTGCTCGTCTCAACGACGACAGAGAGGGAGTCTTTTCATGTCTGATCGCCACTACACATTGACCAACGTGCGGCCTTGGGGTGCCGACCCGATGGATATCGTCATCGAGGGCGAGCGCATTGCGGACATTCGCCCCGCAACTGCGTCGCCCGGCGCAGGCGACGTCGACGGCGGCGGTCTGCTGGCTGTGCCCGGTTTCATCAACACCCACTCCCACGTCGACAAGAGCTGGTGGGGCAAGCCCTGGGTTTCCTATACCTATTCCGACCATCCGACAGTGGAAGGCTGGATCGCCAACGAGCGTGCGCAGCGCGGCAAATATGACATACCGAATGCGGCATCGACAGCTTCGGTCCTGCGCGAGTTCCTTCGGCATGGAACGACGGCAACACGCACGCATATCGACGTGGATCTCGAGGTCGGGCTGAGAGGCCTGGAATGCCTGCAAGCCGCGCTGAAAGAGGTCGGCGACGCCATCCAGGTGAAGACGGTCGCATTTCCGCAAGACGGCGTGTTGCGCCGGCCCGGCGTGCTGAAGCTCCTCGACGAGGCCGCGCAGGCGGGCGCGGACTATATTGGCGGCCTCGACCCGGGCACGATCGATCGCGATGTCGAGGGACAGCTGGATGGGCTCTTCGACATTGCGGTGACGCGCGGCGTCGGACTTGACCTGCACCTGCACGATTTCGGTTCGCTGGGCGTCTACGAATTCCGGCAGGTCATGCGGCGCACGATCGACGCGGGGCTCCAGGGGCGCGTGAACATCTCGCACGGCTTCGTTCTCGGCACGCTGCCGCAGAGCGTCCAGGAAGAAATCGTGGAAGGGCTCGCGGAGGCAGGCGTCTCATGGACAACCGTTGCGATGGGCGGAACCGCGCCGCTTCCGTGGCAGCGGATGCGGCAGCGCTCGGTGCCGTTGGGACTCGGCACCGACGGGATCCGCGACCTCTGGTCGCCATTCGGCGACGGCGATCTGCTGCGCATCGCATACCAGTTCGCGAGGCTGCACGGGCTGCGGCACGACGAAAAGCTGACCAACGCGGTCGAGCTCGCGACGCGCGGCGGCGCGCACTTCGTCGGGCGCAACGTGCATGACCTGGTGGTGGGTGCGCGCGCCGATATCGTGCTTCTGGACGCCGAGAACGTTCCCGATGTGCTCGTGCGCTGCCCGCAGCGGCGGCTGGTGATTTCCGGCGGCCACGTCGTCGCGCGCAATGGGGAAGTGCTGGTCTAAATAGAAACTGAAACGGCGGGCAAGCTGAACGGACGGAGGCGGGCGCTGGAACGGCTCTGCTGTTTCAGCCGGCCCGCATTCGGTCGAGTACCATGGCGATCGGCGCACGGATATCGCTCACCGACTGCAGCGATGGCGAAAGAGGCTGGCCAAAGGCAATGGAATTTCAAAAGCCCACGGTCGAATGCGGGGCGAGCATTCTCGCCACTGTGATCTCGGAATGGGCAACTATATCGGTGGAGTGGGGGTGGTATGCCGGACTGGCGCCTCGGTTGAGGCACCCTATCCGGGATTGCGCAAGAGCGGCTATCACTGCGGCCTTTCGTCGATATGAGTTATCGCGACGATAGCTTCATGTCCGTCAAGCGCTGCATGCCTAGGCGTATCTCAAAAGACGTACGCCTCGGGAAAATTCAGTTGCCGCGGCTTCCGTTAACGGCATACGGGATATGGGCGCGGGAAATGCCGAGATCACGAAGAACATGATCGTCCAGGGCAGAAAGCTCACGTATTGCTCTGCGCTTTTCAGTAAAGCGTTTAATCGTCTCAAGAACTCGCATTGTATTATCTCCTTTGTTGATGCCTGTTACATATGCATTTACCCGCCTAAATAAAATGCATATGCCTGCACGTTAGCCATGCTGCTTTTGCAAAGCTCACGCCCGGCGATGACGACCGGATGGTTCAGCCGGCATCCTGCATCGGCACTTCCCGCAAATCGGATGGCATTTGTGGCTTGACGCATGGCCCACCGACCTCGCATTGCTGCCGAAGGATTTCCCTTGAGCGCTTCGACAGGAAATATCGTGAGCGCAGCAATGACATTTGCCGAGATTGCCATGTTCGCACTCGTTTCGATCACGACCGCCAGCCAGGACATCAAGCGAAGCCGTTTTCTTGCAACGGCCGGCCCGGTCGCGGACATCGAGGCCGCGAAGGAATTTGTGGCGCGGCACTCGGTCGCCGAAGCCAATCACAATTGCTGGGCCTGGCGGGTTGGCCAGAACTACCGGTTCAGCGACGATGGCGAGCCGAGCGGCACTGCCGGCAAACCGATCCTCCAGGCCATCGACGGCGCCGAGCTGGACATGGTTGCGGTGGTGGTGACGCGCTGGTTCGGCGGCACGCTGCTGGGAAGCGGCGGCTTGATCCGGGCCTATGGCGGCACCGCCGCAATTTGCCTTCAATCCGTGGAGAAACGAGAGGTCTTCCCGACCATAGCGGCGACCGTAGACGTGCAGTTTTCCGACCTTGCAAGGTTGAAAGCACGGCTTCTGGCACAGGAGGGCGTCCAGATTCACGCCGAGCGTTTCACGGGCTCCGGCGCCGTTCTCGACGTCACGATCATCGCATCGATTGCCGACGATGTCGTTGGTACCGTCCTGGATCTGACAAGCGGTCGGGCAACTGTAACGCTGGAATAGAGGTCGCCCGGCGACCTTTTGTCCACTCTCGCAAAGCCGACCCGGCCGCCGAAAGACCGCGGATTGTCGATTGCAATCGTGCGGAGGGTTCCTGCCTGCCCAGGCTCGATATGGCTGCATGGCCGAGGCGTGCGAAGCCCCGGCCATGCTCTTCAGTGAAGCCATACGCAGTATCACGGCGTCGGCAATGATACGCTTTCGTCTGTGGGTTCCTCGCGCAGCATGCGCAGCTCATACCAAAGCGCGTTGAGGATTCCGACGGATGCCGCCAGACCGAGCCCGAGGACCCAGGCAAAATACCACATGAAGTCTCTCCTTTCCTTGTTCAGTAAGCCGAATGCCCGGCCTTCTCGATGCTCTTCTCGCTCACCTTGCCCCACAGAACCCGGTAGACCCAGGCGGTGTAGAGAAGGATGATCGGCATGAAGAAGACGGTTGCCAGAAGCATGTTGCGCAATGTCGCGCGGCTGGACGATGCGTCGAACACGGTCAGCGAATGCGAGGGATTGGTGATCGACGGCAGGATGACCGGAAACATGGCAAGTCCGACCGTCGCGATAATCATGGCGACCGAAAGCTTCGATGCGATGAAGGTCAGGCCCTCCCGGCGCGTGCGGAAACCCAATGCCACGAAGAAGGGGCCGATGATACCGAGGACGGGGACCAGCCAGAGAACGGGATGAGCCTCGAAATTGGCAAGCCATGCGCCGCCATCCTTGGTGACGCTCTTCAACAACGGATTGGAGGGACCATCCCACTTGACGGCCGAGGTGACGCGGTAGCCGCCGAGCAGCCCGAGCCAGACCAGCGCACCGCCGCCGACAAACAGCAGGCCGGTGAGGATGGCCGCCTTTGATCCGATCGCCTTGGCGCGCTCCGAGACGATGCCTTCGGCCTTGAAGGCGAGCCAGGCGGCACCATGCATGACGAGCATCGACAGGGAGACCAGGCCGCAGTAGAGCGCCAATGGGTTGAGCAAGCCGAGGAGCGTGCCTTCGTAGATCGGGCGCAGATCCGAGGTCAGATGGAAGGGCACACCCTGAAGCGCGTTGCCGACGGCCACGCCGAAGATCAGCGACGGAACCGCGCCGCCTATGAAAAGCGCCCCGTCCCAGCGCGCGCGCCAGGCTTTCTCCGGCCTCTTCGAGCGATACTTGAAGGCGACGGGCCGCAGGATGAGCGCCAGCAGCACCAGGAACATGGCAAGGTAGAAGCCCGAGAAGCTCAGCGCATAGAGCGCGGGCCATGCCGCGAAAATGGCGCCGCCGCCCAGGATGAACCAGACCTGGTTGCCCTCCCAGACCGGTCCCACCGTGTTGATGGCGACACGGCGCTCGAGGTCCGTCTTCGCGACGAAGGGCAACAGGGTTCCGACGCCCATGTCGAAGCCGTCCATGACGGCAAATCCGATGAGCAGCACGCCGAGCAGGATCCACCAGGTGATGCGCAGCGTTTCATAGCTGAATAGAAATTCGATCATTGAATTGGTCCTTCAATTACTGGCTATTCGCCTGGCTGCAATGCCGGCGCCGCCTCGCTGCCCGAGACAGGCGGGCGACCGGTGATCATGTCGGCGATTTCCGGTCCTTTGCGGATCGCGGCGAGCATCAGCCGCACCTCGATGACGGCAAGCACGCCATAGACCAGCGTGAAGCCTGCAATGCTGAGGATGAGATTGTAGACGCCGAGTTCCGAAGTCGCGAGGAAGGTGGGCAACACCCCGTCGATGATCCAGGGCTGGCGACCGAATTCGGCAACGAACCATCCAAGCTCGATGGCAATCCACGGCAGCGGCAACGCAAGCACCGCCAGGCTGAACAGCCAGCGCGGAGCGCCCCTTTCCCGCATCGTGTACCAGAGAGAGGTGGCGAAGAGGACGAGCAGCGCAAAGCCGCAGGCCACCATGATGCGGAACGAGAAGAACAGCCACGGGACCTGCGGCACCGCCGACCATGCGGCGTCCTTGATCTGCTGATCGCTGGCCGTGCGAGGATCCGCGACGAATTGCTTCAGAAGCAGGACATAGCCGAGATCCTGCGACTTTGCCTCGAATACGGAACGTGCCGTGGCATCGGCCTGGTTCACTTTCAGCGTCTCAAGCGCGTCATAGGCGCCCAGGCCGTTGCGAATGCGCTCCTCGGCCCTTGCCACCAGCTGGTCGATGCCGGGAATTTCCTTGTCGATCGAACGTGTGCCGATCAGGCCCATGACCCAGGGTATATGGACGGCATAATGCGTCTTGCGGTCTGCAAGGCTGGGTATGCCGAAGGCCGTGAAGGATGCCGGCGCGGGTTCCGTTTCCCACATCGCCTCGATGGCCGCGAGTTTCATCTTCTGGTTATCGGTCAGCGCGTAGCCACTTTCGTCGCCCAGCACGATGACCGACAGCGCCGAGGCGACGCCGAATGCCGCCGCGATCACGAAAGAGCGCTTCGCCAGCGCGACATGACGATTTCGCAGCAGATACCAGGCGGAGACGCCGAGGACGAACGTCGCGGCGCATACATAGCCTGCGGAAACGGTATGTACGAACTTCGCCTGGGCGACGGGATTGAACAGGACCGCCATAAAGTCGGTGACTTCCATCCGCATCGTGTCGGGATTGAAGGCCGAGCCGACCGGATTTTGCATCCAGCCGTTGGCGATCAGGATCCAAAGGGCCGAGAAGTTCGTGCCGAGCGCCATCAGCCAGGTGACGATCATATGGGCACGCGACGAAAGGCGGTCCCAGCCGAAGAAGAACAGGCCGACGAAGGTCGCCTCGAGAAAGAAGGCCATCAGGCCCTCGATCGCCAGCGGAGCGCCGAAGACGTCACCGACGTAGTGGGAATAATAGGCCCAGTTCATGCCGAACTGGAACTCCATCGTAATGCCCGTGGCGACACCGAGCGCGAAATTGATGCCGAAGAGCACGCCCCAGAACTTGGTCATGTCGCGCCAGATGGTTCGCCGCGTCATGACATAGACCGTTTCCATCATGGCGATCATAATGGAGAGGCCGAGTGTCAGGGGTACGAAAAGGAAATGATAAAGTGCCGTCAAGGCAAATTGAAGCCGGGATAAGTCGACAAGGAGGGGGTCGAACATGGAAACATCCTTTCTTGATCGACCTCTGTTAACGCCGCAAATCCCTTTGCGAGTTGATTTAGATCAACGGAAGCAACAAGGAACGATGCCAAAAGAGCGGCATGAGAGACGACAAGGCATCGACAGCAAATCCTGACGGCAATGACGCGGGCGCCGCGGAATGTCGCGCCCTCCCCCTCGCCCAGCGGATGGCCGCACGCGGCCTGCACCATGTGCTGGCACTACAGATAGCTCGCATGGCGTTGCGGCTCGGCTTCACGGCGACGGCCGCCGTGGCCGCCGGCAAGCTCGTGATGAACGATCCCGTCGATTCGCTTTTGATATCGCTCGCGATCATTCTGCTTGTCGGCGCGGCTGTCGCCGGCTTCCTTGCCGACAGGGCACAGGCCGCCGCGGAGGCGGATGTGGCGATCCGCCTCCGCGAGGCCGCATCCGCGCGATTGAACGCCATGCCGCCACGGCAGCTGAAGCAATTGCCCGTCGGAACCCTGGTCGTGGCCATGCAACGCCACCCGGAGGCGATCGCATCGCTGGTCATAGGCCATCGCGCAGCCTCGATGATGATGGCGGTCGGCCCGCTGGCGGCAGCCGCCGCGCTTTTCCTCGTTTCATGGCAGGCGGCAGTTCTGGTCATCTGTCTGACGCCCGTCATGATCCTGTTCTTCGCCTTGGTGGGCGACATTATCCGCAGCCGCGCAGCCGCGCAGGAACGCGCCTTTGGTCGCCTCGCCGGCCAGTTTGCCGATCGTATTCGCGCATTGCCGACCATCCTTGCCAATCACGCGCTTTCCAGCGAGGAGACCAAGCTTGCCGGCCGGCTGGAATCCTATGCGCGCGAAACGATGGGCGTTCTCGGCATTGCTTTCATAAACGCCGGCATCATCGATTTCTTCGCTTCGCTGTCGATCGCACTGCTCGCCGTATTTCTCGGTCTCGGGCATCTCAAATTGATGATGATTCCCGGCTTTTCCAATCTGGAACTCTGGCAGAGCCTTTTCATCCTCATGATCGCGCCGGACTATTTTGCCCCCTTCCGCCGCTTTTCGGAGCAGTACCACGCCAAAGCCGAGGGCCTTGCCGCAGCGGCGGCCCTCGGCCGCCTGCTCGATGTCGATGCACCGGAAAGATTGGCGATCGCAGCGCTCGACCGGCCGCTTGCGCCGTTGCCCAACCACGGCCTCGTGGCCATCGTCGGGCCCAGCGGCAGCGGCAAATCGACCTTGCTGCGCCGGCTTGCGGGCATCGAGCAGGCGGTGACATTAGGTCAGCCTGAACTTACAGATTTCATCTGGGTTTCGCCCGACTGTCTTACCCCCGAAGGGACGCTTGCCGAAGCGATCGCCTGGAGGCTTCCCGTGCTCCCTTGCGAAAAACTGCGCGAGGCCGCAAACGCGGTGGGCCTGCTGGATGACGCGCTCCTCCCCGGCGGGCTGGATGCCCGGCTCACGCGTGGCGGCGGCAATCTTTCAGGCGGCCAGAAGCTTCGCATCTCGGTGGCGCGTGCGCTTCTCGCCGGACGGACGGTAATTGCCGACGAACCGACCGCGAAGCTCGACGCCGGCACTGCCGGTCTTGTCCGCGAGGCACTTGTCGAGATGTCGCATTCGCATCTCGTCGTCGTGGCGACCCATGACAGGGAGCTTGCCGCCGCTGGCCGAATGATGATCGACCTCAGCAATGACGGAACCTTCGAGGTGGCAGCATGATGAGCAAGCCCGTTTCCGCAACCCGAAAGACCTGGCGGTTGACCGCCGTGCTTGGCTGCTGCGCGCTTTTCTGCGGCATCCTGCTTGGTGGCGTGTCTGCCTGGTTCCTGGGCGCCGTGGCGACCGCGGGCCTGACGGCCGCCGCCGCGACTTTCAATTTCCACGTTCCGGCCGCATTCATCCGGTTGTTCGCCATCGGCCGCACCGCGGCACGCTACGGCGAGCGCCTTCTGGGCCACAAGGCTGCCCTTGCCGATCAGGTGTCGCATCGTGTCGGCCTTTTCGCATCCATGGCCGCCGCACCTTCCATCCGCAAGGCGGGTTGGCAGCTCGGCGACGAGGCACGGCTTGCCGATTATCTGGACGATGTCGAGGATATCGAATACGCGCATCTGCGCGCTCGCTTGCCCTCCTTGACGATCGCCATCGGCCTTGCCGCGCTGCTGGTATGCTCCGCTATCGTCGCCCCCCTGTCCTTGCTGCCGATCCTATTCATGCTGCTGATCGGCGCCTTTGCCGCTCGCCGTCTGGCAAGAAACGGCGCCGTGGCATGGGCCGAAGCCAGAACGCATCGGCGCAACGGAGCTGAGCGAATGGGGAATGCCATGGCATCCGCCGTTTCCCTGAAAGCCGAGCGCCTCTGGGCCGAGGAAAGTGACGCCGCCATGCGCGCCCTTTCCCAAGCGGATCTCGAGACCCGCACCCTGCGCCGCCTGCAATCCGGGTTCGATGGGATTGCCGCCCTCTTCGGCCCGCTCGCCGGAGTTTGCGTGGTTGCGGCGGCATGGCTGGCCGGCGATCGTGGCGAAGCGCTGCTTTTTCCGCTCGCACTCGGATTCGCATGGCTGGCGCTGGGCGAGACCATGAACGGCGCGTCGCGAATTGTGGTTGCCAGGCTGCGCAAGGATGCCGCCGTCGCGGATGTCGGCCGCTGGACCGGGCATCGGGAAGCATCGACGCCAAGCGCTGCATCGGCCGGAACGCCCCGTGAGCTTCAGTGCCGGCATCTCAGGCGGCTTTCGCCCTCGGGTGCGCTGATCGGCAACGATCCGATCGACCTTCGCCTGCGAACAGGTGCGCCGACGGTCCTTGTCGGGACGAGCGGCACCGGCAAGACGAGCCTGCTGAAGCAGATTGCCGGCTGGATCGGCGAAGACAGGTTCGATGCAGACAACACAAGCCTCTCGGCTGAGGACCGGCGCGCACTCTCGACCCTGGTGCTGCACGATGCGGCAATTCTGGACGACACCGTGCGGGCCAATCTCTTCGATCCCGACGGCAACGACACGGCGATGTGGCATGCGCTCGAGGCCGTCGAACTCAGCGAACGGATACGGGCCGCCGGCGGCCTCGATGCGTGGATCAGGCAGGACATGCTCTCGCTCGGCGAGGCGCAGAGGCTCAACCTGGCCCGCGCGTTCCTGGCGCATACGCCGATCGTGCTGCTCGACGAGCCGACCGAACATCTCGATGCCGCACAGGGCCAGCGAATCCTGACCCGTCTTGCCGATCACCTCGCAGACCGCATCGTCGTCATGTCCACCCATCGCCCCCTTCGGGTCCGCAACAGCACGATCCTGGAACTTTCCGCATGACATCTGTCCCCAGTCACCGCCTCATCGACACCAATGTCCCGCGCTACACCAGCTATCCGACGGCGCCGCATTTCCATGATGGCGTGACGCCCGAAACGGTATCCGGCTGGATCGATGCGATCCAGCCGGACGAGGCCATCTCGCTCTATCTGCACATCCCCTACTGCGACCGGCTATGCTGGTTCTGCGCATGCCACACCAAGCAGACTTTTCGCTACGCGCCTGTCGCCGATTATCTCGCGATGCTTTACCGCGAGATCGCGATGGTCGGCCGCCGCCTGGCGGGACGCGGCATCGTGCGCGCGATCCATCTCGGCGGCGGTTCTCCAACCATGCTCAGGCCCGGGGACATGAAAAGCCTGTTCGGACGGCTGCGCAAGAGCTTCGCGATTGCCGCCGACGCGAGCGTGAGCGTCGAAATCGACCCCAACGACATGGACGAGGCGCGGCTGGATGCCTTGGCCGAAATCGGAACCACGCGCGCAAGCCTCGGCATCCAGGATTTCGATCGACGCGTTCAGAAGGCCATCAACCGCGAGCAGAGCTTCGAGACGACGCGCGGGATCATAGAGGGCTTGAGAACGCGAGGTGTCGGCTCCGTCAATGTGGACCTTCTGTATGGCCTTCCCTTCCAAACGCTAGCGACCCTGGGCAAAACCATCGAGCTGTCGCTGTCGTTGCGGCCGGACCGCGTGGCGATCTTCGGCTATGCGCATGTTCCGTGGTTCAAGAAGCACCAGACCATGATCGATGAAGCCACGCTGCCCGGCCCCGACGCGAGGCTCGCGCAGGCGCAAGGCGCGGCCACGCTTATCTGCGAAGCCGGGTATCTGCCGATCGGCATCGATCATTTCGCCCTGCCCGCCGATAGTCTTGCGGCAGCGGCGCGCGAGGGTCGGCTAACGAGGAATTTTCAGGGCTATACCGACGACCCCTGCGAAACCCTGATCGGCCTCGGGCCGTCGTCGATCAGCCGCTTCCGCCAGGGCCACGCCCAGAATACGCCGTCGACCGGTGCCTACGGGCGAATGATCGAAGCCGACAGCCTTGCCGTTATCCGTGGCCTTTCGCTGTCCGACGAGGACCGCATACGCGGCTGGGTGATCGAACGCCTGATGTGCGATTTCGGCTTTTCCGCTGCCGCATTGCGGAGCCGGTTCGGCACTGAGGCGGAGATGATCCTGCAGGAAGCGGCTCTGCTGGCACAAACATCCCCGCACTTCGTCGTGGACGGGGATCGTTTTGCCATCGGGGCCGACAGCCATCTGTTCGCAAGGTCGATCGCGGCGCACTTCGACAGCTATCTGAGCTCACGCAAGGCGCGGCACTCGGCCGCCATATAGCACCTTCGAAAGCCGGCAGCTGTCTGCGCCATGCAGCCGATGAGGGCTGTCGGCCTTCGCGCCGGCGGATGCCTCCGGAGCCGGAAACCGCTTCATCCCTCCGTTCACCAAAGGCGCGAAGTCGCGGGTGATGCGGCAGCAAATGCGTCAGTCGAGAAGTTCGCGCAGGCGCTCCGCCAGTTCGCGCGCCGTATAGGGCTTCTTCAACCAGCTTCCCGAATGCGCAAGTTCCCGGCCCGCGATCGTGGGTTCGGCATAGCCGGATGTGAAGAGGATCTTGACCTCCGGCCTTAGCGCCCGGACGGTGTTGGCAAGCTCGTCGCCGGTCATGCCGCCGGGCATGACAATGTCGGTAAACAGCAGCGCGACATCGGGATTTTCATCCAGCCGGTCAAGCGCGTCCTTGCCGTTGGCCGCCTCGACGACCTGGTATCCGGCATCGACCAGCCGCGAAACGGCGACACGCCGCACGCGCGGATCGTCCTCGACCACGAGAATCTTTTCCGAACCGCCGGGAATGCCGGGCTGGGCGCGTTCCTCCGGCTGCCGGTCGCCAGCCTCGGCATCCTCTCTCTGCACCGCAGGCAGGAAGATGCGCACGCTCGTTCCCTGTCCTATCTCGCTGTAAAGCTGGACGTGACCGCCCGACTGCTTGGCAAAGCCATAGACCATCGACAGGCCAAGCCCCGTACCGGAACCGACGCTCTTGGTCGTGAAGAAGGGCTCGAAAGCGCGCTGCTTGATGTCTGCCGACATGCCCTGGCCCGTGTCCGTCACCGCGATCAGCACGAAGTCGCCGGTGCGGACCTGCGGATACATCTGCGCATAGTCGACGTCGAGCTGGACGCGCGAAATCTCGATCGAAAGCCTCCCGCCGCGCGGCATGGCGTCGCGCGCATTGAGAACGAGATTGAGGAGCGCATTCTGCAATTGCGACGCATCGACCAGCGCCCTGTTCGCCGCTCCGGAAACGATGGTGCGGAACTCGATCGCCTCGCCGAGCGTACGCCGGAGGAGATCGGAAAAGCCCGAGACGAGCTGACCGATATCGGCGAGTTTCGGATTGAGCGGCTGGCGTCGGCCGAAGGCGAGCAATTGTCCGGTCAGCTTGGCGCCGTCTTCCGCCGCATCCTGCGCCTCGCGCAGCAACGGCCGGAGCCTTTCATCCTGCAGCTTGCCCTCGATCATTTCGAGATTGCCGCTGATCACCGTCAGCAGATTGTTGAAATCATGCGCCAACCCGCCGGTGAGCTGCCCGATCGCTTCCATCTTCTGCGCCTGACGCAGCTCTTCCTCGATCTTGTGCCGGCTGGTCAGATCCCGGATGAACCCGGTAAAGATGCGCTTGCCCTTTGTCACCGCCTCGCCGACGGAAAGCTCCATGGGGAATACCGACCCGTCCTTGCGCCGTCCGGTCACGACACGGCCGTAACCGATGATGCGCCGCTCGCCTGTCGTCAGATAACGCGAGATATAGCCGTCATGCGCATCGCGATCCGGCTGCGGCATGAGCATCTTCACGTTCTTTCCGCAAACTTCCGCTGCCGTATAACCGAACAGCTTTTCCGCTGCGGCGCTGAAAGAGGAGATCGTGCCCACCTCGTCGATGACGATCATCGACTCGGGCACGGTGTCGAGAATCGAGCGCAGATGCGCCTCCCGCTCGGCAAGATCGTCTTGAGCTCTCTTCATATCGCTCACATCGTTGTTCGTCTGTATGATCAACGTCGTGCCGCCAGCAGCCGGGCTGACGAGAGCCCAGCGCGTGGCGACGAAAAGCGTGCGTCCATCCTTGGTGCGGTGCACCACCTCGCCTTCCCACGCTCCTTCCCGCCGGACCGCCTCCCGAATATCCTTGAGCGGCGTCGGAAATTGCGTCGACAAAAGGTCGTGGACCACCTTTCCCACAGCCTGCGTGCGCGACCAGCCATAAAGGGCCTCGCAGCCGTCGGTCCAGCGGACGATCACCCCGTCGAAGTCGTGGACGATGAGGTTGACCCCGTCGAGCAGATGCACGATGTCATCCAGCTTGCTTTCGGTTGACATATCGACGGCATTCTTGCTGCTCATGAGGTCTTCTTCATTCCGGATCAATGGCGATTGGCGCCAGCGTAAGCGATCTGACCGCGCTCGTCGCCAAAATATTCGCCATCACCGGAAAGCTGGACAAGCAGCCCGTATTTCATGATCCGTACGGCATGGCGGCCGGCCGGGCAGACAATGCCCTTTTGCGCGAGCTTCGTCATCGTGCGCGAGACGGTCTCGATCGTGAGACCGAGATAATCGGCGATGTCGAGCCTTGTCATCGGCAGATCGACAACGGCGTTGTATCCTCGCTCGCCGGGCTCGCACGGCATCTGCTTGAGAAGAAACGTGCAGACCCGCTCCTCGGCGCTCTTGCGCGACAAAAGCACCATCTGGTCCTGAGCGGCGGCCATTTCGTCGCAGAGCCGCGCAAAAACCTCGGGCCGCAGTTCCGGGCAGCTGGCAACTTCGGCCTCGAAAGCCTTGCGCGAGAAGCGACGTATGCGGGTATCGACGATTGCTTCGGCGCTATAGAGATAGTGGCTCTTCAGAGAGACGCCGACAATGTCGCCGCTATGCAGAAAGCCGGTGATGACGCGACGGCCGTCCGAGATGATCTTGAAGATGCGCAGGCTGCCCTCGACGACTTCGAAGAGGTGTTTTGCGATGTCGCCTTCGAAGAACAGCGTCTGGCCGGCGGCGAAATGTTCGACTGGCTGCTTTCTGAAAAGCGCCTGCAGATAATTCGGCTCCGGGCCGAGGAGCGCTGCGCTGGTGACTTCCCTCAGATGATGAATATTGTTCGCCTGCAGCATGACCGATCCTCTGTGTCGCCGATGACGACAGATGACCCGTTGCTGGTGACACCAGGATGCCGTGCGTGTTAAAGACGGTGCTGTTTGGTAACAGTCTGTAACAATGGCGGCTTGATACATTGACCGGATCGACGATGGCGGCACTCCAGCACGAAGCGCACCTGCTTGTCGTCGACGACGACCCGCGCATCCGCCAGATGTTGACGCGCTATTTCGAGGACGAAGGCTACACCGTTGCTTCGGCTTCGGACGGAAACGAAATGCGTGCCCGCCTGCGCCAGCAAAACTTCGATGCCATTCTGCTCGATCTTGTCCTGCCCGGCGGCGTGGACGGGCTTGATCTCGCCCGCGAAATTCGCACCACGTCGGACGTGCCGATCATGATGCTGACCGGCCGCGACGATGTCGTCGATCGCATCGTCGGGCTGGAGATCGGCGCTGACGACTATATCGCCAAGCCTTTTCACCTTCGCGAGGTCCATGCCCGCCTCAAGTCGATCCTGCGTCGCCGCCAGGCTCCCGCCCGGAGCACGGAACCGACCGCCGAGGACATCATCCGTTTCGAGGGATGGCGGCTGAACATCAGTCGGCGTCAAGTGCTCGATCCCCAGGGACAGGACGTCGGACTGACGACCGGAGAGTTCGAGATGCTGACGGCCCTCGTGCGCAACGCCGGAAGGGTGCTGACGCGCGAAGTCCTGATGGATCTCACCCGGGGACGCGACCTGGAAGCGTTCGACCGCACGATCGACGCCCAGATCGTAAGGCTGCGCCGCAAGATCGAGACGGATCCGAAGAAGCCGCAATTCATCAAGGCGGTACGCGGCGTCGGCTATGTCTTCACCGGAAAGCTCGACTGAGCGGGCCTTACCAGCTGCCGGGCGAGCCGTGATTGCATCCATTGAGAAATCGACGCCCGAACAGCGCCTCTCTTCCAGCGCCGACATCCCTCGTCGGCTCGTGCTTGGCGAGATCCCCGTCATCACCGAATGGATGGCATTTCAATCCCCTTATTTTCTTCTTGCCGGCCCGGTCGAGGACGCCCGACCTGAGGCGGCGATAGACCAGGCCGGACAGACAAACGCGGATTGGCCCATGCGGGTTCGTCAACGAGAGGATACCGCACCTTTCGTTGATCGTGATCAAAGTGAAAAGCCGTGTGCCCTCTATTCTGAGCCGAACATGCTGATCCCTATGGCATGGATTTACTCAAGAGGAGTACGCTCTACATGCTTGTTCACGCGATCATGACATCACCCGCGATAGCCGTCCGTCCCGAAACATCCGTCGCGGACGCGGCAAAGACGATGCTCGACAATCACATCAGCGGTCTTCCCGTCGTCGATGCGGACGGCGGGCTCGTCGGCATCGTCAGCGAAGGCGACTTGATCAGACGGACCGAACTCAAGACCGAACGCAAACGCTCCTGGCTGCTGGAGTTCCTGACAAGCCCCGGGAAGCTCGCGGACGAATATGTCTCGACGCATGGCCGCACCGTCGGGGAGGTCATGAGCTCCACCGTCGTCTCCGTAACCTCTGCAACGACCTTGCAGGAGGTGGTGGGACTGATGGAAAAGCATCACGTCAAACGCCTTCCCGTCGTCGCGCGCGGCAAACTGGTGGGTATCGTGTCCCGATCCGATCTTCTGAAAGCGCTCGCCGAACTGCTTCCCTCTCAGGCGGCCGGCGGCAAGGATCGGGAGATCGAGGCAGCAATCATAAACGAACTCGCAACGCAAAGCTGGAGCAGAAGCGGCTCCGTCCAGGTGAAGGTTACCGACGGCGTTGCCGAACTTTCCGGCAGCATCCTGGATGAGCGCGAGCGCCTGGCCGCGAAGGTCGCCGCGGAAAACGTCCCTGGCGTGCGCGCCGTCTTCGATAACCTCGTCTATATCGATCCCTACATCGGCATGATCTGAACGCAACCGCTTCGAGCGACATGGTGGCGCCTGAAACCCCACGGCGTCACCTGTCCGGGCCTCGTCCGATGCCGGCTATGGCAGCGGTACAGCGATATCGTGTGTTCTCCTCGACATTGCTGTTGCGTATCGGGCGAGGCAGGATTCTTGCGTGACAGGCGAGCGCATAGTTCGAGCCGAGAGACGCTGTCTCGAACAGCGCCATGCCGATCTCGATGCCAATCCCCATCATTGAAAATCATTGAAAGCGGAAAAAATCCGGCGCGCGTGAAGGCCGAAATCAAGCGCCGCTGCGCAGCCTGCGCACTGCCCGTTGCAGATATTCCGAGCGAAATTTCAGCAGGAAACGGTCGCTACGTCTGCTCCGATCCCGAATGATGCCAAGGCTGGCGGCGGCCCGCGCGGACCAGAGGTCACGTTTCGCGAGCCGCGCAAGCGTGATTCCATGATTGCTTGAGGTCGAATACGCCTCGGGAGACAAGCATGGTCGAAATTCGAATGCCTAGCGTCCCATCAAGATGGGCAGGTTCGCATGCTCGAGCATGCTGCGGGTTACGCCTCCCAGAATTCGCTCGCGCAACCGGGAGTGACCATAGCAACCCATGACGAGAAGATCCGCACCGATATCAATCGCATGCTGGCGCAGGACATCGTCGATCGGACGTCTGCCGCCGGCGATGATGTCGACCGCGACGTTGACCCCATGCCGCGCCAGATAGGCGGCAATGTCAGCACCCGGCTCTTCTCCCTGTCGTCCGGGCGAGGCGACCGGATCGACCATGGTTACATGCACCCGCTCGGCCCTGTTCAGCAGGCCAATCGACTGACGAACGACGCGGCCGGCATCATCGCCGGAATCCCAGGCCAGCAGGATTTTTCGAGGCGGCCATGCGAGCGGACTGCCCTGCGGAACGACCAGAGCCGGTGTCGGAGAGTGAAACAGCGCTCCGTCGACGATGAAACCGCGCAGGTTCTCATCGGACGCCATTCGTCCGCCGATCAGCGTGACATCGGCGTAAAGCGCGCGCTGCCCCAGAAGGTCCGAGGACCATGGAAAATCGCAGAAGAATTCCTCGACCTCGGAGGATATGCCGGCGACCGCGAGCTTTGCCTTGATGGCGGCGACCCTCGCGGTGAGTTCGGCCGTTTCGCGTTCCCGCTCGCTAACCCAGATGCTGGCGGACGTATCCCCATATCCGCTATAGGGAGGCATGGCGCCAAAGCCGAGGACAAGCAGAACGAGGTGCGCATTCGTCGCTTCGCAAAACGAGATGGCCGTCTGCAGATCGTCATCGTCGTGCCGAGCGGCTACGACACTTAAAACCGTTTTGTAGGACATGAAATGCAAGCTCCTGTGCCGGTAATGGACGACACAAGCCTAAGACATCGCGGCTCCCGTTCATTGATCGGCGTCAAGATTACTGCGGTTTTGACCATCAGTTACGCGATGTCGTTGTGGCAATCCTCCGTCTCGACAGGCGGACAAGAGACCATGCTGGGGTGAGCAGGCATCCCGATGCTAGGGCCGCGTTTGCGTTGTTGAAGATCCGGCTTGGATGCTGGGCGCACAATCCACGATTCGTCACTCCAAAAAAGCAGATGAGCCGCATCCGCGACCGGAAGATCCGCCGCCGCGATCACCACGCTTGCTATGTGCTCCGTGAATATTGCAATTTCCACTGTGCAAGGATGAGCGGGAGGCCCATGTCATTCCTGACGTCCATCGCCGAGATCAAGTCGTCAGGCGTGCACCAATCGCGTGCATGCCTGACGATGGATGGAACCTCTCTGATTTTTCTTGAATCGCGAAGGCGCTCTATCCCTTTGTTTTTACGCAGTTCCGGACGGAAAATCGCTATACACTTTTCCTGGAATTGCTCGAGGCTGCGTCGGTGCGTAGGGCAAGATACTCGAAAAGGCGAGCCACGGCTTCCGCGCCGGGATCGACATGACCCTCCAGCTGCTTCGCATTGATGTAGGCAGCGCGCCCCGCCTTGGCATGGACGAGCGTGGCGGTCAAATCGGCGCCCGCCCGGGCTGCTTTTGCCGCCTGGGCCAATCCGTCATCAAGTGCGTCGAGGGCGGGGGACAGAGCGTCCACCATGGTTCGATCCCCCAAACGTGCTCCACCGATCTCCTGCATCCGCAAAAGACCCGCGTTCAGCGCTTCGCGAATGGTCAGCCCGCTTGACGCGCCATCCCCGGCCGCGGCGAAGAAGATCGCGAGAAGTACGCCCGACGACCCGCCCATGGTCTGGCTGAGCTCCTGCCCCATGGCGCGGAAAAGCTGCGTGTGATCCGAAAGGGGAAGCCGATCGAGCGCCTCGATAAGCGCGCGGGCGGCACCGGCCAGCGTCGAACCGGTATCGCCATCGCCGGACTTCGCATCCAGTGCGTTCAGGTCCCGTTCCGCGTCAATGAGAAGATTGCAGCAATCCGTCAGGAACTGGCGGGTCGGTTCGTGCCTGGACGCCAGCGGGGCTATCGGCGTCAGGCCGTCCGGAAGGGAAAGGACGGCAACAGATTTGATGGCCGTCACGCCCGGCCATGCCGGAAGCGCGACCGGTCTGGACAAAAGCCCCAGCTCCGTCTTGTCGGCCGGAAAGACCGAGATCGAGAACCCCTTCATGTCGAGGGATGTCATCATCGCTGCCGGTCCGACAATGTGCGAGATCTTGCCCGCGATCGCCGATTGGACGAGTTCATGAACGATGACCGACATTTCGAGGATCGAGGTGCCGCCGAGATTGTTCACAAGGACGACATGAGGCCGGTCGTCCATCGTTGCGGCAAGGCGCTCGACCATCGCGGCGACTGCCGCTCTCGCACCGGAATACTCGATCTGCTCGACCCCGGCCTCGCCGTGAATGCCAAGGCCGATCTCGACGTGGCCTGCGGGAATGCGGTTTTCCTTCGGAGAACCCGGAACGGTGCAGGTGTCGAGCGACATTCCGATCGTGCTGGTGGCGGCAATGACGCGGCGCGCGGCTTCGGCGACGGACACAAGATCCGCGCCGCCTTCGGCCAAGGCGCCCGCGACTTTGTGAACGAAGAGCGTTCCCGCCACACCGCGCGGCTGCGGCAGGTCGGGCAGCGCAATGTCGTCGTCGACGATGACCATATCGACGTTCAATCCGTAAGCCCGGGCGCGCTCGGCCGCCAGACCGAAGTTCAGGCGATCGCCGGTATAGTTCTTGACGATGAGAAGGCAACCGGCCGGTCCGGTCACGGCCAAGATGCCGGCCAGGATCGCATCGACGCTGGGAGACGCGAATACATCGCCACAGACCGCCGCCGTCAGCATCCCCCTGCCGACGAAGCCGACATGGGCGGGCTCGTGCCCGGAGCCGCCTCCCGAGACGATCGCAACCTTGCTCTTGTCCCAATCCGAACGGACGACGACGCGGATATGCGGATAACCGTCGAGACGGCTGAGCGCGCCGCCGGATGCAGCGAGAAGACCGTCGATTGCTTCGGTGACGGCGTTTTCCTTGCTGTTGAGAAATTGTGACATTCTCGCCTCCCTTAAACTAAGCGCATGCCGTCCGCGTCGAAGTAGAGCGGCTTGTTTGGCTGGATTTTAATGGCATCGCCACCCTTCAGCCCGGTATGGGCGTCGGTGACGGTGATTAGAGTGTGTTCCTTGAACGAAAGATGCAGGCGCGTCTGGTCGCCCAGATGCTCCACTCGCGTAACCGTGGCCTCCTGTCCATCACCTTGATCGATATGTTCCGGGCGCAGGCCTATCGACCTGGCCTTGGCCGGCGCGCCCGGGAAAAGCTCGGCGGGAACGACATTGATGCGTGGCTGCCCGAGGCGCGTGGCTGCATAGATACTGACCGGTTGTTCGTAGATTTCGCGCGATGGGCCGAACTGGACAAGCTTGCCTTCGTGAAGAACGCCGACATGCGTTGCCATCGTCATCGCCTCGACCTGGTCATGGGTGACATAAAGCAGCGTCGCGCCGGATCTGGTCTGAATGCTTTTGAGTTCGACGCGCAGATCCGCGCGAAGCTTCGCATCAAGTGAGCTCAGCGGTTCATCCATCAGATAGATCTGCGGATTTCTTACCAGCGCGCGTCCGATCGACACGCGCTGCATCTCGCCGCCCGAAAGCGCCGTCGCCTTGTTCTCGAGCTTGTGAGAGATCTGGAGGATTTCCGCGATCGCATTGACCTTCTCGTCGATCATGCGCTGTGGTGTCTTCAGCAACGGCGACCTCAGGGGAAATTCCAGGTTCTGGCGTACCGACAGATGCGGATAGAGCGAATATTGCTGGAACACCATTGCAACGTTGCGCTGCGCAGGCGTCAGCCCGCGCATGGACCGGCCGCCAATCATCACCTCCCCGGCATCGGGATGATCGAGCCCCGACACCATCCGCAAGGTCGTCGTCTTGCCAGCGCCTGTCGGACCCAGGAGGACGACGAACGCCCCGTCGGGCACGATCATCGAAACCCCGTCGAGTGCCATGTGGCCGGCGAAGGATTTTGTGATGTTTTTCAGTATGACCTCAGCCACGGTTCAACACCTCCTCGTTAGCCTCGGAAACAAGCGCGTTTCCGGTCGCGGAGTCAAAGATCGTCAGGTTTCTGGAATCGAAATCCAGGCCGATCAATTCTCCGACATGTGCGGATTGGTTTGAAGGGGTCCGGGCCTTGATCTCACCATGCGCGGTCTCGATCGTGACGATCTGCGTCGTGCCGAGATATTCGACGGCGATAACCCGGCCTCTGTAAGCAGAGCTGTCCTTGAAGCGGATATGCTCGGGCCTGATACCCAGCGCCAGCTTGCCGAGCCCGTCGTCACGAGACATCGGCACCTTTACCATGTGCCCGGAGAGGCTGACATGGTCGCTGCCGGCTTTGACCGAGCCTTCGAACTCCAGGAAATTCATCGGTGGCGAGCCGATGAATTTCGCGACGAACTTCGTCGCCGGCCAGTCGTAGATCTGCTGCGGTTTGCCGAATTGTTCAACGACCCCGTGGTTCATCACCACGATCTTGTCGCCCATCTGCATGGCCTCCAGCTGGTCATGGGTTACATAGACCGTGGTGGCGCCCATGCGATCGTGCAGAGCCCGCAATTCTTCCGCCATATGTTCCCTGAACTCGGCGTCGAGGGCGCCCAGCGGCTCATCCATGAAGAAGGCTTTTGGGTTGCGAACGATGGCGCGTCCAAGCGCGACGCGTTGCCGGTCACCACCGGAAAGGCCGCCGACCGGCTTGTCGAGAATGGTTTCGATCCTCAGGATCTTTGCAACCTCCGCGACACGCGCTGCGACCTCGGCCTTTCTCATGCCTTGGCTCACCAGGGGATAGGAAATATTCCTGCGCACATTCATATGCGGGTAGAGAGCGAACATCTGGAAGACGAAGGCGATGTCGCGCTCGCTCGCCCGCTTCATCCCCACCTCTTCACCGCCGATGTAGATTTTCCCGCTGGTTGGAAGTTCGAGACCGGCCATCATCCGCAGGGTGGTCGTCTTCCCGCACCCGGACGGACCGAGAAGCATGAAGAACTCACCATCCTCGACCGTGAAAGTGGAAGACTTTACCGCGTTGAACTCCCCGAAATCCTTGCGCACATTCTCAATTCTGATCTGTGCCATGGTTCACTCCGGAAAATGGCTGACGATGATGAACATCACGGTTCCAACCAGCGTCACGAGGAAAGAGTACGAGTAAAGCGATAGCGACAGGGGCTGCATCAGCATGACCACACCGAGCGCAATCAGGACCGACGCCAGCATCTCCCATGCGTCGCGCCGCAGGCGTAACAGGCGATTGAGAAACGTCGTCATTTGCGGACCGCTCCGAAGGTTATGCCACGCAAGAGATGTTTACGGAGCAGGATCGTGAAAACCATGACCGGGACCAGGAAGATGGTTGCACCGGCCGCGACCGCCGGCCAGTCCTGGCCGCTGACGCCGATGATTGTCGGTATGAAGGGCGGCGCCGTTTGTGCATTGCCGGAGGTAAGCAGCACCGCAAACGCGTATTCATTCCAGGCGAAGATCAGGCAGAAGATCGCCGTTGACGCGATGCCGGTGACGGCTTGAGGCAAGACGACCTTGTAGAAGGCCTGGAAGCGCGTGTAGCCGTCGATGAGGGCGGCCTCCTCGTATTCGATCGGGATTTCGTCGATGAAACCCTTGAGCAGCCACACGGAAAGAGACAGGTTGACCGCCGTATAGAGCAGGATCATGCCGGCATGCGTGTCGCTGAGACCAAGCGATCGGAACATCAGGAAGATCGGGATCGCGACCGCGATCGGCGGCATCATGCGGGTCGATAGAATGAAAAATAGCAGGTCGTCCTTCAACGGCACCTTGAAGCGGGAGAAGGCGTAGGCCGCCGCCGTGCCGAGCACGATGCACAGCACTGTCGAGCCGAAGCCGATGATAACGGAATTGTAGAACCGTTCGGCAAAGCGCGACGCGCCGGTAATAATGACGCCGTCCTTGCGAACCAGCTTGTCGTACCAGGTCGTCGGCTCGCCGAGCGCCTTCATCTGGTCCGCGGGCACGCGGGTACGGGTGGTGAAAAGATTGACATATCCCTCAACCGTCGGCTGGAAGACTAGTTTCGGTGGATAGGCAATTGCATCGGCCGGCGATTTAAATCCGGTCGCAATGATCCAGAACAGGGGGAGAAGTGTGATGACCGAATAGAGAACGACCAGAGTACCGGCAAACCACTTCTGACGTCCCGACGGCTCGGTTACGGAATAGCTGCTCATCGTTGTTTGACCTTGTTCAGGGCTTTGACGTAGATCGACGCGAGGCCGAACACGGTGACGAAAAGAATGACGGCATAGGCGGATGCGTAGCCGGTGCGCCATTGCTCGAAAGCGGCACGCTTCAGGTTGATGGACGTCAGTTCGGTGATCGATCCCGGGCCGCCGCCGGTCAGCTGGACGACGAGGTCGAACATCTTGAAATTCTCGATGCCGCGGAAAAGGACAGCCAGCATCAGGAACGGCAGCACCATCGGGATGGTGATGGTCCAGAATTGGCGCCACTTGCTCGCCCGGTCGCATTCGGCAGCCTCGTAGATGCTGTTTGGAATGGAGCGCAGGCCCGCAAGGCAAATCAGCATCACGAAAGGCGTCCACATCCATGTGTCCACGATGACGATCGCCCAGGGCGCCAGCGACGTGCTCGCAATCATCGAGAAGCTGGAGGGATCGCTCCCGATCAGGAAGCCGACCACATAATTGAAGAGACCGATTTGGGGCTGGTAGAGAAAGGTCCAGAAGTTGCCGACGACGGCGGGACTGAGCATCATCGGAAGCACGATGATCGTCGTCCAGAGGTCGTTGCCGCGGAACTTCTTGTTGATGAGGTAGGCCAGCGAGAAGCCGATCAGCACCTGCAGGACGATGGTCCAGATCAGAAAATGGGCGGTCGCCTGCATGCTCTGCCAGATATCGCTGTCCGTCAGGATGTTGATGTAGTTCCTGAAGCCCACAAACTGTATCGGTTCATTGGGCCGGTTTACCCGGAAATTGGTGAAGCTGAGCCGAACCGTCCAGATCAGTGGAAAGATGTTGATGGCGAGCAGCAAGACGATCGACGGCGCGACGAAGAGCCAGGCTATGGCGCGATCAGACAGACCTCTGACGCGCGCCGCGATTGCAGGCGGAGTCGCACTGGCGATCCGATCGATCGGTGAGTGGAGCATATCCGTCTCCTTGGCATGAAGATGATAATGGGCAGGGCCGGCTCGATCCACATGGCCGGCCCTGCGCGACGCTCACGGCCAAGATCTAGCCGATGTCGGCGTCAGTATTTGCCATCGTCCTCGAAGACGGCCTTCCAATCCTTCACAAGCCCGTCGAGCGCGTCTTTTGCGCTGCCCTGGTTTGCAACCACATAGTCATGGAAACGCTTCTGCGATGCCTGCAAGAGGGACGCGTAGGACGGCTCGGCCCAGAAATCCTCGACAATCGCCATGGAATCCAGGAACGGCTTGGCATAGGGCTGGCTGGTGGGGAAGCTCGGGTCGTCAACGACCGCCTTCAAGGCCGAGTAGCCTCCGAGCTTCCACCATTTCTGCTGGATTTCGGGCTGCCCGAACCATTTTATGTAGGCAAGCGCCTCTGCCTGCTTGTCGGAAGCCGCCACCACGGAAATACCCTGCCCCCCCAGCTGAGCGAACTGCGCGCCATTGGGGCCGGCAGGGTTCAGGAAGTAGCCGGTCTTGTCGCCGCCGACATTCGCGTCAGCATTGATGCCCGGCCAAGTGAAGGTGAAGTTCATCTGCAGGGCGACCTGGCCGGACTTGTAGGCATCAACGTCTTCGGTCATGTAGGCGTCGGAATGACCGGGCGGCGTGCAGCAATCGTAGAGTTTCTTGTATTCTTCGAGACCCGCGACCGCTCCGGCCGAATTTACGAAGCCTTCGAGATCGTAGGGCTTCTTCGGATTCTGATACTGGAAGCCGTAGCTGTAGAGCGCATTCATGGCGCCCATGGTGATGCCTTCGGAGCCGCGCTCCGTGTAAATGGCAGCCCCGTAGATCTTCTTGCCGTCGATCACGCGGCCCTGGAAGAACTGCGCGATATCCGTCAGCTCATCCCAGGTCTTCGGAACGGCGAGATCGCGGTTGTACTTCTTCTTGAATTCGGCCTGCAGTTCAGGGCGCGAAAACCAGTCCTTGCGATAGGTCCATCCGACGACGTCTGCGAATGCCGGCATTGCCCAGTAGTTCGGCGTGTTCTTCGGCCACTCGGCATATCCGACAACGGTCGCGGGGATGAAATCGTCCATCTTGATTCCTTGCTTGTCGAAGAAATCATTGAGCTTGATGTATTGTCCGTTTTCCGCCGCGCCGCCGATCCACTGGCTGTCGCCGATCATCAGGTCGCAAAGCTTGCCGCTGGAGTTCAGCTCGTTCAGCATGCGGTCCGCGAAATTCGGCCATGGAACGAACTCGTAGTGCATCTTGTTGCCGGTCTTGCTCTCGAAATCCTTGCTAAGCTCCACGAGCGCATTCGCTGGATCCCATGCCGCCCAGCACAGCGTGAGGTCGGCGGCCTGCGCATGTGAAGCCATGGCTCCGGACACGGCAATATATATCCCGGCAGCAAGTGCCGAGCTCATCAAAAGAGACTTCATAATCGGTATCCTCCCGTTAAACCTCTCGACCTCCATCGAGAGGGGCAAATCAAAGCGCCACGGCGAGAGGCGCTGCAAAACGCATCTCAGGCCCGGTTCCTCGACTTTCTTTCAGGTCTGGCACTCAGGCGACCGTGGCAAAGAGATAACTGAGGTGCGCACCTCAATGCAAGCTTTTTTTGAGGTGCGCACATCAATTCTTGCGTTTTTTCCATTTTTAGGAGAAAGGTCAGCTATTCAAATCGTGATTGGGAGCCCTCATGCGGCCTACAGCAAAAGATCTTGCAGAAGCCGCCGGCGTCAGTCTCGCCACTGTCGATCGGGTATTGAACGAGCGCCCGAACGTGAGCAAGAAGGCCGTTCGAAGCGTCCACGAAGCCATTGAACGCATTGGCTTTATTCGCAACCCGGCGGCTGTCAGCCTGGCGCGCAACAAGAGCTATCGGTTCAGGTTCATCCTGCCCAAGTCTGGGGACCTGTATCTTCGGGAACTGTTACGGCGCGTGGAGGATTTGAGGACGGCCCTGAAGGCTGACCTGACGGATATCGACTATGCTCAAATCCAGACGGAGGATGCCCACGGCGTCGCGAAATACCTTGCCGGAATAGGCGAAGACGAGGTCGACGGCGTGGCGCTGATGGCGCCGGAGTCGCCTCAAGTACGCGATGCTTTGGCACGGCTTCTCGAAAGAGGCATCAAGGTCGTAAAATTTCTGTCTGGCCAGGAGAAACTCACCGCCGCCGATTTCGTCGGTGTCGACAACTTCGCGGCCGGCGCAACAGCCGGAAAGTTGATCGGCACGTTTGCCAGCGGAATGCCGGGCAAGGTGATGGTTGTTGCGGACACGATGCAATCACTGGACAGCATACAGCGCCGGCACGGCTTTGATACGATAATAAATGAACAATTTCATTTCCTTAAGTCTCTCCCTTCGGTGGAGACGCATGCGGACGAGCGACGGGCAAATCAGGTCATTGCCCGGGTGCTCGAAAACAACAGCGGTGTCACCGCCGTTTACGTTCTAAGTTCCGAAGCGCGCGTTCCCCTTATGGCAATCGCCGCGAACACCGATCTTGAAAAACTCGCGGTGGTGGTTCACGAGCGCACGCCTTTCAGCGAGGAGGCGCTGCGCGACAACCGTATCGACGCTGTTATCGCGCAGGATCCTGGCCATGCCGTGCGGAGCGCGATCCGCATCATGCGGGCTCGCGCGGACGCGCGGGAACCTCTGGCTGAGCAGGAGCGGATAAGGATCGAAATCCTTCTCAAGGAAAACCTGTAAGACCGCCATGATTGACCGGCTGGAAACAGCCATTGAGTTGCGCCCCTCAACTCGTTGACTGTTCAAGTGACCGCCGATCGGGCCTTGTCGCCGCATCGCGCAGCCGGACTTGAAGGTGAAATCGCCGTGCTACGCTATATCGACAAAGAGAAGCTCGCCCGTTTCTACGGACGCGCGACCCTGGAGCAGTTGCGCTACGAAACAAGTGCAAGCGGCGATGTCACAGGCGTGCTGGCGCGTCCCTTGGACTGCTCAATTCGCGCTGGACTCTTGCCCGCCAATTGATACGATCAATCCGTCGCCGCTACTCCATCCTATGCGCGGTGGCGACCGAGGGCCTGTATGAGCTCCCGCCTGCAAGGATAGGAGGAGTGAACATGCCCCTTCCACGCCGCTCGGACCTGCCGCAAGATCCTCAACTTCGCGCCCTTCTTCGCCAGTGGGCCAGTAAATTTGTCGATTCGGATGCGGCTATAGATCGCGTCGTTCAGCGAACCATCAACGTCATTTGCGACAGTCCCGATCTTTTAGACGGCGCTCGAATGAATGAGGCTCTTTTTGCCCTCCTGCGCCGATACGCTTTTGACGAAAACGATTTGAGAGCGAGCCGGCAGGCTACGGACATAATACCGGATTTCGTCCCCGCATTGGATAAAGAGAATACGGAGCCGAAATAACGCCACCGATGGTTATCATCATAAGCTTTGCTCCAAGCCTTCTTTAGCTGAAACGGCTCCGAAAGATGGGACGGTTTTCCGTTTATACCCTCTTCAGTTAGGATTGTTCACCATCTCTACCCATTATCGGGAGCGGCTGGATTGTAGTCTGCCTGACTTTAAAGCGTCCTCAGGCACCGTGAAAGCAGCATCCGAAATTGCCGGATAGCTGACCAGAGACCGATTTTCCGAATACCTCTTGCACATCCGCTGAACGCCGATCAATCTGGCGAGCGCGCTGCGATACCCCCTGTCATGGGTGGAGGCGCTTGGCGCATGGAATGTCGCAGTGCCGGCCGGATTGGCAGCGTGGCTCGAAGCTCCCGCCCAATGCAATGAGGCGGCCGGCGAGCCAACCACCTATCGCGGCAAGGACACGAGTAATTTCGATGGGGCAAACGAGCCAGCTTGAGAACGTCAGATAGCTGGCCTCAAACGGAGGGATCTGAGATGAATGATGATTTTCGCTTGAAGCTCATCAGAATTAGAGAAGAGAAGCTCGCCCATCGCAACGAGTTGCTGGAGCTGAAAATGCGGACTGCAACTGCGAAGGAGCCTACCGGGGATATCGACATCGACCGCATGATCGCCCACGAACAATTGGCAATCGACAACCTCGACGACGCGATTGCCCGCCTCAACTAAAAGGCGTTGGCTTGTCGAGTTATTGTCGGCACGTCTTTGGTGTCTTGTTCTTTGTTTTTGGCGATTTGTTTAGTTGTGATGCGTTGGTGGTGAGGTTTGGAGCGCGGAGCTAGATCGCCTGGGCAGGTGAAGTCTTGGCGCGAGTGCTATTGTATTGGTGGATTGGAAAGGATTGGTTGCGGGGACTCGCCACACCCGATTCCTGCGATTGGTTGAGCGGACTGTTCCTCGACTGGCGGCATAAGTTAAACACTGTCCTCTAAAGGCGGGGACCACACGTTCGAATCGCGTCCGGCGCGCCAAATCTTCGCCAGATCACGCCATAGCGTTCAGTACGAGCCCGAGGTACTCCAGACTGCGATCATCATTTTCGGTTTTGCTCTAAGCAATCGCATGCTTCGCAACGGTGATAATCGGAGCGTGTAACCGGCGTTCGGGTTCAAAACGGCAATAGGCGATCAACACGTCCCGACTGAATGGAATAAAGTTTCGGCCAGTCGAGTGGACACATGACGCGGTCTACCGACGCCGACGCTGCCAACTTTTCGCGGCTTGGCGACGCCCCGCGGCATAGCTGACTTTCGTTACGGGGGTAACGTAAGCTTCATAAGCTGAAACAATCGGGCAGCCTCTATCGCCAAATCTAAAGCGTGTCGCAACTGACCGGATTCAGGATTCCCATTTGGCCTGATCTGTGATTCACTTTGCTCATGGAAGGAGATGCACCATGGGCAAGCCGCATCCCATCGAGTTGCGTGAGCGTGTCGTTGCCTTTGTGAATGAAGGACATAGCAATCGCGAAGCGGCTCGGCATTTCCTGGTTTCGCCTCGGTTCGTCAACAACATGATGATGCTGCATCGGTCATCCGAATCTCTGACCGCCGCCAGGCAGGGCCACCCGCCTGGTGGTGCGAAGCTTCTGGCTCATGCTGATTGGGTCCGCGAGCGGATGTCCGTCCGTGGCGAAACGACTTTGGACGAACTGTGCGTTGCGCTCGCGGAACGCGGCATTGAAGTCCACCGCGCCACGGTCGGACGGTTTCTGCACCGGCTCGGGTTGAGCAATAAAAAAAGCCTCAAGGCAAGCAAGCAGCGCAGACCGGAGAGCGCCAGGGCGCGTGACCTTTGGATCAATCGCCGAAAGCGGTTCTTCAACAAGGCCTTGTCGCGGCTCATCTTTATCGATGAGACCTCAACGAACACACGCCTGACGAAACGCACTGGATGGTCTGAAAAAGGCAGGCGCTTTGCCGCCTATGCCCCCTTCGGGAAATGGAAGACACAGACCTTCATTGCCGGACTGCGCTGCCATGGCCTGACCGCGCCATGGATCGTCGATGCTCCGATGAGCAGCCGCATCTTCGAAACCTGGATCGAAACACAGCTTGTGCCGACACTGTCGGTCGGCGATATCGTCATCCTCGACCATGTCGGCTTCCACAAAAGCCAGAGGGCCGAGCAACTGGTCAAGGCGAAGGGCGCATGGCGCATGGCTCCTCTTCCTGCCGCCCTATTCGCCGGACCTGAACCCAATCGAGATGGCCTTCTCAAAACCCAAGGCGCCTCTGCGAAAGCGAGCCGCACGCAGCTTCGATGCCATCACCAAAGCCCTTGGCGATATCATCAGCCTCTTCTCCATCAACGAATGCAGGAACTTCTTCAAGGCTGCCGGCTATGAGGCTGAATAAATGCGACACGCTTTAGATCCCCGCCGACTGAACGTGCGAGTTGCTGGGCGATCGCCAGTCCAAGGCCCGTTCCACCCGTGTCGCGATTCCGGGACTGTTCCAATCTGAAGAATGGCTGGAACGCGCGCCCCAGGGATGCTCCGGAATCCCCGGCCCTCGATCAATAACCCGGATTAAAAGCGTGCCTCCGCCACCTCGTTCGATCGCCAGTTCCGCTTGCCCGGCAAATTTCAAGGCGTTGTCGATCAGGTTGGGCAAAATGCGCCGCAGTGCATAAGGGCGTGTTGCCAAAGTCCAATCAGACGAAGTCGTCAAAGTCACCTGGGCACCTGTATCTTGGTAGTCATAGGCAAGGCTTTCCACGAACGAGCGGATGTCAATTTGAGTTATTCTTTCCGGACTGCCATGCGCACTTTTCGCGTAGCGGCCTGCTGACCGTTTCTCGCCGTTTTGCTGGAGAGGAATTTGGTCCCGCCATAGCCGCGAAAATAAGGAACGATCACGCGATAACCCGCGGCAGCCAGCAAGGGCGTCACCTCGGCATAGCTATAGATGTCATAAGGCCAGCCGTGGAGAAGAAGGACGGGCGTGTCGTCAGCGGGTCCATCCTCGGCATATTCCACATCGACTACGCCTGCATGGATATGTTTTATCGTAGCAAATGCCTTGGCTCCGGCGGGTGCATCCCAGAGCAAACGGCGCCCCTGTCGGCAACGAGGCCATTGTCGGTCTCGAAAGAGTTGGCATTACATTTGAAGCTCATGGGATCGTTTTTGAAAGCTATATTCTACTGAACCCGGCAAGTATCCAGCTCGCGCATTTGAACGCGAAGGAGACTGCATCTTGCACGCAACGGTGAACGGCACCGAACTCTATTTCGATATGGAGAGAAGTGCGCTGACAACAGGTATCGATGGCCATCTGTCCGAACTGCCAACGATCATCGCACTTCATGGCGGACTTGGGTTTGATCACGGGTACCTCAGGGACGGCGTCGGCAAACTCGCAGATATCGCCCAGGTCGTATATGTTGATCTGCGAGGGCAAGGTCGCTCGGCACGTCCACCCCTCGAAACCGCAACGCTTGAACAGATGGCAGACGACGTTGCAGTTCTTTCAGCCCAGTTGCGGCTGCGCAAACCGTTCGTGCTCGGACATTCTGCAGGCGGGTTTGTAGCATTGCAAATGGCGTTGCGGTATCCGACCCGACTGGGCGGATTGATACTCTCGGGAAGCTCGCCTACGGTCGCTCCTATTCAGGACGAGCCTGGGATGTCAGCTCCGTCTCTCGCGGCACGCGCGTCCCCCGAAGCCCTGGAGGCCGCTGGAAGAGTCTTTTCGGGCGAAATCACAGCGGAAACGATTGAAGCATTCTTTAGGCTCGTCGGACCATATTATGCGGCCCCGGCAAATATGGACCTTGTCAGACGCCTCCTGGCGGCGACCAAACCAGACGTCAAAATGATGCGCCACTTCATGACGGTGATTGCTTCAGGGTACGACCTCCGGGAAGCTTTGACAAATATTGCCGTCCCTGCCCTCATTTTAGTGGGAGCACATGATTGGGTCTGCCCGCCGCGCGCCAGTCGCGCGATGAATAGGCTGATAGCGAACAGCAAGCTGGTTGAATTTGAGCACTCGGGCCACTTCGTGTTCTCCGAGGAGCCACGGAAATTTCACGATGTCGTCGCCCAGTTTCTCCATAGCCATTTGAACGCAATCGAAAAAAGTTAAGCTTGTGAGCCGGTTGGAACGATCGGAAGAAGTGTCCGACCCAGCATCGAGCATCACGAATTGCTTAATGCCAGCGTTGAACGACCGAGATGAGGCGCATAGCCGCTCGATCGCAATCTTTGGAATTGAGTAAGTTACGTTGTCACGTGCGGCCCACTGCGCGGGGCCGCACGCGCTCAGATCTCAGTGTGCTCAGCTGGCGTCATATCCGGCGTTTGCGAATTATTCCGGCTTCTTAAAATGCACCCCAACCCATCCCCCGTTGGCGGGGATAAATTCGACTCCCGCCTCCTCGAAGACAGCTTTGACTACTCCGATCGTCGTGTCGTTAAGTTGTTTGCCCTAATCAAATGACAACCAGCTTTTTGTCCACACCGAATGCGAGTGACGCGCATAGGTGGGGCGGCCATCATGCTCGTTGCAGGCACCGTGCGAAGATGCTGATCGCGCATTCTTCTAATACGCCTACCAGAGATATACCTCAACGCAACTAATCATAATTGATGGGGGACGGCTCCCTATATTCGATATATTTTGAGAGGCCCAGTTATAAGGGGGACGCCTCTATGAGAGCCTTTGTAGCTATTGCATCGATTCTTATTATGCTGCTTTCTGTGGGATCAGCAACAGCCGCCCCGCCTCCCGGATATTCTCTTTGCATCTACGATGACTGGATACGCGGATACTGCGAGCTTTTTACCAGAATGCCATTGCAGGCCCTGCTGCATCCAAACAAGACATGCAGTGAAGAGGACCTGAATGCCGGGCAATGCATTCTAAGAAGTGAACTTAGAAATAGGGTTCGGCATCATACTTGCCGGGAAGATTCAGTTCTTGCGGGTTTGGATCCTGATAAATGCGGGCCACTTTCCGAAGCCGACAAGCGGCTCCTGGCCAAAAGAAAACTGGCAGCCGGGGGCACTCAAAAGCAAGTAGCAGCAGATCACGCCAAATCCGGCAGTCAGGCTCTGCCGTCAGCTAACGCGCCATCAGCCACGCCGATTGACCCGACGGACCTCAACCAAAGAATGGAGCTCTGGAGAAAGCAGGTAAAATTCTGCGACACCGAGGGGCACGTTGTGCCGCAATCGAATGGAGCTTTTCCCACAAAGGTGGATGATGACGAGACGAAGTATAAGGAGCCGGAACCATGCGATGACGGCGATATGCTGCTCTTCAATGGCTTGCTATGTGCGGTTGGGGAAGACGTGGGGTGCGATGCGGTTCGTGACTCCCAGAATCCGGCGACAGGTCAATGGTGGCGTTCGCCTGCCATTATGAAACGAGGCCAGGATAAAGCAGATCAGCCCAACCTGAACTCTGACCAAGTATTGGGCCTCCTCCTTTATGTTCTTCAAACTCATGATGGCACCAGGTTTCGAAAGTGGATTGAATGGATCAGACCCATGGGAATTCCCAAGAGGTTCTGTTCGCTTCGTGATGATGGTGTCAACAATTGCCTATTTAAGCCTGAGGATTGCTCGCTCATCTTTCTTGTTGGATCGACTGTCGGCGAGCAGGCGGCGGCGGCGTCTATATGCCCACCAGGCGATATTCTTGCAAATCTTCTGCCAATTCCGCCAATACCCAGCGTCGACAACGTTTTCTCCGCTTATGATCACCTGGTGGCGGATTACAATGCGTACAACTCCGGCATAAATAACCTGCAAAAGCTGATCGGCTTGGATATTGTACCGCCTGATCCCCTTCCGCCAATGCCGACCTTGTCCAATACGCGGGCACAAGCAAAAAGCCTTGCTGACGGGTTACAGAACCTTCAGGATTTACTGGTTCCGACTGACATGGGCGAGAAGGCGGCAGCATATTTTTTTTCGTCGCTAAATGTTACCGCAAACGCGTTGGTGGCGGGAGCTGGTCAGGGCGGCGGGAAGGCACCCTCTGCCCGTCACCTTGCCGCAACAGCAATATTTCTACTGAAAAAATATCAGGTAACCGATCCCGGCCTGGACGGTGCCGCCCTCAAGCTCGCGTCGCAGGCACCGGACAACGCCTATTTCGCCTATCTTGCGCAGGGCCACACCGCCAAAGTCGAAGCCATGATTCGAGATGCATGTCCTTATGATCCCGCCTCCACTACAGCACGGTACCAGTGGGTTTGGGAAAGAGACGTGAGCGTCGATGCAGGCAAGCAATCCATGTTCTGGGACTGCATATTTGCTGCGGATTTGGTCCTTCATGGCGTCAACCCTCCAGCCGGTCTGATGGGAAGTCAGATAACCGATTTCCTCCCGGGACTATTGCGAAGCTGGAGTAATTTCAAAAGCGGATTGGATGATCTTACAAACGTTATCAAGACGTTGCTGGATGAAAACGGCCGCCTTAAAGATGTTGTTGCTTCTTTGAAACAGCAACTTGATCATCTCCGGAGTATGGTCGGGGCTGTCGCGGATAAATCGATTCCAAAGGTCGATAAAAACGGGATCACGATCCCGCCTCCCCCAGGCACTATCGGTCCGACCGTATCGATTCAGAAAAATGGCAATGTTCATGTCAGCATTGGAGGGCACAAGCTATTTTGACGATAGCTTAATGAGGATCAATCTAGGTCTCCGCGGCCGGCAATCTGTATTGGCCTAACACTCTCTTTGTGAAGAAGACGCATTTGAACGAATTCCAAATGGACGCGGCGGAGAGCGTTACCTGGCGCAGTCATGGTGACTAAAGCCGTTGCGTTTGCTTACCGCTCCGTCGTCCGAATACGAGCTCTTCACGAAGAAGCATAGTTGAGGCACTGGCGGTAGAAGCCCAGTATGTCTTCGATACCATAAAGACCGATGATTGGTTTCCCGCCCTGATTCGAGACGCGACCATTCACGTCGTTTTGGTCGCCTTCGCGATTGACATCGCGACCTCATCGGTAGGGTCTATCCTTGCATAGCTGACCAGCGCACGGTAGCCGATATACCGATCCGCAATAGGAGCACGAATAGCCGGCGAGAAAATCGATTAGATCGCCTATTGTTCGCGATGTCAGGCAATATCCTGGCCAGCACCAGCACACGCAATTACGACGGCCTGCGAAACAAGCACTTCCATACGACCTTTTTCTAAAACCTCGCCAAGCCAGTAAGACTTCGCAGCATCCAGAGACTTTGTCTGCTCTATCCGCTCATAATTGGCGCTTTCGGCCTGTCAGAGATGCGACATTGAACTGCCGCCGCATCATATATCCCGCAGGCACGCCGCAAGATCCGCGCAAACGTGCGCCCCGCTTTGCACCTGTTGGTTTTGGAATTTGTGTTTTGGGCTGGGGATTTAGCCCTATTGATCGTAGCACTTTAGCGCACTGGATCGCAGTTTTAGGCTATTTTTGGATAGTGTAGCGTTGGATTTGGTTGCGGGGGCAGGATTTGAACCTGCGGCCTTCAGGTTATGAGCCTGACGAGCTACCGGGCTGCTCCACCCCGCGTTACCAACATAAACCCGAA
>NZ_JBNWDS010000008.1:49663-252399 GCF_053521765.1 Rhizobium sp. A37_96 | reverse complement strand
AGGGCGCCAAGGGCGTGCAGCTGGCCGAGCTGGCGCAGAAGAGCTGGGCAGAACGCCGATGGATCGACGTCCCATCGCTCGCCGCAAGATAAGGAGACGATCCCATGACGAAAAATCTTCGATTGCCGACAGCCAACGGCGCCATCGTTCCATTTACCGCCGCCAACGAGCCGCTGATTGCGCCGGCAAAGCCGGCGGGCGGTCATCATTTCAATCGCGTGGCTTATGCCGCCGCCCACATCGTGGTCGACGCGCTTGCCGACAACGATCCCTGGCTTGACCGGAACATCGATTGGGAACGCACGATTGCCTTCCGCGAATATCTTTGGGGTCTCGGCCTTGGTGTGGCGGAGGCGATGGATACAGCACAGCGCGGTATGGGCCTGGATTGGGCCGGCGCGAAGGAGCTGATAGCCCATGCGCAGTCGGCGGCCCGAGGCCGGCCGGATGCCGTGATTGCCTATGGCGCCGGCACCGATCATCTGCAGCCCGGTCCCGATGTCACGATCGACGACGTCATCGCCGCCTACGAGGAGCAGATCGGCTATGTGGAAGGGCAGGGCGGCCGGATCATTCTCATGGCGAGCCGGGCACTTGCCGCGGCCGCCAGAAGCCCGGACGACTATGTCCGCGTCTACGACCGCATCCTCGGTCAGGTCAAAGAGCCCGTCATGATTCACTGGCTCGGTTCGATGTTCGATCCGGCCCTGGCGGGCTATTGGGGATCAGCCGACGATATGCAGGCCATGGAAACGGCGGTCGCGATCATCAACCAGAATGCGGCCAAGGTCGATGGCGTGAAGATATCGCTGCTTTCGGCGGAGAAGGAAATCGTTATGCGCCGGCGGCTCGATCCTGCCGTCAAAATGTATACTGGCGACGATTTCAACTATGCCGAGCTGATTGCCGGCGACGAACAAGGTTATTCCCACGCATTGCTCGGCATCTTCGATGCCATCGCGCCGGCTGCGAGCGCTGCTCTCACAAAGCTCGCACAGAACGATCTCGACGCCTTCCATGCAATCCTGGCGCCGACCGTTCCGCTATCGCGCCATATCTTCAAGGCGCCGACGCGCTTCTACAAGACCGGGGTCGTCTTCCTCGCTTATCTCAACGGCTTCCAGGATCATTTCCAGATGCTTGGCGGCCAGCAGAGCGCCCGCTCGATCCAGCACCTTTCGGAGCTGTTCCGCCTGGCGGATACGGCGCGGATCCTGCGGGATCCGGACTTGGCGACCTATCGGATGAAGGCAATCCTTGCCACGGTCGGCATCGATTAGCGGATAAAGGGATCGGGGGAGGATCATCACGATGGCCATAGACGGTCTGTCCATCAATCTGGCGACGGTGCGCCAGCAATACGACATGCGCCAAGCGGTCGAAGCCTGCCTCAAGCAGGATATCGTCGCAATCGCGCCATGGCGCGACCAGGTGCATAAGATCGGGCTGGCGGAAGCCGCGCGCATCGTTGCGGACAACAAGCTCCAGGTGACGGGCCTTTGCCGCGGCGGCATGTTTCCTGCCGCGGATGCAGAGGGCAGGGCGGCCGCTATCGACGACAACAAGCGCGCGATCGATGAAGCGGCTGCGCTCAACGCCGATTGCCTTGTTCTGGTCGTCGGCGGATTGCCGCAGGGATCGAGGGATATCGTGCATGCCCGCGAAATGGTCGCCGACGGTATTGCGGCAATCCTGCCGCATGCCCGCAGCGCCGGAATTCCACTGGCGATCGAGCCTCTGCATCCAATGTATGCGGCGGATCGCGCCTGCGTGAACACGCTGGAGCAGGCGCTCGACATCTGCGACCTGCTGGGGGACGGCATCGGTGTCGCCATCGATGTCTACCATGTCTGGTGGGATCCGAAGCTTCATGAGCAGATCGCCAGGGCGGGTGCCGGTGGCCGGATCCTTGCGCATCATATTTGCGACTGGCTCGTGCCGACCACGGACCTGCTGCTCGATCGTGGCATGATGGGTGACGGCGTCATCGACCTCAAGCGCATTCGCGCCGAGATCGAGAAGGCGGGCTTTTTCGGCCTGCAGGAAGTTGAGATCTTCTCTCAGAACAATTGGTGGAAGCGGCCGGGCGAGGAGGTTCTCGCGACCTGCGTCGAGCGCTTCCGCACCGTTTGCTGAACCGGCGCCGCTCGGCCACAGATTGGCAATAAAAAGCCGGGCCAGCGAGTGGCCCGGCGCTATTTCACAGCATTGATGCGACGGCTTATTCGGCCGAAACGATCTTGCCGCCTTCCCACTTATAGAGCGAGAAGCTCTGCGAGGTCAGGTCGCCGGTTTCGCCGTAGGTGACCTTGCCGATGGCGGTGTCGACCGGTTCGCCCTTCTTCAGGGCGGTGCCGACGGCTTCGGCGTCATCTGCCTTGCCGGCCTTTTCGATGCCGGCCTTCAGAACCTGAACGGCAGCATAGGCGTTCAGCGTGAAGGCTTCTGCCGGGATATTGCGTGCCTTCAGGGCTGCGACGGCGCTCTGGGAATCCGGGTTCTTCAGCGCGTCGGAGGCGTTGGTGAAGAGCGTGCCGGCAGCGGAATCGTTGGCGATCGCCCAATATTCGGTGTTGGAAAGCCCGTCGCCGCCGATGATCTGCGCCTTGACGGAGATGTCGTGCAGCTGGCGGGCAAGCAGGCCCGCTTCCGGATGATAGCCGCCGAAGTAGATCACTTCGACGCCTGCCTGCTTCAGCTTCGCCGTCAGGGCGCTGTAGTCCTTTTCACCGGGGGTCAGCGAGTCGTTGACGACCTCGGTGACGCCGCCCTTGTTGAGGGTCGCCTTGAAGGCGTCCGCCAGGCCCTTTCCGTAGGCGCCCTTGTCGTTGAGGATCGCGATCTTCTTGTCCTTGAAGTGGTTCAGGACATAATCGGCGGCAACGGTTGCCTGCTGGTCGTCTCGGCCGCAGGTGCGCAGGATGTTGGTCAGGCCGCGATTGGTCAGGTCCGGCGCGGTCGCGGTCGGCGTGACCATCAGGATGCCGTTTTCGGCAAGCGCGTCGGAGACCGGAATGGCGACGCCCGACGTTACCGGGCCGACGACGAAGCGGATGCTGTCGCCGACGAAGCCGTTCGCCACGGATACGCCCTGCTTCGGGTCGCCGGCGTCATCGCCAAGCTTCAGGACGAGCTTCTGGCCGAGAACACCGCCGCTCTTGTTGATTTCGTCGATGGCGGTCTGCGCTCCGTTCTTCACCTGCTCGCCATAGGCTGCGACCGGGCCGGTCAGCGGCGCGATGAGGCCGATGGTGATGTCCGCATGCGCGAGAGGTGCGAAGGCCAGCGAAGCGACGAAGGTCGCGGCCGTCAATGTCTTCAGACTCATTTTATCTCTCCTTGGATGGGCGCGGCAGCGCCCTTTGAACCCGCTCGCAATCACCTGTCTCGACGTGCAAACTGCCGTGAGCTGGTCTTTTGAAGAAGACAGGGCTGATGTCGAAGCCGATGATCGCTTTCGGACATTTTTTGATCTCGAAAGCGCCCATGAGGGTATTTTCTGTAGGAATATTGCGACGATTCCGCAAGAAAATAACCGTCGCGAGGACAATTTTGACGATTTTCGCGAAGTTTCGACGAGGGATGGTTGTTGCAGGCTTGCTGCCGGGAGCCGAGTGATATGGCGATAAAACGAAATGGATCCGGACGTGGAAATCTCCATGCCGCTGATCCACATAAGCTATGGTGCCTGCCATGACCTGACGCGTGCCAAGGGGGTGAATGCCGCGTGAACGAGAATGACGTTTCGAAAGCCTATCTCGACCTCTGGGGCCTGATCCCGGATGGCGATCCGATCGTGACCCATTCGAGCCGGCTTTTCCCCGTGCGCCGCGATGGCGAGCCAGCCATGCTGAAGATCGCCGTCGCACCCGAGGAGAGAGCGGGGGCCGAACTCATGGTCTGGTGGAATGGCGTCGGTGCCGCGCGCGTTCTCGAACACCGGGACGATGCCATCCTGCTTGAACGGGCGACTGGCAGCCGCTCACTTGCCGAGATGGCCAGGAGTGGGCGGGACGACGAGGCAAGCCACATCATCTGTAAGGCCGTCGCCGGGCTTCATGCTGCTCGCGGGCGCGCTTTGCCGCAATTGGTTCCTCTCATCCATCGGTTTCGCTCGCTCGAAGCTATGGCTCACTGCGAAGGGGGTGCTTTCGTTCGGTCGGCGATTACTGCGCGCAAGCTATTGTCGGAGCCTCGCGATGTCGTGGCCCTGCATGGCGACATTCATCACGGCAATATTCTGGATTTTGCGGAGCGCGGCTGGCTCGCGATCGATCCGAAGGGGCTCGTGGGTGAACGCAGCTTCGACTACGCCAATCTCTTTTGCAATCCGGATAATGCCGTCGCCACGGCTCCCGGCCGCCTCGCGCGGCAGGTGGCAATCGTTGCGAAGGCGGCGCGGATGGAACGCGGCCGCCTGCTCAGATGGATCGTTGCCTGGGCCGGCCTTTCAGCAAGCTGGCTGATCGAAGATGGCGAGGACGAACATGTCGAGCCAACGTTGCGCGTTGCCGAAATCGCCGCTGCCGAACTATCCATAGCGGGGGCCTAGGAGACTATAGCCTCGCGCCAGGCCTGCCGATAATCGATCAACCCTGGCAATTCGGCGCGAAGGGGCGGGCTGTCGGCTGCAGCGGCAGGTCGTATCCCCGTCAGCAGAGCGGCGCCCTGGCTCGTGCCTGTGGAGCCCTCGAGCGCAATGACATCGGCGTTCGTCAAGGCGGACAGGGCGATGAGGTAGGCGCGATTGCGCGCGAAGGGTCCTTCTACGAAAATCGGACCCCTGGCGCCGATCAGGCCCAGGCAGGCTTCCGTCATCAGTGCAAGATAGAGGCTGACGGCGGCAAGACGCTCGGCATTGCTTGCTGAGGCATCGGCGATCCAGCGCCGCGTCCGGCCGGGAAACGGCCCTGATCCTTCGACGACGTTGGGCAGAAGCATCAGGCCTTTGACGATTGCCTGCTCCAGCGTAGCTTCGATTGCCTCAGGAGGCGCATTGCCGATTTCGGCGGCCAGGATCTCGAACTCGCGGCCACCCATGAAACGGGCTGAGGGTACGGCGCGGCCATAGGCGTCGACATTGGCAAGCGCGTCGCGTTCGGGATCGAGGTGTTCCAGATCGCCGCCGACGCCGAAGCTGATCACCCAGGTTCCGGTCGAGACAACCGCAAAGGGGGCCTCGTTTTCCACCAGATGCGGCAGAAGCGAGGCATTGGAGTCATGGATGCCGCAATAGACGGGCACTCCCTTTGCCAGCCCCATGTCGGCGGCAAGCGCCGGCAAGACCGGGCCGAGCGCATCGAAAGCCGGGCGTACCGGCGCCATCAGCGCGCGGACGCCAAGCGTGTCGACGAGAGACGAATAGCTTCGCGTGGTCGGATTCCAGAGATCTGTGTGACAGCCGAGCGAGGTCACTTCGTTGGCCGCGACGCCGCTCAGGCGGAATGCCCAATATTGCGGATAGGTCAGGATCGTGGCGACACGGGCGAAATCGTCGGGAAAGGTGCTTTTCAGGTAATGAATCTGGGCGCCGACATTGAGCCCCATCGCCAGGCGCGGCGAAAATGTCTCGGCAAATTTCGGTCGCAACCCGTCATAGTCGTCCTGAACGGCCTGAAGGTAGACGTGTTCGTAGTCGAGAACAGGCATGGCAAGGCTGCCATCGGCGGCGAGCATCGCCGCAGAGGCGCCATGCGTGGTGATCGATATGGCATCGAATCCCGGCGTTCGGGCGAAGCCTCCGAGGGCCGAGATGATGAAGTCCCACAGCCCCGCAATATCGTAATGTGGATAGGGGCCTGACTTCAGGACGCCGTTCGAGGTCTTGACGGCGGCAATTTCGGCACCCATCCCGGCATCGAGCACAACGACCTTGGCGTTCGTCTTGCCGATGTCGACCACGGCGATACGGCGGTAGGCTGTCGCTTTGCTCATGGCAGATGAAAGACCGTGACGAGATCGCTCTGAACAGGCGAGCTATCGGAATTGGTCGCCATGATGTCGGCCATATGCGCCCACCACTTCTTCATGACGGGGTGCTCCGGCAGGCTCGCCATGGCGTGATCCTTCGGCCGCGTCAGCACGCCGAACAATGTGTTCGTCTCGCGATCGAGATGAATGGAATAATCGCTCACGCCCGCCTGGTGCAGCAGCTCCACCAGCTCGGGCCAGATTTCGTCATGGCGCCTTTTGTATTCTGCCTCCATGCCAGGGTTGAGCGTCATCTTGAAAGCGTGGCGTTCGAGAGCTGATGTCATTTGGAGCTCATGGTCCTGAGGCGCCTGGCGACGATGGGCAGCGCGATGGTGATGATGAGAAGCAAGCCGATGAAGATCGACATGACGATGCCCGGAACGTTGAGCAGGCCGAGGCCGAAGGTGACGAGGCCCATCACGAAAGCGGCGATGACGACGCCGCCGATCGTCCCCGAGCCGCCGAGGATCGACACGCCGCCGAGCACGACCATGGTCACGACCTCTAGCTCCCAGCCGAGGGCGATCGAAGGGCGGGTGGAACCGAGGCGCGAGGTCAGGCACACGGCGGCAATACCGCTCATGAGGCCGGTCAGGAGGAACAGGATGAACTTGATCCGCTCGACCGGAATGCCGGAAAAGCGTGCCGCGAAATCATTGTTGCCGATCGTATAGACCTGCCGCCCGAAATTCGTCGCATGCAGCAGGATCGCGAAGACGATCGCCAAAACGATGAAGAGAACGAATTCGAACGAGAAGACCCAGACGACATAACCCTGGCCGAAATAAGCAAAGCTATCCGGATAGTTGCCATAGGCCTGATCGCCCAGCACGATATAGGAGATGCCGCGGAACAGGCTCATCGTGCCGATGGTGACGACGATCGAGGGCAGCTTCAGCGCGGAAACGAGGAAGCCGTTGAACAGCCCGCAGACAAGGCCGACGCCCAAGCCGATCGCGACGAGGCCGGGCGTATCTACCCCCATTTGCGCGGCAGCACCCATCGCCGTCGAGGCAAGGGCGATGATGGCCGCGACCGAGAGGTCGATTTCGCCTGCTATCACCAGCAACGCCATCGCAAAGGCGATCATCGCCTTTTCAGTGAAATTGAACGTCGCGTCGGAGAGATTGTAGGGGTCGAGGAAATAGGGTGACGCTAGCGAGTTGAAGATGAAGATCGCGACCGCAACGCCGAAGAGCAGGGTCTCCCAACTGGCCAGGATCCGCTTGAAGGGCGTGCCGAGACGGTCCGGAATGGCGCGTTTTTCCGTCGGTGCTTGCGAAACGCTGCTCATACGCTTGCTCCCTTACTGGCGACATCCTTTGCAGCCTGATCCCGAAGGATGATGCGGCCGCGATTGCGTTCGCGCCGGGCATTGAAGACGACGGCAAGAATGATGACGGTGCCTGATATTGCCATCTGCGTGAACGGGGAAATGCCGATGACCGGAAGGGCGTTCTTGATGACGCCGAGGAAAAGTGCGCCCAGCACGGCGCCGGCAACCGAACCGACGCCGCCTGCGATCGAAATGCCGCCGATGACACAGGCCGCCACGCTATCCAGCTCGAAGCCGTTGGCGATATCGACATAGGCGACGGCGTAGCGCGATACCCAGAGATAGCCGCTGAGCCCGGCCAGGGCGCCGGATAGAACGAAGGCGAGAAACCGCGTCCAGCCGACGTCGATGCCCGCATACACGGCCGCGACCGGATTGCCGCCGCTGGCATAGGCGGAGCGCCCGAACTGCGTATAGCGTAGCAGCAGATACATCATCAGCACGATGGCGATGCCGATCCAGGCAAGCACAGGCAGGCCGAGAAGCGGCGTGCGCGGCACGTTCAGAAAGACCGGGGTGAACTGGTGAGCATTGACCCAGGCGCCGCCCGACAGCACGAAGGCCATGCCGCGATAAATCGTCAACGTGCCGAGCGTGACGACGATGGGCGGGATTTCGAGCGCCCAGACGAGATAGCCGTTGATGGCGCCGAGAAACGCCCCCATCAGGATTGCGGTGACGATGAGGGCGATCAGCGGAATGTCGGGATAGGCCGCATTCAGCATCGCCACCGCCATGCCGGTGAAGGCGAGATTGGCCGCGACGGAAAGATCGATCGACTTCGTCAGGATGACCGTCATCTGGGCAAGCGCCAGGATGATGAGGATCGAGGTGTCGTTGAAGATATTGGCAAGATTGGCGGGTTCGGCAAAGCCGGCCGCGCGTGTCGCGAAACCGGCTATCATCACGATGATGATGACGGCGAGCAATGTTTCGCGTTTTTTAAGGATGCGTGGCATCCCGTCCTCCCTATGCGTTGCCCGTGGCGGCGCGCACCAACGTTTCCGGCGTCAGTCCCTCGCGCTCGAAAAGGCCAGCAGACAGGCCTTCCTTCATGACCAGCACGCGATCCGCCATGCCGATGATCTCGGGCAGTTCGGAAGAGATCATGATGATGCTGAGGCCCTCGGCCGCCAGTTCGCTGATGAAACCGTGAACGGCTGCCTTCGAACCGATATCGATGCCCTTGGTGGGTTCATCGAGAATGATGATCTTCGGTTGCGTCGCGAGCCATTTGCCGATGACCACCTTTTGCTGGTTGCCGCCGGACAGCGTACCGACCGGCACGGAAAGGGCGGCCGCGCGTAGATCGAGGCGCTCGGCGTATTTACGGGCAAGCGCGAACTCATTGGCTGCCTTCAGGAAACCCTTGCGCGAGGTGCGCCCCAGCGAGGGCAGCGACATGTTCTGATAGATCGGCATGGGCAGGGCAAGACCGTGGCGGCCGCGCTCTTCCGGCACATAGACGATACCGGCGCGAATGGCATCCTGCGGCGTGCGGACATGGATTTCCTGACCGTCGAGCGTCAGGCGTCCGGACAGCGGCCTGGTTATGCCGAAAAGCGATTGGCAGAGCTCCGAGCGCCCAGCGCCGATCAGCCCGTAAACGCCAAGGATCTCGCCGCGCCGCAGCTTGAAGGAAATGTCGCGGAATTCCGTGCGGTGACAGTATTTGTCCACCTCGAGAACGGTGTCGCCGATGGTGACGGACACTTTCGGGAAAGCGTCCTTGACATCGCGCCCCACCATCATGCGGACGATTTCATCCTGTGGCGTTTCCTTGAGCGCACCGTGCCCGACGGCCTTGCCGTCGCGGAAGACGACGAAATTGTCGGCGATTTCATAGAGTTCATCGAACTTGTGGCTGATGAACAATATCGCCTTGCCTTTTGCCTTCAACCCCTGAACGATGCGGAAAAGATCGTCGATCTCCTTGCGCGAAAGGGCGGCGGTCGGCTCGTCCATGATAACGATGCGGGCCTCGATCGACAAAGCGCGTGCGATCGCCACAAGGTGACGCTGCGCAATGGAGAGGTCCTTCAGGCGGGTGGTGGGATCGATCGCGCTTTCGAGCGATTGAAGAAGCTGCTTCGACCGGCTGTTCATCGTCTTCCAGTCGATGGTGCGCCAGGACGTGCGCGGCGCATGACCGAGGAAGATGTTTTCCGCCACGGTCAGCTCGTCGAAGAGCACGGTTTCCTGGTGAATGGCCGTGACGCCGGCATCGATGGCGGCCTGCGCATTGGCAAAGGCCGCCGGCTTGCCGTCGACGAGAATCTCGCCTTCGTTCGGGCGATAGATGCCGGTCAGGATCTTGACGAGGGTCGATTTGCCGGCGCCATTTTCGCCGATCAGGGCGGTGACCTTGCCGGGGTAAAGCGAAATGCTGACACCATCCAGCGCCTTGACGCCGGGAAAGATCTGGGAAATGCCGCGCATTTCCAGAATGGCCTGATTGTTCGCGGCTGGTGTACCCGCCAGGGATCGTTGAAGGACTGTGGTCATCAGCAATGTACCGGATCAGTGAAACCAGGTCCGGCGGCTGACGCCGCCGGAGAGCTGCGGATAAGATTTTCGATCAGAAAACCTTGGAGAACTGATCGATGTTCGAGGCGTTGTAGACGAACGGATCGGCCATGGCGGCTTCGCCGTTCTTGTCGACCTTGATCTTGCCCATGCGGCCGGCATTGATTTCGCTGCCCGGCTTGCCGTCGGTCTCGCCCTTGACGAGGCGATAGGCGATCTGCGTTGCCGAGTAGCCGAGATCGATCGGGTTCCAGATGGCGAATTCCTTCGTCGCGCCGGACTTGATGGCGCCAGCCATTTCGGACGGCAGGCCGAGGCCGGTCACATAGACCTGGCCGATCTTGCCGGCATCCTTGACAGCCTGCGAAGCGGCCAGCACGCCGACGGTCGTCGGGGCGACGATGACCTTGACTTCCGGATGCGAGGTCAGGAGGCCCTGGGCTTCGCGATAGCTCTTGTCGGAAAGGTCGTCACCGTAGACCGTCGTCACCAGGTTGAGGCCCGGGAAGTCCTTCAGCTGCTTCTTCATCTCGCCGATCCAGATGTTCTGGTTGGTCGAGGTGGTCGTAGCCGACAGGATGGCGAAATCGCCCTTGCCGCCGTCGAGATGATCCTTGGCGAGCGTCAGGCACATCTTGCCGATCAGCTCGTTCGAGGAGGGGTTCAGCTGCAGGATGCGGCCAGCCGGCGCCACGCCGGAATCCCAGGAGATGACCTTGATGCCGCGTTGCTTGGCCTTCTTGAGGGCCGGTACGACGGCATCCGGATCATTGGCGGAGATGGCGATGGCATCGACACCCTGTGCGATCAGCGAGTTGATCACTTCGATCTGGCCTTCGGCCGTGGTCGAGGTCGGGCCGGTGTAGATCACCTGCACGCCGCCGAGATCCTTGGCCGCTTCCTGGGCACCCTTGTTGGCCGCTTCGAAGAAGCCGTTGCCCAGCGACTTTACCACGAGGCCGATCTTGATGTCCTTGGCGCTGGCCGTGCCGGCCATCAGTGTCGCGGCGAGCGCGACGCCGATCGCCAGTTTCTTTGCTATATTCATGTCTCTTCCTCCCAAGTTGATAGGCTATGCTCACCCCATCGCGGCCACGTCCCTTTATGCGACCGACGGGGAATCTTCCTCCTCGGCCTCAGCCGAAACATTTGCGATAATCAGCGATACGCCGGCGCCCTCAATCATCCGCACCGTGTCTGCCGAAATGCCGTCATCGGTGATGATCGTCGTCACCTGTTCAAGCGGGCAAAGGATCAGACTGGAGCGCTGGCGGAACTTGCTGGAATCGACCATGACGATGAGTTCATCGGCCTGGCGCATCAGCTTCTGCTCGCTCTGGATCAGCAACCCGTCGGCTTCCATGATGCCGAGGGGGCCGACGCCCTGCGCGCCGAGGAACATGCGCCGTGCGTAGAAATTGCGGGTCGTATCATTGTCGAAGGGCGACAGGATCAGGCTCTGCTCGCGATAGATCGCGCCACCCGGAACCGTCACCGTATTTTTCGAGTGCTTGACCAGATGTTCGGCAATGGCGAAGGAATTGGTCATCACCTGCAGCCGGAAGGCCGAGATGTAATGCACGAGCTGGAATGTGGTCGTGCCGCCGTTGATGATGATGGCATCACCGGGGTTGCACAGTTCGGCGGCCTTGCGCGCAATTGCGCGTTTCTTGTCGATATTGACCGATTCTGAAACGCGGAAGGGGCGGCCGGCCAAGTTGCCGAGCTGCGGGGGGTGAATGGATTCGGCGCCCCCACGGACGCGGCGGATCTTTCCCTGTACGTGCAGGGCAGCGATATCACGGCGTATCGTCGCTTCCGAAGCCTCTGTCAGCTCGGAAATATCCTGAATCGTCACCACAGGCTTTTCCTGTACGGCGCTCAGAATAATGCGATGGCGTTCACGTTCGTGCATCGGCTCCTCCTTGTTGGCGGTTATTTCTCAAATATGACAAGGTGTCAATCATAAACGATCATAAACTTTCATATTGCATCGCAGCATTGTCGAAAATGATCGTTTTCGATTGACAAAGTGACTGTGTGTGAGCGATATCCTGCTCACAAAGAGTGGTGCCATCATGTTCCGGTCCGCTCGCAAGACTTGATTTTCAAGGGAGGATGACATGGCGGCTGACGTTCAGCTTTTGAAGAACCGTTGGGATGACGCATATGCGGCTGATCTCGATGAGCCGGGCAAACTGCTCTACCGGTCGAATCTGCTGGGTGCCGACAAGCGTATCACCAACTATGGCGGCGGCAATACGTCGGCCAAAGTCATGGAAACCGATCCGCTGACCGGAGAGAAAGTCAAGGTTCTGTGGGTCAAGGGCTCTGGCGGCGATGTCGGCACTATTAAACTCGACGGGTTCGCCACGCTCTATCAGGATAAGCTCGACAGCCTGAAGACCATCTATCGCGGCGTTGCCGACGAAGACCGGATGGTTGGCTTCCTGCCGCATTGCACCTTCAATCTGAATGCCCGCGCCGCCTCCATCGACACGCCGCTGCATGGCTTCGTGCCGTTCACCCATGTCGACCATATGCACCCCGATGCCATCATCGCCATTGCCGCCTCGAAGAACTCGCGCGAACTGACGCGCGAAATCTTCGGCGACGACATCGGCTGGCTGCCCTGGCGCCGACCGGGCTTCCAGCTCGGCCTCGATCTCGAAGCCTTCGTCAAGGCGCATCCGAATGCCAAGGGCGTCGTGCTGGAAAGCCATGGCCTCTTCACCTGGGCCAATGATGCCAAGGAATGCTACAAGCTGACGCTTCAGATCATCAACAAGGCGATCGAATGGTTCGCCGCCAAGACGGAAGGCAAGACCATTTTCGGCGGCGCAGCCGTTCAGAGCCTGCCGCAGACGGAACGCCGGGCAATCGCCGCCCGCCTGATGCCTGAAATCCGGGGCCGGATCGGCAAGGCGGAGCGCAAGCTTGGTGATTTCGACGATCAGGACGCGGTGCTCGAATTCGTCAATTCGAAGAATCTCCGCCCGCTCGGCGCGCTCGGCACCAGTTGCCCGGACCATTTCCTGCGCACCAAGATCCGGCCGCTGATCGTTGATTTCGATCCGGCCAAGCCCGATGTCGATGCCGTCATCGCCGGTCTCGACAAGGCGCTGGAAGATTATCGTGCCGATTACGCCCGCTACTACAACGACTGCAAGCATGACAATTCGCCTGCCATGCGTGATCCGAATCCGGTGATCTTCCTGGTTCCGGGCGTCGGACTGCTCTCCTTTGCCCGCGACAAGGCGACCGCCCGCATCGCCGGCGAGTTCTATGTCAACGCCATCAACGTCATGCGCGGCGCATCCACGGTCTCCGAATATCAGGGCCTGCCGGAGCAGGAGGCTTTCGATATCGAATACTGGCTGCTGGAGGAGGCAAAGCTGCAGCGCATGCCGAAGCCGAAGAGCCTTGCCGGCAAGGTCGCCTTCGTTACCGGCGGCGCCGGCGGTATCGGTCGTGCCACGGCAGCGCGCCTGGTCGGCGAGGGTGCCTGCGTGGTATTGGCGGATATCGACGAGGCAGCGCTCAAGGGCACGCAGGAGGATTTCGTCAAGAGATACGGCGCCGATGCTGTGCGCAGCGTCAGGCTCGACGTCACCAAGGAAGATGCCGTCATTTCCACCTTCGCCGAGGCCTGCGTCGAATTCGGCGGCATCGATATTCTGGTGTCCAATGCCGGCATCGCCTCGTCGGCGCCGATCGAAAGCACCGAACTTTCGATGTGGAACCGCAATATCGACATTCTCGCGACCGGCTATTTCCTCGTATCCCGCGAGGCCTTCCGGCTGTTCCGCCGCCAGAACCTCGGCGGCAACGTCGTCTTTGTCGCGTCCAAGAACGGTCTTGCGTCCTCGCCGAATGCCGCGGCCTATTGCACGGCCAAGGCAGCCGAGATCCATCTGGCCCGATGCCTTGCACTGGAAGGCGCAGACGCCGGCATCCGCGTGAATACGGTCAATCCCGATGCCGTTCTTCGCGGCTCGAAGATCTGGAACGGCGAGTGGCGGGAGCAGCGTGCCGCCTCCTCGAAGATCGAGGTGGACGATCTGGAGGAGCATTACCGCAAGCGCTCGATGCTGAAGCTCAACGTCTTCCCCGAGGATATTGCCGAGGCAATCTACTTCCTGGCTTCTGATCTTTCCGCCAAGTCGACCGGCAATATCATCAACGTCGATGCCGGCAACGCGCAGAGCTTTACGCGCTAGTTGGCGGGGAAGTGGCAGCCTCGGGGCCATCCTTGTGGTTCGAGGCCCTGCCGCACTCGCTTCGCTCTTGCGGCAGCGCACCTCACCATGAGGGTGGAGTAGCGATAGCGCCAACTGACGAGCAGATCAGCCCTCACCCTGAGGTGGCCCGAAGGGCCCTCGAAGGGCGAGGGCGGGTGATGGTTTCCAGGGTGATCGCACTTTAACATTTCGAATGACGCACTTGGGAGGAAAGAATGGCCGAATACAGGATCGCACCCGATCTGGTCGCAGCAGAAAACGACAAGCGCGTTGCCGCGCTGAAATCCGACTATGAGGCGCTGGGCGCCACGCTTGCCCGCCGCGGCGTCGACATTGAAGCCGTCACGAAGAAGGTCTCCGAATTCTTCGTCGCCGTACCCTCCTGGGGCGTCGGCACCGGCGGCACGCGCTTTGCCCGCTTCCCGGGAACCGGTGAGCCGCGCGGCATTTTCGACAAGCTCGACGATTGCGCCGTCATCCAGCAATTGACGCGCGCAACGCCCAAGGTTTCGCTGCATATTCCCTGGGACAAGGCCGACGTAAAGGAATTGCGGGCGAAGGGCGATGCGCTCGGCCTCGGCTTCGACGCCATGAACTCGAACACGTTCTCCGACGCACCCGGCCAGGCACATTCCTACAAGTTCGGTTCGCTCAGCCACGTCGACGCGGCAACGCGCGCGCAGGCCGTCGAGCACAACATCGAATGTATCGAGATCGGCAAGGCCATCGGCTCGAAGGCGCTGACCGTGTGGATCGGCGATGGCTCGAACTTTCCGGGCCAGACCAATTTCACCAAGGCGTTCGAGCGCTATCTTGCCGCCATGGCTGATATCTACAAGGCGCTTCCGGATGACTGGCGGCTGTTTTCCGAGCACAAGATGTACGAGCCGGCCTTCTATTCGACCGTGGTTCAGGATTGGGGCACCAACTACCTGATCGCGCAGACGCTCGGGCCAAAGGCACATTGCCTCGTCGACCTCGGACATCACGCGCCGAACACCAATATCGAAATGATCGTCGCGCGGCTTATCCAGTTCGGGAAGCTCGGCGGCTTCCACTTCAACGATTCCAAATATGGCGATGACGATCTCGATGCCGGCGCCATCGAGCCCTACCGCCTGTTCCTCGTCTTCAACGAACTGGTCGATGCCGAGCGGCGCGGCGTCAATGATTTCAATCCCGCGCATATGATCGACCAGTCGCACAATGTCACCGACCCGATCGAAAGCCTGATTTCCAGCGCCAACGAAATCCGCCGGGCCTATGCGCAGGCCCTGATCGTCGACCGCAATGCGCTGGCCGACTATCAGGATGCCAATGACGCGCTGATGGCGTCGGAAACGCTGAAGCGCGCCTATCGCGCCGATGTCGAGCCGATCCTTGCGGAAGCCCGACGCCGCGCTGGCGGCGCCATCGATCCGGTCGCGACCTATAGGGCAAGCGGCTACCGCCGCAAGGTCGCCGCCGAACGCCCGGCCTCCGTTGCCGGTGGTGGTGGCATCATCTGACGTGACAGGGTGCCGACGCAAGGCAGCGTCGGCACCCGATGCTTGTCGTTGCCGTATTTTCCTTCGTACCGCGCTCAGCCGAGCTCCTGGGCGAGCCCGATGAGAAGCCCTTCAGGCCCGCGGATGTAGCAGAGCCGATACGCGTTTTCATACTGGACGACTTCGCCCACGAGTTGCGCGCCGCGCGCGCGAAGCCTTGCAAGGGTTTCGTCGATGTCGTCCACGGCGAACATGACGCGGAGGTAGCCCAGGGCGTTGACCGGGGCATTCCGGTGATCCGCGACGACAGGTGGCGTGAGGAAGCGGGAGAGTTCGAGCCGGCTGTGGCCGTCCGGTGTGCGCATCATGGCAATCTCGACACGCTGATCACCCAGTCCAGTGATGCGTCCGGCCCATTCTCCTTCGACCGTCGCCCGCCCTTCGAGCTCAAGGCCAAGTTCGAGAAAGAAATCAATCGCCCCTGTGAGGTCTTCGACGACGATTCCGACGTTGTCCATCCGCTTGAGCGCCATGTTTCCAGTCTCCAAGATGTCGTTTTGATCTACGAGGTGTCGCCCAGTCTAACAATGGATGCTTGAGGCTCCAATACCGGCGGCCAAGCCAGCATTCGCTGAAGCTGGCGTGCCACCGTTGTTCAGCGCAGAGCGGGCGGCCCTGATGGATGGAGTTGAGCCTCTCGCCAGGCAGACCAGCGACGACGCAGTTCGCCTGGCCGTAGGCCATAACCTTCGTCGAGCACATCGGCCTCGAGAATCCTGTCCGTGCGGAAATGTCGGAAGTCTTGGCGTAGCTCGCACCATGCCACCAGGATTCGGCTGGTATCGGAATAACCGAGGATGACGGGCCACACGGTCCGTTCGGTTTCCTCGCCTGCGTCCGTCCGATAGCGCAGCCGAAGCTTTCGCCCTTCGCGGACCGCTACGCGGAGCATCGCGGGGTCGATGGTCTCTTCTTCCGCTCGCTGGACGATCGGTCTGGCGCCAACGCTCGGCTCGGCGATGAAGGGGCGCAGATGTGCCGGAACAATCGCGGTGATCTTGGCGACGACATCGCGTGCGGCATTGGCGAGGATCTTGTCGGAACGGCCCGCAACCCACTGCGCTCCGAGGACCACCGCCTCGATCTCTTCGGGGGTCAGCATCAGCGGCGGCATCGAATAGTCAGGCGAAAGTAGGTATCCGAAGCCCGCCTCGCCCTCGATCGGCACCCGCTGGCCCATCAGGTCGGCGACGTCGCGATAAACCGTCCGCTTCGATACTTCGAGTTCGTCCGCCAGCGCGGCGGCGGTTACCGGTCGGCTCGACCGGCGCAAAATTTGTATGATCTGAAACAAACGGTCGGCGCGGCGCATTCATACTGACTCCTGCTGCCAGTATGCTGGCAGCAGGGACATGCGACAAGAGCCTTCGAGCCGACGACGAGAGAGTGTGCCGGCCTTTTGAAGGAGTATCCGATGAAATTAGCATCCACGCGCCTGATCGCTGCCGACATCCAAAAGGTCGTCAGCTTTTATGAGATGGTTACGGGCCAGGCGGCAGAGTGGCTGGCGCCGGTCTTTGCCGAGATCGTTACCCCGGCGGCGGCGCTCGCGATCGGAAGCGCCGAGACGGTCGCCCTGTTCCGCGAAGGGAGCGCCGAACCCTGTGCCAATCGCTCCGTTATCATCGAATTCCAGGTCGACGATGTCGATGCAGAATTCGCCCGGCTGAAGGACAAGGTGGAGGTTGTACACGAACCGAAGCTGATGCCATGGGGCAACCGGGCAGGACAGATTCGCGATCCCGAGGGGACGCTCGTCAGCCTCTACACACCCGTCACCGACTTTGCGAAACAGCGTTTTGCGGGGCGGTGATCGTTCCTGGCCTTGCGAAGGGTGGGGACATCCCGTGCGCGGTCAATGGCTCGCTGGGCGCCCTTCTTGAGCTGCTTGCAAGAGGCTTCCGCCATGTTCCGCGGCGCGCCTGTGCATGAAGCGACTTGCGGATCGATGATGCCGGCCGATCGACGGCATCGTTTGTCCCCGGTGATGTCTTCGTCGTATTGCCGGTGTGGCTAATTGGCCAAGCAACGATGATATCTGCTTATTTGTCATGTTTGTCCGGCAGATTGGAAATTAGCTGTCGACTGGATAACCGAGCTTATCGAAGCCGCTCTTTTGCGATTTGAATGCGGCTCCTGTTCACTTTCGAGTGGTTCGGCCATGAGAATTGAGTATTGTCGATTGCAACGGCCCGCCCTTGATCTGGCGGTTGAGGCTGTCTTCAAAAATAGGGCCTGTTATTGATAAGCGAGGAAACATGACAACGACTGACATTAACGGTTTTGCCGGACGCCTGAAGCGCCGCGAGAATGGCGGCATGATTGCGGCCTGGGTCGGTACGCCCGATCCGATGTTGGTCAATCATCTCGCGCAGGAAGATTTCAATACCGTCGTGCTCGACATGCAGCATGGCATGTGGGACATGGCGTCCGCCGCCAGCGGCGTTGCCCATGTGAGGCTTGCAGGCAAGCCGGCGATTGCCCGCATCCCGGTCGGCGATTTTGCTTCCGCCTCGCGCCTTCTGGATGCCGGCGCTTCCGCCATCATCGCGCCGATGATCAATTCCGCCGACGATGCGCGCGCCCTGGTGAAGGCGACGAAATATCCGCCGCTCGGTGAGCGCAGCTGGGGCCCTTCGCTTGCTCTCAATCATTTTGGCATTCCTGCCGAAGACTATCTGCAGAGCGCCAACAGCCTGACCGTGACCATCGCCATGGTGGAAACCCGCACGGCGCTCGATGCGATCGACGAGATTCTTGCCGTTGACGGCATCGACGGCATCTTCGTCGGCCCGTCCGATCTGTCGATCGCGCTTTCGAATGGCGCGCGGCTTGCGCCCGACAGTGCTGCAATCGATCAGGCGCTTGCCACCGCGCTCGCGCGTTGCCGCGCCCACGGCAAGGTCATCTGCGCTTTCGGCAGCGATGGAGACCGCGCCGGGCAATATCTGAAACTTGGCCTCGATCTCGTCATTGCCGGCACTGAAACGGCACAGCTGCGCGCCGGCGCGCGCACGGCCATTCAGGCGGCTCGCAAGATCGCGGACCAAAGCTGACCCTTACAGGCTTGTCCAAGGAATTTCTGGACAGGCTGATACGCACCCTGCGATCCCGAACAATAGTTTTGGACCTGCCGCTATCAAGCAGCGGCAGGTCCAAACGTTTATGGTGTCGAGCGACGGGCGTTTAGTCCCGTCAGTTTACGAGTTTTACGAAGCAGGGATTATACGACTCTTCGCCGCATCCGCCGCGGGCTTTTGCCGGCGTGATTGTATTCTGCGTGGCGATCAGCACGAGCGCGACGGCAATGACGGTCAATACGGTCTTGGTGTACTTATCCATGAGTTCCCCCCGATGATGGAATGACTAACAATGTGCACTTTAAAATTGCTTTTCTGAATGCTGGCTGAATATTGATGCTTAAGGTTGTGTCCTGTATGGCCTGCCGACATCAGATCGACAGCCCAAGCACGCGGCTCTTCCTCTTCTACTTTGATCGCAGCCTGCGCTTGCATCATCACCCGCCTGCGGGCATTCTCGCGCCGATATGGCGGAGCGGAATGATTTGTCGAAGGTGCAGGGATTGGCGGTAGGACGCGGCTTGCGGCGCGAAGCAGGTCAGCGCGTGACCTTGCGAACGGTTGCGACGGCTCTTGGCCTTTCGGTCACAACCGTTAGCCGCGCGTTGAAGGAAGGTCCCGAGGTCAATCGCGAGACGATCGAACTCGTCAAGCGCGTAGCGGGCGAGCTCGGCTACCGCCCCAATCTTGGCGGTATCAATCTTCGTACCGGCAAGACCCACGCTATCGGCATCGTGCTGCCGTTCGGGCGGGAGGGTGAGATGAATATCGTCGTCGCCTCGCTGATCGAGGGCGCTTCGCGCTACATGAAGGCACGGGGCTACCGCACGACGATCGTACCGCAGCTGCAGGCGGATGATCCGTTGGCGACCGTGCGCGATATCGTCGAGGAGGGATCGGTCGACGGCATCGTCATCACGCACACGACCCCGCAGGACGATCGCGTCAAATATCTGCTTGAAACCGGTATGCCCTTCGTCACTTTCGGCCGCACCGAGCTTTTGAGCGTTCATCCGAGCATCGATCTCGATCATGAGGAAATCGGCGCGCAGGCGGCTCGCCTGCTTCTCGATGCGGGTCATCCGACGCCGTTGCTGATCGCGCCCAGCGATCAATTCACCTACAGCCTGCAATTCGTGCGCGGCTGGCGCAGGACCTTTGCCGAACGCCATCTGCACGTCCCGGACAATTGCATTCATTTCACCGCGGCAACGCCGGACAATGGTCGCGAGATGGCAAGGCGCATAGCGGCCCAGAACCCGGAAGCGACCGCTGCTTTCGTGGCGAGCGAAGAGGCCGCGCTCGGCTTCCTCGCGGGCTTGCGCGATGCGGGGCGGCAGGCCGGCAGCAATTTCGCCCTGATCACCTATGGCGGCACGGCATTGCCGGATTTCTTCAATCCGCCTCTCAGCACCTTCTATTACTCGAACCATGCCATAGGCGAGCGGTTGGCTGCCTTCCTGCATCGGGCGATCGCCGGCGAGGACCCCGCTGAGTTGCGTGAAATCGTCAGCGCCGCATTCGTGGATCATCAGAGTCAGATACGTCACGGATAAGCAGCGCTGCGACTTGCAATGTGAGGAGATGCCCGGAAGTTATTCGTAACGTTACGGATTATGAAATTCCGTCTGTATATCATGCAGAAAGGCGAAAAATATCGCATTGACAGCGGCCTTCTTTTCTATAATCGTAACGTTACGAATTGCCGGATACGGGTGAGGAGACCACCGGCAAGGGATATCGATGTAAGAGCGGAGGCCATGCCTCAGGCATCGCGCCGCATTCCAAGGGAGGATGACGTGAGCGACGGCTCGCTTTTTTTCGGATCGCCAATTTGGACCTTCAATTGGAACCCGCCCTACCAGGCGCCGCTCAGGCGGCTTGCCCGCACGGGCTGCAAGGGTTTTGAGCTGACCGCATGGTCGGTGGATATGCTGGCCTATTATACGCCCGAGACCATTCGCGAATTGAAGGGGATTGCCGACGGAGAAGGGTTGGTGCTCACCAATTTCTTCTTCAATCTGCCGTTCAGCCGCGCCGCGGATGCCGCCGTTTCGACGGTCGATCTGGATGGCTACAAGCGCGGAATGGATGTGGCGGCTGCAATCGGCGCGCCGATCGTCACCAGCATGACGCCCTATCCGTTCCAGTCCGACGTCAAGCCGATCCTGCAACGTCCGATTTCGCAGGAATGGAGCGCTGCCGTCGAGCCGCAGTGGGACTGGACAGGCGAATATGATGCCGTGGTCGAAGGGTTCGCCCGGGGTTGCGAGATTGCCGCTGCCGTCGGCCTGCGGGTCGCGATCGAGCCGCACCCTTATCGCTGGGTCAGTTCCGGCCAGGGGATGCTGCGGCTGATCGAGCGCACCGGCGCTGCCAATCTGGGTCTGAATTTCGATCCCAGCCATCTCTTTCCCGCCGGCGACATGCCGCATTATGTCGTGCTGGCGCTCGGCAAGCGCATCTTCAACACGCATTTTTCCGATAATGAAGGCCATACGAACGCCCACTGGCGGCCAGGGCGGGGCAAGATCGACTGGAAGGCGATCTTTGCAGCGCTGCGGGCCATCGGTTATTCCGGTCCGATCACGCTCGAGCTGGAAGATGCGCCGGGGGCCTCGCACTGGACTCATTTCCGGGAAGCGACACCGGAATTCGACGACGAGATGCGGCGCGGCATGAGTTATCTGCGCGCCGCTGCCGCCGAGCTTGATATCATCATTTCCTAGAGGCAATTCAATGAGCACTCAGCCCATGAAAGTCGGCATCGTCGGCGCCGGCAATATCAGCGCCACCTATGTCGCGACCCTGCATATGTTCGATTTCATTCGCGTGAAGTCGGTCTACGATCTCTACGACACGTCGGCGCGAAAGCTCGCCGATCAGTTCGGCATCGAAGCCGTCGCGCTCGATGCGATGCTTTCCGACCCGGAAATCGGCCTGATCATCAATCTGACGACGCCGGTCTCGCATTATGCCATCAGCAAGAAGGCGCTTCTCGCCGGCAAGCATGTCTATTCGGAAAAGCCGCTTGGCGTCTCCATGGCCGAGGCCGAGGAGCTGATGTCGATCGCCCGGGCAGGAGATTTGCGGCTCGGCTGCGCTCCCGACACTTTCCTCGGCGGCGGCCACCAGCTGACCCGCCGGCTTCTGGACGAGGGGCGCATCGGCAAGACGATCTCCGCCACCGCCATGCTGCTCCTGCCCGGCCATGAGCACTGGCATCCTAACCCTGCCTTCTTCTACGGTCGCGGCGGCGGCCCGATGCTCGATGTCGGTCCCTATTACGTCACCAACCTGATTGCTCTGCTCGGCCCCGTGCGCGAGATTTTCGGAACCGCCAAGATCACCCGCATCGAACGCACGGTAAAAACCGACCCTCATCGCGGCGAAACGATCAAGGTGCTGGTGCCGACGCATCTGACAGGGGTGATGGAATTCCACAGCGGCGCGACCGTCACCATCGCCACCAGCTTCGATGTCATCAAGCACAAGCATAATCAGATCGAGCTCTACGGCTCCGAAGGGACGATGGTGACGCCGGATCCGAACAACTTTACCGGAAAGGTCGAGATATTCCGCGATGGCGGCGAGGACTGGGAAGAGATCCCCGTCGATCACCCCTATACGGAAGGCGTGCCCGGACACCTCGGACTGCGCGGACTGGGAGCCGCGGAAATGGTGGATTCCCTTCGCTCCGGACGGCAGCATCGCGTATCGTCGGAACTGGCATTCCATGCACTGGAGGTCATGACCGCGTTCGAACGCTCGGCCCAGTCGCGCAGGGTGGTTGCAATTCACAGCAGCTGCGGTCGTCCCGACCCGATATCGCCTGCAATTAAAGAGGGACGTTTCGTATAGGCTGCGCTATAAAGTTGGGAAAATGCAGTCCTTTCGGACTGTGGGCTTGACGAAGGGGCATGCCTGAGAAAGCATTGCCTGCTTGCCGAAGGGAATGGAGGCCCGACGGCACGGTTTTGGAGGATCGTTGAATTCGGCATCCGATGTCTGGGGACGGCGGCGGCTGAACACAGGCGTTGGAGAACGCAATCAAAAAGGAGGAGGAACGTATGCGTAAATTGATGATGGCATTGGTTGGCGCCACGGCGCTGGTCGCTACGAGCGTGACCGGCGCGCTTGCCGATGGCAAGAAAGCCGAAGTTCTGCATTGGTGGACTTCCGGCGGCGAAGCCGCCGCCGTGAAGGAACTGGCCAAGGCCTTCAATGACGCCGGCGGCGAATGGGTGGATACTGCGATTGCAGGATCCGGCTCGACGGCTCGTCCGATCGGCATCAACCGCATCATCGGCGGTAATCCGCCGACGGCCATGCAGTTCAACACCGGCACGCAGATGAATGAATTGGCCCAGCAAGGCCTGCTGCGGTCGCTCGATGATCTTGCCAAGGAACAGGATTGGAAATCGGTTCTGACGCCGGCCTTCTATCAGGCCATCCAATTTCAGGGTCATATCTACGGCGCTCCGATCAATGACCATGGCCAGAACTGGGTCTTTTATTCCAAGGCCGTCTTCACGAAGGCGGGCGTGACGGAAGAGCCGAAGACCTGGGATGAAATGTTTGCGGCGCTCGACAAGATCAAGGCCGCCGGCCTGATCCCGGTCGCCGTCGGCGGTCAGCCCTGGCAGCTGCAGTCGATGTTCAACGCCATCCTGCTCGGGGAAGGCGGCAAGGAACTCTACGGCAAGGTGTGGAAGGATCTCGACACGGATGCCGTGAAGTCCGACAAGTTCAAGCATGTGGCCGAAGTCTTCGCCAAGCTGCGCAACTATCAGGATCCTGGCAGCCCGAACCGCGACTGGAACGTAGCGACCGGTATGCTGGTGGACGGCAAGGCGGGTATCCAGTTCATGGGTGACTGGGCAAAGGGTGAATTCATTCATGCCGGCCTCGTCGCCGACAAGGATTTCGGCTGCATTCTCGGACCGGGCGAATCCAACTTCATGATGGGCGGCGATATCTTCGTCTTCCCGGTTCTGAAGGACAAGACGGCGATCGACGCACAGACCCTGCTGGCAACGGTCATCATGTCGAAGGAGGGCCAGCTTGCCTTCAACTCCAAGAAGGGTTCCGTGCCCGTGCGTCTTGACGTCGATACGTCGAAGCTCGACGCCTGCGCTCAGAAGGGCCTGAACGCGCTCAAGGATCCGAGCCGCCAGATCCTTGCACCGGATGTGCTGACCCCGCAGGACATCGTCCAGACCGAAGGCGACCTTATCGCTCAATACTGGACGACGCCCAGCATGACGGCAGACCAGTTCGCCGATCAGTTCGCACAGGTGATTGAACAGGCGAAGTAAGCTTCGATCGACATCCATGCGGCGGCAGGCACTCCTGCCGCCGGCTTCCATGAATGCTGAGAAGGAGCGCGCCATGAGCACCTCAGACACGAGCGCCGCCGCCGTAAAGACGGTCGTCGCGCCTGCGAGCGCAAGCCGCAGGAGGATCCATCTTTCGCCCTATCTGGCCCTGTTCCCGGCTTTCGCCATCGTGCTTCTGGCCTATGTCGTCACCGTCGTCTGGAACATCTGGATATCGTTTACGGACAGCAAAGTGCTGCCGGTCAACATCTTCGTCGGCACGAAACAGTATGAGCGACTGTTTGCGACAGCGCGCTGGCTGATATCACTACAGAATGTCGTGGTCTTCGGCGTGCTGTTCATTGCCGGTTGTCTGATCCTCGGCTTTCTGCTCGCCGTTGCGCTCGACCAGAAGGTCCGCTTCGAAAATACCTTCCGCACGATCTTTCTCTATCCTTTCGCGATGTCGTTCATCGTTACCGGCCTGGTCTGGCAGTGGATCATGAATCCGACGCTCGGCCTGCAGAAGGTTGCAGACAGCATCGGTTTTACGTGGTTCCGCTTCGACTGGATCGTCCAGAGCGATCTCGCCCTCTACGTCATCGTGCTTGCCGGCATCTGGCAATCGACGGGCCTGGTTATGGCAATCATGCTGGCGGGGTTGCGCGGCGTCGATCGCGAATTGTGGAAGGCGACGCGCATCGACGGCATACCGAGCTGGCGGGTCTATCTCCATATCGTCATCCCGATCCTGCGGCCGACCATCATCACCGCCAGCGTGCTTCTGGCGATCGCGGTCGTCAGGGTCTACGAGCTGGTTCTGGCGACGACAGGCGGCGGCCCTGGCATATCGACCGAAGTGCCCGGGAAATTCATCATGGATTACCTTTTCGGGCGCGGCAATATCGCGCTTGCGACGGGAGCATCGACCGTGATGTTCATCACGGTGGTCATCCTGGTGACGCCGTGGCTCTACTATGAATATTTCCGCGAAAAGCCGAGGGGGAACTGATGACGACGCCATCTTCCGTCACTGGTGCCATGCAGGGTCCGACCGGGCGCAAGCCGCAGCATCTGACCCCAGGACGCATCGGCCTTTACCTTTTTCTCGTCGTCGCGGCACTCTTCTTCCTGCTGCCGCTCTATGTGATGCTTGTCACCTCGTTCAAATCCATGCCGGAGATCCGGCAGGGCAATATCTTCGCCTTTCCGCAGATTTGGACGGTGGACCCCTGGGTGCAGGCGTGGAGTACGGCTTGCACCGGGCTTGAATGCGGCGGCATCAGCGTCGGCTTCTGGAATTCGGTGAAGATCCTCATTCCGAGCATGATCCTGTCGATCCTGATCTCGTCGCTGACCGGCTATGCGCTGTCCTTCTGGCGGGTGAAGGGGGCAAACGTGCTCTTTGCCATCCTGTTGCTCGGCGCCTTCATTCCCTATCAGGTATTCATCTATCCGCTGGTCCTGATTTATCGCGATATCGGCATCTATTCGACGCTGCCCTGCATCATCATCACCCATACGGTGTTCGGCCTGCCGGTTCTGACGCTGCTGTTCCGCAACTATTACTCGAGCCTGCCGATGGAGCTGTTCAAGGCGGCGCGCATCGACGGCGCCGGGCTTTGGCAGATCTTTTTCCTGCTGATGATCCCGATGTCGATCCCGATCCTGGTGGTGGCGGCGATCCTGCAGGTGACCGGCATCTGGAACGACTTCCTCTTCGGCGTGGTTTTCGCCGGCCGGGAAAACTTCCCCATGACCGTGCAGCTCAACAACATCGTCAACTCCACCCAGGGCGAAAAGCTCTACAACGTCAACATGGCGGCAACCATTCTCACCGCCCTGGTGCCGCTGATCGTTTACTTCGGCTCGGGTCGCTGGTTCGTGCGCGGCATTACCGCCGGTGCAGTCAAGGGATAGCTCATGGCCAATGTTTCCATTCGCGAACTTGCAATCGATTTCGGCAGCGTCAACGTCCTGAAGTCGCTCAATCTGGAAATACAGTCCGGCGAATTCATCGTGTTGCTCGGCCCCTCCGGCTGCGGCAAGTCGACCTTGCTCAATGCGATCGCCGGGCTCACCGACATCACCGATGGCCAGATCTGGATCGGCGACAAGAATGTCACCTGGGAAGAGCCGAAGGATCGCGGCATCGGCATGGTGTTTCAATCCTACGCGCTCTATCCGACGATGACGGTGGAGGGGAACCTCTCCTTCGGGCTGCGCATCGCCGGCATGGCGAAGGACGAGATTGCCCAGCGCGTCGACCGCGCCGTGCAGATCCTGCAGATCGACCCTTTGCGCAAACGGCGACCGGGTGAATTGTCCGGAGGGCAGCGCCAGCGCGTCGCCATCGGCCGCGCCCTGGTGCGCGACGTCGACGTCTTCCTGTTCGACGAGCCGCTTTCCAACCTTGACGCCAAGCTCAGGACCGAACTGCGCGTCGAGCTCAAGCGTCTGCATAGCGGCCTTGGCTCCACCATGATCTATGTGACGCACGACCAGATCGAGGCGCTGACGCTCGCCGATCGTATCGCGGTCATGAGCGGTGGCGTCATCCAGCAATTCGCCTCGCCGAAGGAAATCTACCGGCGCCCGGTCAATCGCTTCGTCGCAGGCTTCGTCGGCTCCCCCTCGATGAACTTCCTGTCCGGGCAGTTGACGAGCGATGGTGGCGTGCCGGCCTTCGCATTGCCCGACGGCCGCAAGATCGATCTCAACGGCTACGAATTTTCAGGCACGCCCGGCGACGGCCGCAAGGCGACGCTCGGCGTTCGTCCCGAGCAGATGCAGTTCCAGCCCGCGGGCAGCCGCGTTTCGAACCTGCCCGCGACCTTCACCATCGTCGAGCCCATGGGCTCGGACAATCTGATCTGGGGCCAGGTCGGCAAGGAGACGATGTCCGTGCGGATCGATGCCGACGAGGATGTCGCGCTCGATCGGGAGCAGCCGGTCTATTTCCAGCCGGCGTTGGCGTCGTTGTTCGGCGAAGACGGGCAGCGTCTGTAAAACGTCACTTGCGCCGCGTTCGATGGAGCGCGGCGCAATTTTCAAGCCCTTACCTCGAAGACCATGTTGAACGGCGTTTCGGTTGCCTTGCGGAAATGCGAATAACCGGCATCCATGGCAACCTTCCGCAACTTCATCTCGCCTGCCTGTGCGCCCAAGCCCAGGCCGACTTCCTGCGAAAGCGAGGCCGGCGTGCAGATCATCGTCGATGCGCCGTAAAAGACGCGGCCGACCGGATTGAGATTATCCTTCAGGCAGTCATGCGCAAAGGGCTCGACGATCATCCAGGTCCCGTCGTCGGTGAGGCTTTCCTTGACATGTTTACCCGCACCGACCGGATCGCCCATGTCGTGGAGGCAATCGAACATTGCGACAAGATCATAGCCGGCAGCCGGGAAATCCTTGGCACTTGCCTGCTCGAACGTGATGCGGCCGGCCACACCCGCCTCCTTCGCGGCCGCTTTCGCGCGCTCGATCGAGGGCAGATGATAGTCGAAGCCGAAGAAGGCCGAGTTTGGATAGGCCTGCGCCAACAGGATGGTCGATGCTCCGTGACCACAGCCGACATCGGCGACGGTGGCGCCCGCTTCAAGCTTTTCGTGCACACCGTCCAGCGCGGGTATCCATTCCGTAACGAGATGGCTGTTGTAGCCCGGACGGAAAAACCGCTCCGTGCCGCGGAACAGGCAGGCGCTGTGCTCATGCCAGCCAAGGCCGCTGCCGGTCTTGAAGGCGTTGGTGATCTTCGGCTCGTCGAGCCACATGGATTGGACGACTTCGAAGGCTCCGGTGAAGAAGGCCGGGCTGTTTTCCTCCGCAAACACCATTGCCTGTTCGGGCGTCAGATGGAAACGCTCCGTCCCGTCGTCATAGCTCACATAATCGGCCGCCGCCTGAGCCGACAGCCATTCGCGCACATAGCGCTCTTTCACACCGACTTTGTCGGCCAGTTCGGCCGACGTCATCGGTGTTCCGTCCGCCATGGCCCTGAACAGGCCAAGATGATCCCCGAGTGTTACCAACACGCCCGAGACCGCCGCACCGAGATCGCCCACCAGGCGCCCGACCAGGGCATCGAGTTTCTGCATATCAGGTTCGCGCATGACATCCTCCCATCAGAATTGATGCGGCGTTCCGTCGCGATGTATTCGGATGGGGGGGAAGGATACTCCCGGGCCCGAAGGCGGGCAATTACGTCATCCGGCTGAGCATACCCAGCCGTGCCGTGAAAACGAGTGCAACCTATTGACGCAATTTGCTGTTTTGGAAGTTTGCTGAGTGCTGGGCGCCTTAGCCGGCGCGTGCCAGCTCCTTTTCCAAAACCGACAGCAGGCGTGGATCGTCGGCCGTTACATCAGGCGCAAAACGGGCGGCAACCTTGCCGTCGCGGCCGATCAGGAACTTCTCGAAATTCCAGACGATGCCGCCGTCCTGTCCGGTTTCAAGGCCATGTTTTGCGAGCCGTTCGCGCATCGGGCCGTCTCCGATTGTCTCGACGCCGGAAGCGATAAGGCCGTCATAGAGCGGATGGCGCTCTTCTCCGGTGACGGCGATCTTGGAAAACATCGGGAACTGCACATCGTAGGTAAGCGTGCAGAAGCTCAATATCTCTTCATCGGTGCCCGGTTCCTGCCCCTTGAAATCGTTGGCGGGGAAGCCGGCAATGACGAGACCATCGTCGCGCTTGTCCTCATAGAGCTTTTCCAGCCCCTCGTACTGCACCGTCAGGCCGCATTTGGACGCGACGTTGACGACCATGATGACCTTGCCGCTGTAGTCGGCAAGCGTCGTCTCGCTGCCGTCGATCCTATTGACCGGAATATCGAGAACGCTGTCGGTCATTTCATTCAACTCCAGATGAGGTGGAAACAGGATGCCGATATTTGCCTGGATTTCGATATCGTCAAGGCCGGAAACCGGCTCAGGCGACTTCTTCCATCCGGACCAGATGGCCATTGGACACTTCGCGATACTGTCGGCGCGGCGTGATGTAGCCGACGGGCCGTACCGGGCTCTTCAATTCGTCGACGGCAAGGTTACGTCTGATGCCGCGCCGGGACGGGTCAGGCACCGGCACGGCTGCCATCAGCTTCCTGGTATAGGGATGCTGCGGATTTTCGAACACCGACGCGCGCGGGCCGATTTCGACGATTTCGCCGAGATACATCACCGCGACGCGATGGCTGACCCGCTCGACCACGGCCATGTCGTGCGAGATGAAGAGATAGGAGAGATTGAGGCTTTGCTGCAGATCTATGAGGAGATTGCAGACCTGAGCCTTGATGGACACGTCGAGCGCAGAGACGCTCTCGTCGGCGACGATCACCTTCGGATCAAGCGCGAGCGCACGGGCAATGCAGATACGCTGGCGCTGGCCGCCCGAGAATTCGTGCGGATAGCGGCTCATCATATCCGCCTTCAGGCCGACGCGCGCCAAGAGGTCCGCGGCTTTCTCGCGCGCCTCGCCGCGCGAGCCGAGACGATGCTCGATGAAGGGTTCCGCCACGGCCGCCCCGATCGTCATGCGCGGATTGAGGCTGGCAAACGGGTCCTGGAAGATCATCTGGATGCTGCGGCGCATCCGGCGCAACTCGACCGCATTGAGCTTCATGACGTCATAGCTATCGAGGCGGATTTCGCCCGACCGGGGGTCGATCAGCCGCATGATGGACCGGCCCGTCGTCGACTTGCCGCAACCGGATTCGCCGACCAGCGACAAGGTTTCCCCCTGAGACAGAGCAAAGGAAACGTTTTCGACCGCATGGATGGCGCCGGTCGGCCGACCGAGCAGCCCGCCGCGAAGATCGAAGCGAGCGACAAGATTTTTAACCTCCAGCACCGGCGTCTTGCCGTGATCGACGGTATCCGCCAGCGGTTTCGGTTCGCTGCGTTCGCCGGTATGGATATCGACGCTCGGAAAGCGCAGCGGCTGCGGCTGATCCTTCATCGAACCGAGCCGTGGCACCGCCGACAGCAGCGCACGGGTATAGGGGTGCTGGCCGCGATGAAAAATATCGTCGGTCCTGCCGGTCTCCACGGCCTCGCCGCGATACATGACGATGGTGCGATCGGAAATTTCCGCGACAACGCCCATGTCATGGGTGATGAAGAGGACGGACATGCCTTCCTCTTCCTGCAACACCTTGATGAGATCGAGGATCTGTCCCTGGATGGTCACATCGAGCGCGGTCGTCGGCTCGTCGGCGATCAGCAGTTTCGGGCGGCTGGCAAGCGCCATGGCGATCATCACGCGCTGGCGCATGCCGCCGGAAAACTGGTGCGGATATTCGTCGAAGCGCGAGGATGCGTTGGGGATGCGCACCTTTTCCAGCAGGCGGATCGTTTCCGCCTTCGCGTCGACCCTGGAAAGATTGCCATGGCAGGTCAACGCCTCGGAAATCTGCCGGCCGATGGTGAAGATCGGATTGAGTGATGTCATCGGCTCCTGGAAGATCATCGCGATATCCTTGCCGCGTACCCTGCGCATTTCAGCCTCCGGCAAGGAGAGCAGGTCGCGGCCGTTGAGCCCGATCGAACCCTCGATGCGGCTGCTGGCTCTCGCAAGCAGCCGCATGATCGACAGCGAGGTTACGCTTTTGCCGGAGCCGCTCTCGCCGACGATGGCGACCGTTTCCCCCGGCATGACGTCGAAGGAGATGTCCTTGACGACCGAGCGCCACTCACCATCGACGAGAAACGAGGTGGTCAGATTGGAAACGGAAAGGACAGGCTGCCTGTTCGGGTCGATCGTCTGCGCGGCGTTGGTCGTCATCGGTTCCCCTTACATGATTTTGCGCATTGCTCGGACATCGCTGAGCGCCGTTGATGGTTGCTGGGGGCTCTACCTCCCTATGGCATAGGCCTGCATCAGACGCGGGGTTGCAGCGGCGCGCAAAAGGCCCGATGCATCGCGTCGCGCGGCGGTCAGCCGGCCGACGGTCCATTCCGGCGCGACGGTCAGCTGATGGCCCTTCCTGCGGAGTGCTTCGAGCACAGCGGCGCCGAAATTCGCCTCCGCCGTAAGGCCGCCTGGCTCGCGGGTGCGCGGATAGAACGAGCTCGGGAAATGCGTGCTGTGGAACAACGGCTTGTCGATCGCTTCCTGCAGGTTAAGGCCGTGATGGACATAGCGCAGGAAGAAGGAAAGCTGCCATTGCTCCTGCTGATCGCCGCCGGGCGTGCCGAAAGCGAGCGTCGGGCGCCCTTCATGCAGCGCCAGCGTCGGGGTGAGCGTCGTGCGCGGTCGCTTGCCGGGCGCAAGCGAGGAAGGCAGTCCGGGTTGCAGCCAGAACATCTGGGCGCGGGAGTTCAGGCAGAAACCGAGGCCGGGCACGATGGGGGAGGATTGAAGCCAGCCGCCGGAAGGCGTCACCGACACCATGTTGCCCTCGCGATCGATGACGTCGATATGCACGGTATCGCCGCGCTTCTCGGTAAGATGCGACATTGTCGGCTCATAGACCGCTCCGCTCTTGGCTTCCGGCGCCTCAAGCATCTTCATGGTGAGATCGTACTGGTCCTCGAAGCCGGGCACTTTGCCTGGGCGCAGAGCGAGGGAGGCTTCCGGCGATATCAGCCTGCGGCGTTCGGCGGCGTAGGCGTCCGAGAGCAAGGTGTCGAGCGGTACGGTCGTAAAATTCGGATCGCCATAATAGACCTCCCGATCGGCGAAGGCGAGTTTCATGGCTTCGGTGACGGTATGGACGAAGTCGGTCCCGGCCGGGTCCATGCCAGCGAGATCGAAGCCCTTGAGCAGCGACAGCGTCTGCAGGAACACAGGCCCCTGACCCCACGGGCCGATCTTGGCGACGGTCCAGTCGTGATAATCATAGGTCTGCGGCGCCTCGACCGTGGCCTGCCAGTTGGCCATGTCATCGGCGGTCAGCACCCCCTTGTGGCGCTCGCCGCTCGCATCCATGACGGCTGTCTTGCTGGCATAGCTGTCGATCGCTTCCGCCACAAAGCCGCGATAGTAGGCATCTCGCGCAGCTTCGATCTGCGCTTCGCGGTCGCTCTTGCTTTCCGCCTCGGCGACGACACGCTTCCAGGTTTCGGCGAGCACGGGGTTCCTGAAGTTGGACCAGGGTTCCGGGACGGCCCCGCCGGGAAGCCAGGTCTCGTAGGAGGTCGGCCATTCCTTGCGGTAGAAATCGGCAAGCCCGGCGATGGTGGCCGAGACGCGCGGCAGGACGGGGTGCCCGCTTTCGGCATAGTGGATCGCCGGTTCGAGAACGTCGCGGACGGTCAGCCGGCCGTAGTCGCGCAGCATCAGCATCCAGCCGTCGAAGGCTCCGGGGATGACAGTCGCAAGCAGGCCGTCGCCGGGGATCAGCTTCAGCCCTTCGTTCGTATAGTGCTCGATCGTCGCACCGGCTGGAGCCGGTCCCTGGGCGCAGATCACCTCGACCTTGTCCTTCTTCTTCGAATAGAAGATGGCCGGCATGTCGCCGCCGGGGCCGCAGAGATGCGGCTCGACGATCTGCAGCACGAAGCCGGTCGCCACGGCGGCGTCGAAGGCGTTGCCGCCTTTTTCGAGGATGCTCATGCCGACGGCCGACGCGATCCAGTGCGTCGAGGTGACGACACCGAAGGTGCCGAGGATTTCGGGGCGGGTGGTGAATGCGGTCATTGCGGGCATCCTTTCAGTTTATTCATGCTTCGCGCGGGTCGAGCGCATCGCGCAGACCATCGCCGAGGAGGTTGAAGCCGATAACGACGAGAAAAATGGCGGCGCCCGGCCACATGGCCATCCAGGGCGCCTGTTCGAGATAGTTCTTGGCGACATTGAGCATCGAGCCCCAGCTGGGGGCGGGAGGCTGCTGTCCGAGGCCGAGGAAGGAGAGGCTCGCTTCCGCAATGATCGCGGTTGCGATGGTGAGCGTGGCCTGTACCAGGATGGATGCAAAGACGTTCGGCAGGATGTAGCGGGTGATGATGCTGAAGTGGCGCAGCCCGATCGACCGGGCACCTTCCACATACTCTTCTGTCTTGACCGCCAGCACCTGGCCGCGCGTCAGCCGCACGAAGACCGGCGTCGCCGAAAGCCCGATGGCGATCATGGCATTCGTGAGGCTCGGCCCGAGGAAGGCGGCAAGGGCAATGGCGGTGATCAGGAATGGCATCGCCAGGAAGGCCTCGGTAATGCGCGAGATGATCTGGTCGATCCAGCCACCGTAATAGCCGGAAATCAGGCCAAACGGCACGCCGATCACGACCGCGATGGCGACCGAGAAGATGCCGGCCATAAGCGATGCCTGCGCCCCCCAGATCATGCGAGACAGGATGTCCCTGCCGAGATCATCGGTGCCGAGCCAATGCGCGGCTGATGGCGCCTTGCGGATCGCCGACCAGCTCGTGGCGACCGGATCCGGGATCGGCAGGAGCGGCGCCAGTGCGGCGAGAGCCGTAAAGAAGAGGATGATGGCGAGCCCGACCAATGCCCCCTTGTTGGCCCTGAGCTTCCGCCAGGCGCGACTGGGCGCGCGTTTGGCCGAAGTGCCTGCTGCGGTCGCCTGGACGATCGTGCTCATAGGGCTGCCCTCATGCGCGGATTGAGGAGGACGTAAAGAATATCGGCAATGAGGTTCATGGCGATGAAGCCGATAGCCGTGCAGAGCACGACCCCCTGGACCACCGCATAATCCCGGTTGAAGACCGCGTCGACGATGAGCTTGCCAAAGCCCGGAATGGTAAAGATCTGCTCGGTCAGCACCGCGCCGGCCAGAAGCTCGCCGAAGAGCAGGGCGCTGACGGTGACGACGGGCAGGATGGCGTTGCGAAAGCTATGCTGCAGGACGACGGCCGTTTCCGGAAGGCCCTTGGCGCGGGCCGTGCGGATGTAATCGGCACTGAGCACGCTCAGCATGGAAGAGCGGGTATGACGCATCAGCGTCGCGGCAAGCGCGTTGCCGAGGACGAAGGACGGCATCAGCATGGTCTGGATCGAGCGCCAGGGGTCCTCGAAGAAAGGCTGGTATCCGGAGGCCGGCAGCCAGTGCAGCTTCACCGAGACCAGCAGGATCAGCATGATGCCGAGCCAGAAGTTCGGCACGGACAGGCCGCACAGGGCGACGATGTTGGCCAGAAAATCGATGATGGTGTTCTTCTTCACCGCCGCCAATATGCCCATGGGAATGCCGATCGCGAAAGCGAAGATCATCGACATGACGGCCAGCTGGATCGTCACCGGCAGCTTTTCGGCAACGAGCGTAAGAACAGGCTGATTGGTGCGCAGCGAGACGCCGAGATCACCCTTGGCGACGCCCTGCAGCCAGTAGCCATATTGATAGATGACGGGATCGTTCAGGCGATATTTCTCGCGAAGCAGCTCGAGAACCTGCGGGTCGCGCTCCTCGCCGGCCATGGCCAGAACGGGGTCGCCGGGCAGAAGCTTTTGCAGCGAGAAGACGAAGATCGAAATGATCAGCAGCGTCGGTATGGCGACCAGCAGCCTCTTTCCGATATAGCTATACATGGGCAGATCCTCGGCGCGGTATCGAATACCGGAAGAGCCATGCGGGAGGGAGCCCGCATGGCGTTGCTAGCTCAGCCGCTCTTCTTCACGCCGACAAGACGGATCATGCCGTCAGGCGAGGGCACGAAGCCGGAGACTTTTTTGTTGTAGGCCCAGATCCAGGCCTGGTGCCCGAGAAAGGTGATCGGCAGGTCCTCGTTCAGGATCGCCTCGGCGGCATCGTATTTCTGCTTGCGCACGGCATTGTCCTGCGACTGGCGGGCCTCGAGCAGCAACTTGTCGACGTCGGGATTGCTATATTTGGAATCGTTGAGGCCGGCGCCGGTCGTGACGAACTGCTGGACATTGCCGTCGGGATCGGAGCGTCCGGACCAGTCGGAGCGGCTGAGCTGGTAGTTGCCGCTCGACTGCGCGTCGAGCAGCGTCGCGAACTCGGTTGTTTTCAGCGTCACGTCGAATCCGGCTTCGGCGACCATCGACTGGATGATCTGCATCATCTGCATGGAAACGGGATTGTTGGCGACGGCAAGCTCGACTGGAATGCGATCGAATCCGGCTTCCTTGATCAGCGCCTTGGCTTTGTCGACGTCGCGGGCCGGCACGGGAACATCCTTGTCGAACCAGGGGCTGTTGGGCGCAAACGGCTGGTTGCCGGCAAGTCCGGTGCCGTCGAAGACGATTTGCATGGCGGCCTCACGGTCGATCGCCAGCGAGAATGCCTGACGCAGACGCTTGTCCTTGCCCATCGGATTGTCGGCGCGCGGACCGTTGCCGATATTGGCATAGACGCCGAGCCAGCCGGTGCCGACGGCATCCGCGTAGACGAGATTGGAATCGCTCTTGACCGTGCCCGCATCGGATGCGGCCACGCGCTCGATCATGTCGAGGTCGCCGGAGCGCAGGTTTGCCAGGCGAACCGTCGTATCGGGAATCGGCAGGTAGGTGACCTTGTCGATGAAGATGTTGTCCTTGTTCCAGTAGTCCTGGAATTTCTCCAGTACGATGCGGTCCTGCTGCACGCGCTCGACGAATTTGAACGGACCGGAGCAGACAGGATGATCGCCGAACTTCGCGCCGGCAGCCTTTGCCGCGGTCGGCGAAACCATCATGCCGGAGCGGTCGGAAAGCTGGGCAAGCAGCGTGACGTCTGGCGCCTTCAAGGTAAACGTCACCTGATATTCGCCTGATGCCTCGACCTTCTCGACGGAGGAAAGCTCGCTCTTGCGGCGCGATTCCGGCAGGGTCTGATAGCGCTGGATGTTGTCGACAACCGCTTGCGCGTTGAACGGCGTCTCGTCCTGGAATTTCACGCCCTGGCGCAGTTCCATGATGAGCTGCTTGCCGTCCGCGGACCATTTCCAGGATGTGGCAAGCTGGGGCACGAACTGCAGGTCCGGCGTCACGTCGACGAGCTTGTCGCAGAGCGCGGTATAGACGATGCGACCGACGAAGGTGCGTGATTGCGCCGGATCCAGCGCGTCGGCATCGTCCTGCAGGCCGATCTTGAGTTCGACGGCAAAGGCCGGCAGCGCGATCAGGGCGCCGGCGGCAAGCGATGTCAGGAATCGGGCGATCTTCATTTCGTTCTCCTGTTCATGGTTGTCGTTCACCCGCGTCTTCGACCGTTTTCCTCTCCGGTCGTTATCCGTCGCGGTGTCGTGCCGATGCTCAGCCCGCCTCCCCGGTCAATCGCAGCTGCGGGTTTTGCGCGTCGAGGGACGTGATGCGGACCAGGCTTTCCTGAAGCATCAGAAGGTGTTCGCGCATGGCTTCGGCCGCCTTCATCGGATTGCGCGCGGCAATCGCATCGATGATCGCCATATGCTGGGCGTAAGAGACGGGGCGCGTCTTGTTGATGCTGCGGGCCAATTCGCGAATGGTTTGCCATGCTTCGTCCTGACGGACATGATTGATCACGTCGAAAATGGTCAGAAAGAACTGGTTGCCGGCGCTCTGCGCAATCAGCCGGTGCAGCGCGCCGTCCCAAAGTTCGCGGCTGTCGGCATCATCGCTGGCGGTGATCTTCTTCGCCAGCTCATACATGCGGTCGATGTCGTCGGGCTTGGCGCGCATGGCGGCGAGCTGCGCCAGTTGTGGTTCGATACGCAGCCGGACCTCCATGACCTCCATCAGATCCGTATCGGCGACAAGGGTGCTGACATGCTGGCTCCACTCGTCCGGCCGCTGCCCAACATAGGTTCCGGAGCCCTGACGCCGCCAGACGCGGCCTTCCGCTTCCAGCACCTCCAGCGCGCGCCGGATCGCGCGTCGGCTGACGCCCAGCGTCTCCGAGAGGGCGCGCTCTGTCGGAAGCTTTCCGTCCGCCGGCAGATCGGCGGAGTTCAGAAGCCCCCGGAGCCTTTCCAGGGCATGAACCGAATTCTCCGGAAGGCTGCTGGTTGCCATGGCGAGGGTTGAACCAATTTGGAATTGGTTCAATAGAAATTCAACTCAACTTCGCCGTCAAGCTCTTTTTTGAGCAATTCGAGCAATGCACAATGTTTGTGCGCAATGCGAAAGGCGACCCGCGGAAACGGGTCGCCTGTCTAATATGACGGAACGATTATGTTCGGGCTTTTCGGTGCTTGCCGGGACGGTCAGCGACCGATGGCGCGCGCCGAAAGTGCCGTTATGGGCGTGAAATCGAAATCCTTGTCGAAGGGATAGGTCGGCTTCGTCTTGCGCAGACGCGGCAGCCGCTCGACGAACTGGTCGACGACACCGGGCGACAGCGCCATCAGGTTCGGATTGGCGATCGGCGCCAGTTCCGGCGAGAGGTAGCCGGACTTGACGACGACGATCCGGGCCTTGCGCGGATCGAGCCCGAGACGGGTGAAATCGGCGATATTGTGATAGGGGCGGCGCTTGGCCGACAGCACCAGGTCGATACCGCCGATCGAAACCACGGCCTGCGCATCGCTTGGTTCGGTGACATCGAGCAGATACTTGACGGTAAAATTGCCCTTGACCGGCTGGCTTCCTTTCGTGTCGAGCGATGCGCCGACGGAGAGATCGAGTGTGGCGCCGACGCCTGCCGCATAGCAGGCTTCCGTCGCAGCCCTGTCGGCGATACCGGCGAAGATGACGCCTGCGGCGCCCCTGGCAATCAGTTCCGCCAGCACATCGGCGCGGTCGCCGACGCCGCCACCCGTCGGGTTGTCGCCGGATTCGGCCAGCACCACGGGCGCGGTCTCGCTCGCAATTGCTCTTGCGACGCATTCCCCGATCGAGCCGGTTTCGCAGCCGAAAACGAAATCCTCGCGCACATCCCAATAAGCTCGTGCCAGACGCTTTGCCTCACGCTCGAGCACGGTGCGATCCGTGCCGGTCATGATGGCGGCTGCCGTGGTGCGGGGCTCGTCGGCCCAGACGTAACCGACCATGAGCGACGCATCCCAGACGCCGTCGACGGCATCTATTCCAGGCAGCATGTCGTAGAGGCTCTTTGCCGGCTCGTCGACGGTGCTGGTGCGCTCGCCCGGCAGGACCACCGGGATCGGTGCCCAGAGCAGGATCGGTTTCACGCCGGTCTTCAGGCTTTCCGTCAGCATCCTGACGGCGCGGCGCATGGTCTCCTCGACGTCGATATGCGGCGCGGTGCGATAGGTGGAGTACATGTCGAGCGCATCGATGATGCGTTGGGTGACGTTGCCGTGCAGGTCGTAGCTGGCCGAGACCATGCAGTCTTCGCCGACCATGGCGCGCGCAGCGCTGATCCAGTCGCCTTCGGCGTCCTCCATGCCTTCGACATACATCGCGCCGTGCATGGCGAGATAGAGCCCGTCCAGCGGCAGCAACGGCTTCAGACGCTCCAGGAATTCAGCCTTGAAGGCCTCATATGTATGGCGGGCGACCGGGCCGCCGGCGATGGCTCTGGCATGAATGGTCGGCAGGAACTCACCATCATAATCCCCGAGGAAGGCGAAGTAGGGTGCGGCGGTCAAATCCGCGCCGCGCAGGACACGAAAGTCCTTCTCTTCATTCAGGACGGGATTATAGGTGCTGCATTCGATGTGAATGCCTCCGACTGCGATGCGCATGGGAACCTCAATAGGGAGTGGGACCAATCAGAAAATTATGAGCGGCGATGCTGGCGGCGCCGCGCGCCCAGACATCGCCATCGACGCGCTGTGTGCGGATCGATGTCTGGCCTGCGTAATGCGGCAATACGTTCGCCTCGGCCGCCTGCCGCATGACGGTGCCGAAAAGGCCGTCGAACCGACCTTCGACATGGGTGATCAGGATCAGGCCGGGATCGTTGAACTGGATGAGGTGCGCGATCGCCAGCCCAAGCGCGCTGCCGGCCCGATGCAGGATGCGGATCGCTGCCGCGTTGCCGAGCGACGCTTCCGTTTCCAGATCGTTGAGGCACTGGCATGCGAAGCCGTCGGCTTTCGCCATTTCCTTGATTGCCTTCAGTGACGCCACCGCGTCGAGGCAGCCGCGCTTGCCGCATCGGCATGGCGAACCATTGGGTTCGATAGTGCAATGGGCGATCTCGCCCGCGCCGCCATGGTTGCCGCGATAGAGTTTCCCGCCGACGAAATGGGCGCAGCCGATCCCGTTGTCGAAGGAGACGACGCTGAAATTCTGTACGTCGCGGGCGCTGCCGAACAGTTTTTCGCTGACGGCAACCGCCTTGGCGTCGTTCTCTATGAAGGTGTCGATGCCTGTCTTCTGCCTGACGATGCCGGCAAGCGGCACGTCCTGCCACCCGAGCAGGGTGGATTTGACACAGCTTGCCTGCTGCTCATCGACGAAGCCGGAGAGCGCTATGCCGAGCCCGGAGAACTTCTGTGCGGCGCCGCCACGTTCGGCCAGCAGTTTCGGCAGCGTGCCGGCAATCATGTCCGCAATGGCATCCGGATCGCGCGACAGCGGCATGGTTTGGCGGGCGACGATATTGCCGTTGAAATCACAAAGCACCAGCGGCGCCGGATCCTCCAGCAGCGAAATCCCGACGAAGAAAGCACCCTCCGGATGCAGATCCAGCAGGATCGACGGACGGCCCTGACCGTAGATGGTCTCGGTCTCCCTTAATACGCCGAGGGAAATCAAATCGCGCGCAATCCCGCTCATGGCGGCCTTGCTCAATCCCATGGAAGCGGCCAGAGCAGTCCTGCTGGAAGGCCCCGATTGGCCAATGACGCGCAGAAGCTGCTGCTGGGAAGACGTAAGCAATTCGACGGTCCGCCTGGATTCTTTCCTGTTTTCGCCGACGATAAGTTCGGAAAATGAATAAATCAATGGGTAGTTAATTCATTCGTGACCGTTGCGCAACGTGGCGTCAATCGGTGGCTGGCGCCACCCCACTCGGCCAGTTCGGTTGGATCGAGAGAGGAAGCCTGTGCCTCGTCGCCTCACGACATATGCGATGGTTTTGGAGGTCTCCGGTTCGGACATGGGATGGTGGTTGGGCGGCGCCCCATGTGTGTTCGGCCCTTTAATTGCGACTTTTAGTCAAGCGTCTGTGCGTCCGTGCCTCATGATGATGGTCGGATCCTGCTTCAACATAGGGAAATGAATTCGGCATACCGTCTCCAGCCTAGACAACGAAGTCACTGCAACCACCGTCCCGGCGGGACTTTGCTGGCTGGTCTGGCCTACAAAAAGCGTTTTGATGCTACTTTGCCGGCATTCCATTCAAAGGTCGTACCATCGATCCAAATGCAGCGAAGGATAGAGACTTCTTCAATTCAACGTCCTTGTTCGACCAGCGCGAGCCTTTACCCGGATCATGAATGAGTAGCGGTCTCCGACCAGCCGATTTTTAAGCCGTCGACATCAGCAATGCTGGAGAAGGGCGAAGGGCGGGTTCTCCCTTCCGGCGACCTAAACCTGCGGGACCGTCCTCGACCCCAAATCGGTCATTCCATCGAGGTCCAGCCGAGTATGCTATTAAAAATTCGAGGCAACGGCCTTTTTGTGACCACGGGGTCGTGGGTTCTGATCCCTTCAAGACCTAACGGATCATTGTATATCGCGTTCAGTCACGATGGATCATGATGGTGCGCGCTACGGTGCACACGTCTCTTGCGTCTTTTCCGATTTGATCGAAAGTCCAGCCCTGGCTTAGCCTTTACTATCTCGTTAACCGCCTCTTCGGCTCAATATGTTTTCTTGAGGTCGTGATCTAAATCCTACCGCTCGTACCAATACCGATGTAAATCAATATCTATCAATGTCTTGGCGCGGATAGGCGAATACGAAATAATCCATTGGCTCGGCGATAGCGAAGTTGATCTTGCCCTATGCCGTCAATGGTTCGTCATATCGCATCAGCCGCCCGGCGTTCGCCAGCACCAGCAGGGTGCTGAAATTATGAAGGAGGGCGGCGACAACGGCTCCCGCCGCTCCAAGAAAACCGAAACCCGCCAATACGACGATGGCCACGGTCCAGCCGAGGCCGATGATGATGTTGGTTTTCAATGTCCGGCGGCAAAGCCTGCTGAGGCGGATGCATGTGCCGAGTCGCCGCAGATCGCTGCTGATCAGGATGATGTCCGAGGAGGCGAGCGCGATATCGGCGCCGCCCGCGCCCATGGCAATCCCGACGGCCCCTGCCTTGAGGGCGAGCGAGTCGTTGATCCCGTCGCCGACGACCAGAGGTTTGAAGCCGCTTTTCGTTTCGCTTAGCACGCGTTTCAGCTTGTCTGCGGGCAGGGCCTCGGCCGCGACATCGGGTATGCCGATCTCCCGCGCCAGGGCTTGCGCGACCGATTGACGGTCGCCGGTGAGCAGAAGCTGACGGTTGAGCCCGAGCGTCCGCAACTCCGTCATCGCAACCACCGCCTCCGGTTTGACCGTGTCCGACAGGAGCAGCCAGGCGACAAACTCGTCGCCGATGGAAAGCCCTGCGAGCGGACCGTCATGCGAGGGAACCGGGGGAGCGACGACCGACAGGCGTTCGAACAGTTCGGGGCGCCCAAGGGCCACTTCGCCCGTTGCCGCACTGGCAACGACACCCAGTCCTTGCAGTTCCCTGACGTTTGCCAGCGGATGATAAGCGTCATGGGCGACGAGCGAAGCCAGCGCCCGGCTGACCGGATGGCTGCTGGCAGCACCCAGGGAGGCCGCCAGGGCCAGAACGATTTCCCGGTCCGTATAGCCCGTCAGCCTGATCTCCTGCAGCCGAAGCCGGCCGAAGGTGAGGGTGCCGGTCTTGTCGATGACCAGGGAGCTCAAATCAGCCAGTTCCTCGAGAAATGCCGAGCTGCGGATGAGAATGCCGTGGCGCGCGGCGACCGCGATACCGGCAATCGCCGTTGCCGGTGCGGACAGCACCAGGGCGCAGGGGCAGGCCGCGACCAGGATCGCAAGCATGATCTGGTCATTGTAGGTGAGAAACCAGGCGATGGCCGCGATCGTCAGCACGAAGCCCAGATATTGCTGGGCATAGCGCTCCAGCAGCCGGGTGATCGGTGGTTTCGAGTTTTCCGCACGCTGCATCAGCGCGATGACTTTTCCAAGCGTCGAATCCTCGCCGGTTCGGGTCACCTCGATCTCGAGACGGCCGTCCAGATTGATCGCGCCACCGAAGACCTCCATGCTCGCGGTAACTTCGAGAGGCACGGATTCGCCAGTGATCGGCGCGGTGTCGAGGCTTGCTTGTCCCTGCCTGACACGACCATCGGCGGGAATACAGTCTCCAGCTCTCACCTCCACCAGATCGCCTGGCTTCAGCGTGACATTGTCGACTTCATGGATCTCGCCATCCGGCGTGATCAGCCGTGCGTGGCTACGGGTCAGACGCGCCAGCGCCTCCATCGCTTCTTTCGATCCGATGACGCTACGCTCCTCCAGCACATGGCCGAAAATCATGATGATCGGGAGGAGGGCGGCGGTCAGCAGATCGCCCGTCGCCCAGGCGGCTAACATCGCCAGGGCGATCAACTGATCGGTGATGCCATGCAGGCTTGGATGGCGCAGGCTATGCCAACCGGAGCGAATGACCGGAATGGCAACAATCAGCGAGGCCGCCGCCAGCAGAAGCTGGCTCACACCCTCTTCGTCCGGCGCAAGCCAGCGCCAGGCAATGCCGAGCGCGAGCAGGCTCAAGGCGATCATGGCGAGGGTCAGCTGAACGGCCGCCGCCTGCTTTTCGTTGGCCGTCAGCAGGCCAGCACTGAGTAGATGGCCATGATGATGCGCGTGGCCCTGGGAGCCGTGGGAATGATCGGTTGCGACGCTCATTTGTCGGTTCCCTGCAGGATGAGGCGTGCATCGTCCCTGGGGTCGACCGTGACCACCGAGCCTGCTTGCGACAGGATTTTGGCAACGCGATCGCGATAGAGGCGCCAGAGAAGGCCGGGGTCGTTATCGGGACCTTGTGCGCTTGCAAAGCCGGTGACGGTGGCCGTGTCGGCGCGCGCCTTTGCCAGACGTTCGCTGGATTGAGCTTCCGCCACCTGCACGATCCGGTCGGCTTCCTGATCGGCAGCTTGCTTGTCCTTCTCCGCATCGTTTTGTGCTGACGCAATCGCCTGCTCTGCCTGCTGGCTCGCCGTCAGCACTCCGTCGAAAGCGCTAACGGCTGCTGTCGGAAGTGCGGATTGAACGTCGGCACGGTCGATCTCGACCCCGAGACCCATGCCCTTCGATTTCAACGAGATCAGGCTGGTGTTGATGCTGTTTACCAGGTCGGCCCGCAATCGCTCGCGGCGCTCGGCGACATCGCTGTCGGCGGAAACAAGTTCCGGGCGGGCGACCAGAATGCTGTCCAGGTCTCGCGAGGCGCAGATCACAACAGCGTTGCGGGTGACGAGGCGGTCGAGCGCCGGCAGAACATGGTCCTCTTGCAGGGCATAGGCGAGGGGATCGGTCACCCTGTAAAAGACACGGATGTCGAGTTGAACGACACTCGCGTCGGCGGTCAGCAGATATCCCGATCCCGCCAGTGTGTCGCTCTCCGTTGCCGCGTTGACCTCACCGCTCTGAGCCGCTGGAGAGCGAAGCAATCCATCGATCCGGCGTTCCAAAACCGTCGCGGCGGCGGGCAGAAGCAGGACCTTTTCGAAAGGCGCGGGTAGGGCCCACAGCAGGCCGGACTCCTGCACCCGGTTCAAGGCTCCCAGACGAAAGACGACGGCCCGATTTTGTGGTGCGATCTCCCTGATATTCGATGTTGCCCAGCCCACGGCCGCAAACACCATGATCCCAGACAGCAGCATGGACACCAGACGAACAGCCTGATGCTGCGCTGTCGAATTCCTATCCCCGACCGCACCCATCTCTAGTGTGCTCCGCCTACCGACGCGGCGCTGGGCGGACCATCGATCAAGGCCCGGAAAGGTGCTGCATCGGTGCGCAGGATGAGGCGCGTGTTGGAATTGACGATGGTGCCGAGCGTGTCGAGGGAGCGGAGCAGTTCGTAAAGCTCAGGCGCGCTTTTATAAGCCGTTCCATAGATCTTCGCCGCCTCGACGCGGGATTTCGCCTCTATATCGGCGGCCTTCACGGTCGCGTCCGCCTGCAGCACTCTCGCGTCGCGTTCCGCTGCCGAGCGGATTTCCGCCGCCTGGCGTTTGCCGATCGCCGCACGTTCGGTGGCGATCGTCTCACGCTCGGCCCGCATGCGGTCGACGGTCGCGTTCAGCGTCACCGAAGGCAGGGTCAGGCGCTCGATGCCGACATCAACAACCTGTAAGCCGTAGGTATCGAACAATTGCTGTGCGATCTGCACTTTGAGCTGGGCTTCGAGGGCATCGATCTGCAGTTTGGTCGGATCGGGATTGATCAGTGACGACAGGTCGAAATTGCTGGCCGTGGTCTCCAGCGACGAGCCGAGGAATGTGCGGATTTGCGCTGCCGCCTGGTCCGGCTGGTTCTGAACCGACCGCACGAAGCGCTTGATCGCCTCTGGATCCGGCGGAACCTGCCAGATCGCGTAGGCCTGTGCGATGATCCGCAGCCCATCCTTGGTTCCGACATCCTGCAGGCCGCTGGAGGTCGATTTGGCACGCAGATCGACGTCGATGGTCTTTTCCAGGGGAATGGGAAGCCGGAAGGCGAGACCGGGGTCGATCAGAACGCGCGCCGGATTGCCAAACCTGGTGATGATGGTCGCTGACCCCGACCTTACCTGGACGAGACAGGCGGCGACCAGAATGATAGCGACGACGATCATCGCAACGACCAGACGGGACCACCGAAAGGGCATTGCTTCCTTGTGATCATCGTCGTGATTATGATGATGATCGTGCTCGTGATGGTCCGATCCCGAATGGGCGTGCGTGTCAGTCATGGGCCGGTTTCTTCGCTTTGGTATGGGATGTCAGGCTTGGCACTTGTGTCCGGATCCACCAGTGGCATCATGCTGCGGAGATCGAGGGTCGGAGCGATGCTTCCGCCGATACGGTGATCGAGGACGAGAGCCTTCGAGTGGGAGAGCCCCATCGTCAGTTGACTGAAGTATTCCTCGGTCAGAAACGCTTGCCCCGCTTCGTGGAAGGCCGATTGCTCGGCCTGAAAACGCAACTCTGCGACCTCCGAGGCTGCGACACCTTCCCTTGCGGTTGCCGTCGCATTGTTCTGTGCGAGGCTGGCATTCAATTGCGCCTCATTCGTCTGTTCGGCGGCCGTTCCCCGCTCGCGCGCAACCAGCGCCTCCGCGCTGATCTGTGCCGCCTGGACCCCGTGAAAGGCATTGGCCGCGCCGGCGGGTGGGTGGATGGCCTCGACGACGACAGCCAGGATTTCGACGCCGCTGTTTTGCTCATCCATGTTTTTCTGGAGTGCCGAGGCGATATCGTTCGCCAGCGACAAACGGCCTTCGCTCAAGACATCAGTCAGTGTTCTTCTGGCAAAATCATGCACCAAGACGCGGTTTGCCGTGCTTTCGATCAAGGCTGGCAGATCGGCGACCCGATAGGCCGCCTGCATCGCCGCCTGGTCCGAAAGGCCGATGCGGTAGACGAAGCGCACGTCCATGTTGACGATCTGAAAGCTTTGCCCACCGCCGGTGCCACTGGCAATAAGCTGTGATTTCTCGCTGATGTGCGAGGCATCCCACAGTCGGTTTGCACTTTCGGGCGCGGGGCCCTCGGCATCGGCTAGCGGTTCGTCACTGTCGTTTGTGCTGACGGCGGTTGCCAGCTCGTGCACACTGCCGTTCTCAATGGGAATGACGCGGCCAAACGGCCAAGGAAGGCCGATGTGCAGACCGGAATGCAAGATAGCCTGGGCCCTGCCGAACCGTTCGTATACGCCCCGGCCGGTCATTGGAATTTCGCGCACGCCACTCAACAGCCAGCCCAGAAGGAGCGTTCCGAAAATGATGGCCGGAGCGGTCTTTCGAATGAACGAAAAGGCCCATATCTGGCGGAGATCAATGCCATGCCTGGTCCGTAGCTCCAATTGAATGCTGACCAGTGGCTGGGGCGGCCACTGAAGAGCGCCGGCGACAAGGCTTGTGGCGATCAGTGCCGGCTCGCGCCCGTCGTTTTGTGGGCGAAACATGGAGGCGAGCGCGCGCAACAGGAACTCAAGCCCGACAAGTGCGACAAAGCCTCCGAGCGCCGCCAGGAGCTTGATGGAGAGCCCGGATCCGCGCGTGCTCAGGAACAGGCAGAAGCAAGACAGGACGAGCACGAAAATCGGCACGCGCGCCAATTGCGAAATCGCTTTTGCCTCGGGCCATTCCGCCGCATCAATCGCGGCCAGCCGTCGTTCCGTCACAAGCAAAAGAAAGGCGAAAGCCAGACAGGCCGCAATGATGAGGAGGGACGGCGTTCCGATTACTGTGCTATCCGCCCTCAATGTCCAGCCGGCGTAGACGATCAAGCATGCGAGCATGGATAGACTGGCGACCCAGAGCGGGCGAGCTCCGATCCGCAACAGAAGCGATCGCCCGGCGAAGAAAGCGCTTCCCGTCCATCGATCGATCCGATCCGGTCCTTCCGTCGGCTGCTGCGACCACGGCGACGTCACGAAAGCAATGAGCGATTGCGCGGGTTTCCCGAGCCGAATATCCGCTAGACCGGCTTTCTTTCGACGCCACTCTGCAACGTCGTAGGCAGATCGAAGCCCGGCGTCATACAAGATAAGTGCGGCGGCGTTATTGCAAAAGAGAGCCACCCAAATTGGGCTCAGGCCGAATGTACTTGCAATCATGGCAAAGAGCAAAAGCAGGGTCGCGAAGATTGAAACGCTGAAGCCCTGGCTTGCAAGATCATGGGCTTGGACCGCGGCAAGCTGGAAGTCTGCTCGGTTTTTGATCTCGGCAAGCTGCTGCGTATCGTCGGAACTCGTTTTCGGCATTCCCATACTTCACGCGCTCTTCCGCGCCGCATTAGAGAAAGGTTTTCTATCTATTTCGCCAGCACCGCGATCATTTGGCTGGAGGGATACGTTATTACGTATCGTCGTCTTATCTGCAAGGCTTGGCCTTGATCAAGAAAAACCGGGTGATCGGCATCATTTATGCCGCGTAGCCTTGGAAACAGATACAGTTTAGCGAGGCCGAGCTTGGTCGCCGTCCTGAAGTCGATGCACGCATTTTAAACAGCGCCAGCGGATGACCCCGTGATCACGCGTATCCTTCACGAGCCTGAAATCCAATTTGGTGGATGGATGGTTCAAACCCCATCAAGACCGCCGGTCAGGCAATGGCAGATGGGCGGATCACATCTCTGGAAGAGCGTTGTTTCTTGCGCTTCCGCTATATTCATCAATGAGAAATGGGTTGTCGACTTGCGGCCAGTAGGGCTTGCGCAGCCTGGTGAAGGGAATTTTTTCGTAATTGGGTTGGGTTGCACCGGGTGGTGCGCAAAACAGGATACGCCCGGCGATCGGGGCGAAGCCCGCCTGAAAATGATAGTTCGACTTGACGACGACAATTTTCCTGTCCGCCGGATCGAGGCCGAGTGCAACCATGAACTCCGGATGAAAGACCTGGGTCCTTTGGGTGTTGATGATCAGGTCCACGCCGTCGGCGCTAACCCATGCGGCATCGCCGAGCGTGCAGGGCATGCCGCCATAGGTCTGCGTCAATCCGAAGCCAATGGCCTTGACCACGACATCCAGATCGATGGGATCGCCCGAGAAGGGGCCGCATTTGCCACCGACCCTCAGCTTTATCTCCGCTCCAACGCCTGCTTCCGCACAGAAACGGAATGCGATCGGGTCCCAATACATGGCGCTGACGACATCCTTGATACCGCGCTCGAGAATCCGGCGGAGGATGAACGTCGAATCGCCTGGAGCACCGCCGCCGGCATTGTCCGAGGTGTCGGCAATGACGATCGGGCCGTCCGTTTCGGCAAGGGCCGCATCAAGCGCCTGATCGATCGTCAATGCTCCGCGCCCAAGCTGATCGCGCATGGAGAAAAACTCGAGGCCCAAATCCTTGGCGATGCCGGTTGCACGATCCGCATCGCCATCGGTAACGACAAGCATTTTCGCGCCGACATCGGCGACATCGCCATGCGGAAAGCCGTGGCAGAGCGATACCGCAAGAATGCCGTCCTTGCCTTCCATCGCCTTCATGCGGTCGACGAAACCGCGCATCGGCTCTTCCTGCACGCGAAACGTCGCGATCATCCGGCAATCGAAGACGCCCAAGCGGGGTCTGATTTCTTTCCTGGCTGTTGCGACAAACAGGTCATAGAGCTCACCTGCCACTTCCATGATGTCGGTGTGGGGGTATTCCTTGTACGCCTTGATCAGGTCGGCGTTATAGAGCATATCGTCCGTCAGATGGCAGTGGAGATCGAGTTCCACCGCAATCGGCACGCCCTCTCCGACGATCGCCCGCACCCTGGAGAGCAGATCGCCTTCCGTGTCGTCGTAGCCCTGCGCGACGAAAGCGCCGTGCAGGGCGAACATGACACCGTCAACGGGCAGGGCGTTGCGCAAATCCGCGAGGATCTCATCGCGGAAATCCTCGTAAACCTTGCGAACGGTCGTGCCGCCTGGCTCGGCATTGACGCACAGGCTCTCGATGATCGTGTGGCCATCTGCCTCGCCCTTCTGCCGCCAGACATAGAGCTGGCAGGACGGTTCGTTGAGCGGACGGCTGGTCGCATCGCCATGCGCGATGCCGACATCGTCAAAGCTTCGATAGCCGGTCGGGATCGGAACGAACGTATTGGTTTCGGTGTCCATGCCAGCAATGAAGATCCGCATCACGTCTCCGATTTGCAAAAGGTATTTGAAGAGAAGCTCCGGCGATCGCGCTTTCCTAGAGCAATTTGCCTCTGGCATCGATCGGGTATGTTGTGAAGCCCCCATCGCTGTTTCGCATGACGAAACTGTCGGAAAGCGCGACGACGGCGCATGAGTGATTGGGAAAAACCCGCACCCGGCTTCCGACCGAAAGTGTCCGGCCTTCGAGCGGCAGGAAACCATGCTCCTCGGAGAGCTTCGCGACGCTGAAGGAAGAAGACTTGCCGCTATCCTCGATCCTGATCGCCCGCCCATAACCGCCGCCGCCCGTGCCATGCGGGCCATGATCGGAGCTCAGCGTCTTTGAACCGGCGTCGATGATCGCATAGGTGTCGTTCGTCGCGACGACCGTGGCGACGACCGACAGCGCCAGATCATCGGCGGAAGCAATGCCGAGTCGTACAGCCGTCAGATCGAGAAAGGCGTAATTTCCCGGGCGGATCTCGTCGGTCGCCGGCGTAATCGGGGCACCGAGCGCCGTCGGCGTGGAGCCGGTTGAAACACTAAGATTTGCAACTCCTGACGCCTCCAGCCGCTGGCGCAGCCCAAGGAGATTGATTCCCTCGGCGATCGCGATCTCCTCGATCGCTTCCAGGCTGTTCGCGCCGTAGGAATGTCCGGCATGCGACAGCAGTCCGGCGAATTTGAGCCCTTTCGCCAAGATAATTTCCTGTGCGACCTGCAAGGCCATCGCGCTCTGCGGTTTCACGCCGACACGGCCCAGTCCGACATCCACCTTCATGAACACCGGCAGACGCATCTCAGCCGTGGCCGCGGCTTCGTTCAATGCCTTGACCCCGGCTGTATCGCCGGCAATGAAAGCGACGCGCGCATTGGCGTCTTTCGCCAGTTGCAGCAGGGGCCCTATGGTGTCGGCGTGGATCACCGGATAGGCCATCAGCACATCCTTGAAGCCGGCTTGCAGAAAAACCTCTGCTTCGCTCGCTTTCGACGCGGTCAGTCCGGCTGCGCCGGCCTCGACCTGGCGGCGGGCAATTTCGATGCTCTTGTGGGTCTTGATGTGTGGCCGCAGGCGCACGCCCGCCTTCTCGGCGATCGACTGCATTTTCGCGATGTTGCGGTTCAGTCGAAATTCATCCACTTCGATGAACGGGGTCGCGCGTTCAGCCGGCAAGGGTCGCGCGAAGCCAGGTTCGGGAGCGTTGAAAGAATTGAAGACTTCATTCGGCATGAAATTCGAACCCGGCATTGTCAATCGCGACGGCCGCCAGAGGCGAACCGCCTGTTCAAATCGAAGAGGTTGGTACCCTGATCGCCCGGATGCGTTTTCCGTGGAAACACCATTGCCCCGCGCCAAGGCTTGCGACGGAAATTGCGACGGCGGGGAGTGTCATGTCAATGAAAATTTCTTTTGCGATAATATTTTTATCAAAGTAAAAATAGCTGGCGGCTTTCGCGCGGGGTAGGCGGTGCTCGGTTTGCTAGATTAAAAGCGCCGACGTATAGCGCCTAAAAAGCCAGGCGGTTTTGCGCGGGCGAGACGGTAAGGAGACGACAATTGCGCAATATCAGCGAAGGCGCTGCCCAGCCAAAGACGGATCAGGATTTTGGCGTTCGCGTCAAGGACCTGCGCTCGGCACGCAAATGGACCTTGGAACGGCTTGCTGATATGAGTGGCGTCTCGATCTCGGCGCTGTCGAAGATCGAAAATGGGCAGGTCTCCGCCTCGTTCGACACCATCGTCAAGATCGCTCATGCATTTGGGCTGACATTTGCCGAGCTCTTTGCCTCCAGCGCCATCGATCCCGCGCCCGAGGCGCCTTCGATCATCGGGCGCCGGACCTATACCTTCGCAGGCAAGGGCCTGCCTTTCTCGACGGACTATTACGACTACCAGGTTCATTCCGCCGAACTCATCCACAAAGGCATGATCCCGCTGGTCATGACCATAAAGTCGAGGGAAGTGCTGCCGCGCAAGGACTGGTCGACACATGACGGCGAGGAGTTCATCTATGTCGTCAGCGGCGTCACGGAGCTGCATACCGCCTATTACGCACCGCTCAAGCTTTCGGCCGGCGACAGCGCCTATATCGACAGCACCATGGCGCATTGCTTCGTGTCGATCGGCGACGAAGATGCGAGCATCCTGTCCATCTGCATGACCGAGCAATTGATGTTCAATGACGTCTCGGTCGGGAACGCTCGCTAACAGGTTCTTCCAGGCGCTTGCGCCGGCTTCCAGGACCATCATCCGCGCTCCACATCGATCGCTCGTCGGATGCGATCGATGATGGTTTCTTGTGCACTGCGCCTACTTTACTATCATAAAATACTGTTTCTTTTAAGAAAATATTTGTTGCCATCGGATAATTCCTCGGTATTTTACCTCTACGAGACAGAGCAACTCGTTACGGGCCGCCGGGAGGGTGGTTCCGTGCGGCGGTCCCTTCCTTTGGGCAATCGCGATCTCAACGTGGACTGTTTCATCCAGAAACTTGGGAGCCGCACAAAGATGCGGCAGCAAAGAGGGAACCATGAACAAGAAACAAAAACTTCTCAGCACCGTCGCGGCAGTTGCTTCGATTGCAACCGGTCTCTTGATGGCCGGCGCGGCAACATCAGCCGATCTTAACCGCGGCGGCGTCTTGACGATGGGCAGGCCGGACGAGCCTTTAACCCTGGATCCCTTCCTTCCATCCGACAACGGCTCGATCTTCGCGATCGCCCAGGTCTGTGAGCCCTTGATTCTGGCGGACAAGGCCGGCACCGGCCTCGAACCGGGGCTGGCATCCTCCTGGACGATATCGCCCGACGGCCTGACTTATGTTTTCACGCTGCGCGACGGCGTCGTCTTCAGCGACGGCAAGCCGCTGACGGCCGAGGACGTGATCTTCTCGCTCAACAAGCAGATGGACCCATCCGCCTCCTTCGGCTTCGCCTTCGCAGCGGTCAAGACGGTCGAAAAAACGGACGACAAACACGTCACCATCACGTTGAAGACGCCTTATGTGCCGATCCTGTCGGCGCTTTCGCTCTATGCCGCGTCGATCGTGGAAAAGACGGCCTACGAGGCCAGCCCGGAAGCTTTCGGCCTGAAGCCCGTTTGCACTGGCCCGTTCACGGTCGACACCTATGAGCGCGGCAGCCAGGTCGTGCTGAAGGCCAATCCGAAATACTGGGCCATGGGGGACGATGGCAAGCCGCTACCCTATCTCGACAAGATCGTCATGAAATACATGCCGGACGGCAACTCGCGCATCCTTGGCCTGAAGAACGGCGATATCGACGTCGCGTTGCAGCTTCCGCTGAGCCAGGCCTCTTCGGTCAAGGCGACCGACGGGCTTATTCTCGAAACCGCGCCGTCCTACGCCCTCGATTATATTTATCTCAACCACGCCAAGAAGCCGCTCGACGACAAGCGCATTCGCCTCGCGTTGAACTATGCCACCAATCACGATGCGCTGATGAAGGCCGTCTATTTCGGCTTTGGCGAGGTGCCGAACTCCTTCACGCCCAAGGTCAATTACTGGTCGGCCGATGTGAAGCCGATACCCTACGATCCCGACAAGGCGGCACAGCTGGTCAAGGAAGCCAATTATGACGGCACGCCCATCGAACTCATGGTGTCGTCCGGAAACTCCACCCAGCGCCAGACCGCGTCCATCCTGCAGGCTGCCTGGCAGAAGGCTGGCCTCAAGGTGAACATCGTGCAGTATGAAGGCGCGACCGCCGGCGCGATGATGCGCAAGGGCGACTACCAGGCGCGCGTCAACCTGATCTCGAGCGACATCAACGACAGCGATGAGATCGCCACGCTGCAGACCGATTACTACGGCAGCTCGCATTCCTTCTTTACCTGGTACAAGAACGACGACGTCATCGCGCTTCTCAACCAGGCGCGCGGCGAACTCGATACGACCAAGCGCGCCGCGCTCTACGCAAAGGTGCAGGATATCGTCTACAACGACGGCTACAGCGTACCCCTGAACTTCGTGCCCTTCATCAACGGCTACAAGTCCAAGGTGGAAAACTGGCAAAACATCGCCGTCGGCTGGTGGTGGCTGAAGACGACCCGGATCGCCCCATAAATCTTCAGCGATGGCCTGCCTAGTATCCAGGCAGGCCACGGAGATCCAGATGATCTATTTGCGCTACATTCTCTCGCGTTTGATTGCCGCAATGCCCGTCCTAGTGGCCGTGACCCTGTTCAGCTTCGTTGCGATCAAGCTTGTTCCGGGCGATCCGGTCCGCATCATGATGCGCGACCGCGTCAGCGATGCCGAAGTCGCAGCGATCTATGCCAAGCTCGGCATGGATCGTCCGCTGGTCGTCCAATACCTGAGCTTCGTCAAAAAGGCGGCGACGGGCGATCTGGGGCAGAGCATCATTCAAAACCAGCCGGTCTCCGCGCTCGTCAGTGAAAGAATCGCGCCGACATTGATGTTGCTTTGCGTCGGGACGATCTTCTCGATCCTGATCGCGCTGCCGATCGGGATTCTCGCCGCGTCGCGCCCCGATACGGTCTTCGATCAGGTCGTGCGCATCATCTGCATCCTCGGCTTCGCCATGCCGCATTTCTGGGTCGGGCTTCTCCTGATGCTCGCCTTCGGCATACAATTGCGGCTGCTGCCGATCTCCGGTTATGGGGCAAATTTCCCCGAACATCTCGTGCATATGATCTTGCCCGGCCTGACGATTGCGCTGTTTCTCGGGCCCGTCCTCATCCGAACGCTTCGCGCCTCGATGATCGAGGTGTTGACCACGGATCAGATCGAAGTGGCCCGCGCCCGCGGCCTGCCGAGCTGGCGCATTCTCGGCAAACATGCGCTACGCAACGCGCTCATCCCGACGCTCACAGTCCTGGCGGTCAACATCAGCTGGCTCGTCAGCGGCGCGGTCGTTATTGAATCGGTGTTTGCCCTGCCTGGCCTTGGCTCCCTTCTCATCCAGGCCGTGAGCTTCCGCGATTATCCGCTGATCCAGGGCCTGTCCGTCGTCCTTGCTGTTACCACCGTGGGCATCAATCTCATCGCTGATCTCAGCTATGCCCTCGTCGATCGCCGCGTTTTACGGGACTGACATATGAGCAACTCCATGGATAAAGTCGGGCCATCCGCGTCGCCGGTCATCGAGACATGCCAGGTCGTCATCGCCGAGGTCAGGTCTTGGCCGATGACGCTGAAGATCGGCAGCGTGCTGTTTCTGATCCTGGTCATTGCCGCGATCGCCGCCCCGGTGGTCGCACCTTACGACCCCGATCTCCAGGATTTCGACGCGATCATGGTGCCGCCGAACTTTCAGCATCTGTTCGGCACAGACAATATCGGTCGCGATATATTCTCGCGCGTGCTGTTTGGCGCACGGATCGATCTTCTCTCCGGATTGATCATGACCTATGTGCCGATGGCTTATGGCGTGCTGATCGGGGCCTATGCCGGCTACCGGGGCGGTTTCTTCGACTCGATGATCGCCATGATCATCAATATCGTCATCGCCTTTCCCTTCCTTGTCGTCATCATCATCGTGATCGCGGTCGCCGGACCCGGCCTTCAGAACATCTATATCGCCGTGTTCCTGGGATCGTGGACGATGTATGCACGGCTGGCACGCGCCGAAATGCTGGTGGAGCGCAACAAGGACTATGTCCAGGCGGCCAAGGTGCTCGGTTTCCCTACCAGCCGCGTGCTGCTCCTGCACGCGCTTCCGAATACGATCGGATCGGCGGTCGCCTTTTCCATGTCCGACTTCGTTCTCAACATCCTGATGCTCGCCGGCCTGAGCTTCATCGGCTTCGGGGCGCAGCCGCCGATGCCCGAATGGGGTGCGATGATTGCCGAAGGCAAGGAATTCATCCTCGATGCGTGGTGGATCTGTGCCATGCCGGGCCTCGTTGTCGTCTATGCGGGAGCGGCACTCAGTCTCATCGGCGACGGCCTTGCGACGCGGCTCGGTGTCAGCGGCGGAGGACATAAATGATGAACATGGATGCGACTACAGCGACACCGTTGTTGGATATTGAAGGCCTGAGTGTCCGTTTCGCCAAGGGGCGGGTGCTTGCCAACGACAATATCAGCCTGACCGTCCTGCCGGGCGAAACCCTCGGCATCGTCGGGGAGTCCGGCAGTGGCAAATCGGTATTGTGCCGTGCCGTGCTCCGGCTTCTCGGTGCGAACGTGACGGCCCGCCGTCTCGCCTTTCAGGGACAGGACCTCCTCTCCCTGTCGGAGCGCGAGATGAGGCGATTGCGTGGCTCGGGGATCTCGATGATCTTCCAAAGCCCGATGAGCAGTCTCGATCCGGTATGGTCGATCGGCGATCAGATCATGGAAACCCTGCGTCTGCACCGGCGCCTGAATGGGCCGGCCGCCCGCAAGGAGGCGATCGCATTGCTTGAGAAAGTCGGCATTCCGTCGGCGGCGCGGCGCGTGGACGAATATGCCCATCAATGGTCCGGCGGCATGCTCCAGCGCGCCGTCATTGCGCTTGCGCTCGCGGGCAAGCCGAAGCTGATGCTTGCCGATGAGCCGACCACTGCCCTCGACGTCACGATCCAGGACCAGATCCTTTCTCTTCTGCTGAGTCTGCAGGCCGAGACGGGAATGGCACTTGTCCTTGTATCTCACGACATGGGCGTGATTGCCGAGACATGTGATCGGGTCGCCGTGATGTATGCCGGCCGCATCGTCGAGACGGCGCCTGTGAGGCAGATCTTCGACGAGCCGGCGCATCCCTATACCCAGGGCCTCCTCAATTCCATGGTGCATGTCGAAGGGCCTATCCAGCGTCTCACGCCAATTCCTGGACAGCCGCCGGATCTGACCATGCTGGGGCAGGGCTGCGCATTTGCGCCGCGATGCGCCCGGGCCACGAATGATTGCGTGGAGAAGGTCGTGCCGCTTGCTAGTATCGGTCCAGATCGCAAAGCCGCCTGCATTCATCGGGGAGCAACGCACTAATGGTGGCTGCAGATCGGAATAGGGTGGCGACCGTCGCGGACGGTTTGAAGGATGCCGAAGACATGCACGACGTCGCAACGAAACCCGCAAAGACCGTCGCGCGGCTTGCTGTGGATCGGCTTTCCGTCGAGTTTCGCGGAAATCACACGATCGCCTCCATGCTGAGGGGCGAACAGCCGGGCAAGGTCCGTGCCGTCGATAAGGTGAGCTTTGAAATCGCCCCGGGCGAGACGCTTGGGCTGGTGGGTGAAAGCGGCAGCGGCAAGACGACGGTCGGCCGAACCTTGCTCGGTCTCAATAAACCGTTCGACGGCAGGATGCTGCTCGACGGCGACGATCTGGCAACCCTGACGGACCAGCAGAAAAAGCAGTTGCCGCGCAAGATCCAGATGGTTTTCCAGGATCCTTACGGATCTCTCAATCCGAGGCGCACCGTTCGCCAGACGCTCGCCGAAGTCTTGTCTTTTCACGCGATAGTCCCACCCGAGGACGTACAGGAAGAAGTGTCCCGGCTCATGTCGCTCGTGGGGCTGCCGCCAACCCTTGCCGAGCGTCGTCCGCGCGGCCTCTCCGGAGGCCAGCGGCAGCGCGTCGGCCTGGCACGGGCACTTGCGGTCCGGCCTTCGGTGCTCGTTCTCGACGAACCCGTGGCTGCCCTTGATGTCTCGATCCAGGCTCAGGTTCTCAATCTTCTCGAGGACTTGCGCGGCCAGCTCGGCCTCACCATGCTGTTCATTGCGCATGAGCTCGGCGTAGTCAGGCATATCTCGGACCGGGTCGCCGTCATGTACCTTGGGCATGTGATGGAAATCGGCACGACCGAAGAGATATTCTCATCAGCGAAGCACCCGTACACGGTCAGCTTGCTGAAAGCGATGCCGCGCCTCGTCCCCCAGAAGCGTAATAGGCCGCCGGTCCTGCAAGGCGAAGTGCCGAGCCCGTTTGCCATTCCGACCGGATGTCGTTTCCGCACCCGGTGTCCGGCCGCCCAGGCCATATGCGAAACAGAACCGCCGATGGCGGCGCTTAGCGATACCCATTCCGCGTCGTGTCACTTCGCGACGCGTTAGACGCGCTTCGCAACGAGAAAACCGATTGTAACCAGTCATTTTTGAGGCCGCTTCATGTTCAACACCGGAAATGCCGTTCTGGACGAAGTCCTACGCTCCATCCCCTCCGAGTATCGCGGTCCCGGTGGTGCCTTCGCTGTCCTCAGGAACGGCGAGGTTCTTGCGCGCCACGCCTGGGGCTATGCCGATCTGGAACGACATATTCCGATGACCGTTGAAACGCTGATGCCGATGTGCTCCATCAGCAAGGAGTTCACCTGCGCCGCTCTGCTGGAGGTGCTGGGTGATCCTTCCGTGCTGGATGAGGCAGTTCGGCGCTATCTGCACCTGCTCGATGGCGCAGTGCCCCGCGCCGCCGACCTCTGCAACAACCAGTCCGGTCTTCGTGACTATTGGGCGCTGACGGTTTTGTCCGGTGCCTCGCCACAAGGCGAATGCCGGGCGGGGGACGGCAAGCGGCTCCTCTCCCAGGCTCGCACAACGCATTTCGATCCCGGCTCTCAATATTCCTATTCCAATGGAAACTTCCGCATCCTGTCGGACCTCATAGCGGACCATACCGGGCGGCCGCTCGGCGAGTGGGTCAAGGAGCGCATTTTCGCACCCGCGCAAATGAAGACCGCACAATGGTGCGAGGAATCGAGCGAATTCCCGGGAGATGCCGTGGGCTATGAGGGCAGCATGGCGACCGGCCATTTCCCGGCGGTCAATAAAATACACCTGTCGGGCGATTCCGGCGTCAATGCCTCGTTGGAAGATATGATCGCCTGGGAGCGTTTCGTGGACGCGACACGCGACGACGAAAACAGCATCTACGGCCGCATCTCAAGAGCGACGACGTTTTCCGACGGCAAACCCGCATGCTACAGCTTCGGTCTGCGGCACATGAACTTTCATGGCGTTGCGATGACCGGCCATGGTGGCGCGTTGCGTGGATGGCGCCTGCAGCGGCGATACGCTCCGTCCGAACGTCTTTCTGTCGTCGTCATGTTCAACCACGAGGTTTCCGCACCCGAAGCCGCCGACAAGATCACTGCAGCGGCGCTCGGTATCAAGCCGTCGCAGCCGAAGCAGACCGCGATCGATCCGTTATGGCTCGGCAACTATCTGGATGACGAGACCAAGCTGTCTCTGACGGTGAGCATGGCAGGCCCGGGTAAGATCAAGGCGCGTTTCGCGACAGCGCCCGATATCATGGAACTGGACGACGAAGATACCGCACGCTCGCGGCTGATGACCCTGACGCGAACGGGCGAGGGCATTCGGCTGGAACGTCCTGACGAAAACCTTGTCGCCACGATGCGAAAGGTCGGCGGGGAAGCAAAAAGGGATATCGAAGGACGATATTATTCGGCCGAACTCGACGCCGAACTGGTCTGCGAAGATGCCGCAGGGGAAATGTACGTCGCCTTCGAAGGCTTCCTCGGCAAGGGAGCAATGCAGCCGATTTACGCGATCGGTCCCGATGTCTGGATCATGCCAAACGAGCGCGCCATGGACTCTGCTGCTCCAGGCGACTGGACCGTCGTCTTCGGCCGAGGCAGTGATGGTGGCATCGAGAGATTGACGATCGGCTGCTGGCTTGCCCGGAAGGTGATTTTCGAGAAGCGTTGAAAACGGATCGATGCAGCCATGCAAACCGCCAGAACCAGCTGGCTGCCAACCTTCCTCTATCGCCGCACGAAAATGGTCGCTGCCGATCGGCTTTGCGTTCGCGGCTACAAGAGCAACCGCTGAAGCAACGACTCAAGTCGATCCGCAAACACGAACAACCGGCGCGAAACAGGCTGGCGATGGGTAAGCAAGGTCATCGATCTTTCGGAAGTGCGCAACGGTTCGTCTCCACGCACTCGGCCATCCGCAGCCGCATTTCAGCTCCCTCATGCCGCCGAACCGCACAAACAATTCGCTACCATAGGCTCGAGGCTTCCGATGCTTGGAAGCTGCGGCCCGCATCGACTGAAACCCAAGACCTCTGGGCTTTCTCAGTCAGAGAGCTTACCGTGGCAACACCCGCGTCTGACGGAGCAGGCCGCGGGCTGGTGACGATGGAGGAGTTGTCGTTGCCGCCGGCGATTGGTTGGCGCGGTGTTTTTTCACCGAGTCCAGCTCCACTGTGAGTTGGCCAATCTTGCGTTCCAGCGCCGCGATTTGTGCCTCGTATTCGGCGATGACGCTCGCCTCGGCTTCCGCGTCGCTGAGTTCGCCGCGATCGAATTGCGTCAACCACAACTGAATGAGGTTGGCCGATACGCCGTGAGCGCGCTGTGCATCTCGCCTTCCAATAGCACCGTTTCGAATATCCTGGCAAAGCTGCAACTTGAATAGTGTTGAGTGCCGTCGATATGGTCCTTGGGACTTCTTGAGCCATCTCCGATTGAGGCCCGCAGAGCCTATCAGTTTTTCCGGGTCCCGTGGTCCAGCCCCAGGGGGTCACACCACTTTTCTCGCTTGATGTCATCTAAAGTGAGTCATATAAAGACATAAAGAATTCTTTATATGGATTTGACCGATGGCTATCGATCTGTTGAATTTGACCCTGTTTTCTCTGGCCGCCGTCGTCCTGCTTGGGTCGCCGGGACCGGGCATTGCGGCGCTGATCGCGGTCGGCAAGGAACGTGGATTTCTTCAGGGTTTGCGCTTCTACGGCGGCCTGCAGATTGGCTTGGCAATAGCTGCCGGGCTGAGCGCCGTCGGGCTGTTTTCGATCATCGCCGCCATTCCGGGCGCCACGCACACAATGGCTTTGGTCGCAACGGCTTATCTTCTTTATCTCTCGTACAAGATCGCCTTTGCTCCGGTTGGCGTGGGCACTACAGGGTCTGGATCGGGTTTTGCCACAACGGCGCTCGGTGGAACGCTGTTGGGCATCACCAATCCCAAGGCGTATATCGCCTTCGCATCCTTGATGGCGTCCTATTCAATCGTTCGGTTCAATAGTGTCGCCGACATCTCGATCAAATGGATGGTTTGTGTTCTCGTGATGATCCTCGTTGATATCGCCTGGCTGTGGGCGGGCGTGGCGCTCGGCAGGGCCAATCTGAAGCCGGCTGCGGAGCGGATCGTCAACGTCCTCATGGGCAGCACGATACTTGCCACGGCGGTCATAGCACTTCTTTAGGGACGCAATTTTAGGAAAAGTGCGCGGCGGCTTTCCGCCCGGAATTGCGTCAAAGCGAAAGAGCGAGCGGTTCAGAGATTCCATGAATAGCTCAATCGCCAGGCGTGCAGTTTCGTCAATGAGTTTGAGAATAGGTGCCGCTTGCTTCGATGCGGAACCACGGATCTCGATATTGCATCCGTCTCCGGGCGATCGGGACGATATGGCTGTCCTTTAAACAGTTGACATCGCGCTGCATCAATATGCAAAGCTTATCATAACGATTCCGCAGGCGCCGTCCTCCAGTCGTCTCGCCCCAGACTTTGATCCCACCAGCCAATCGCTCGACCACGGCCGTTTTGCCGGCCTATGCGTCTTCGATATCGGGTGCAGCAGTCAGAAAGGAATGCCATGTCCAGCAAGGTCGATCGTTCGAGACGCCCGTTGGTCATCGTCTCGATCATGCTGGCGACCTTCATGGTCGCCGTGGAAGCGACCATCGTTGCAACCGCCATGCCGCGCATCGTCGGCCAACTCGGCGGCTTCACCTATTACAGCTGGGTCTTTTCCGCCTTTCTGCTTGCGCAGTCCACGACGACGGTCATCTATGGCAAACTTTCCGACATCTTCGGCCGCAAGCCCATGCTCATCTGCGGTATCCTCATCTTTCTGGTGGGCTCGACACTTGCGGGCTTTGCGTGGTCGATGGCCTCCCTGATCGTCTTCAGGCTGCTGCAGGGCCTCGGCGCCGGCGCCATTCAGCCCGTGACGATGACCGTCGTCGGCGACCTCTACAGGCTCGAAGAGCGAGCCAAGGTGCAGGGTGCGCTTGCCAGCGTCTGGGCCATATCCGCGGTCATTGGCCCGCTTGCCGGCGGCATCATCGTCGACAATCTGTCATGGGCCTGGATTTTCTGGATCAACCTGCCGGTCGGCGTGCTCTCCATCGCCGGTTTCATCTTCTTCCTGCACGAGTCCGTCACGCCGCGCGAGGCGAAGATCGACTATCTGGGCACGATCCTGTTTTCGATCTCGATCGTTTCGCTGCTTGTCATGCTGACGGAAACAGATGCGGGCTTTGCGGTTCTCTGTCCGCTCGCAATCGTCTTTGTCGTCACCGGCATCCTGTTTCTCTTGCAGGAGCGACGGGCACCGGAGCCCATCATCTCGATTGCGCTCTGGAGCCGGCGGCTCATTGCGACCAGCAATGCGGCCACGCTTCTCGCCGGCATGGCGCTGATCGGGCTGACCACGGTACTGCCGATCTACGTCCAGGGCGTGCTCGGACGGTCTCCGCTCGAAGCCGGCTTCACCCTGACGATGCTGATCGTCGGCTGGCCGCTCGCCGTGATGCTCTCGAGCCGCTTCTTTCGCGCCTTTGGTATCCGCAGAACCCTGCGCGCCGGTAGTCTCATGTTCCCCTTCGGTGCAGTCTTCCTCCTGTTCCTGACGCCGGATAGCAGCCCGGTGATCGCCGGTATCGGCTCGTTCCTGATGGGCTTCGGCATGGGGCTCATCAGTCTCACCAGCGTCGTGCTCGTGCAGGAAAGCGTCGAGTGGTCCATGCGCGGCAGTGCGACGGCGTCGATCATATTCTCGCGCAGCCTCGGCAACACCCTTGGCGCGACGGCACTCGGCGCGATCATGAATGTCGGCATAGCGCACTACGGCAGCGGTGATCTGGCAACCAGGCTTCACGATATTCTCAACCAGCCGACCGGCCTTTCCGATCTCGTCGGCGATCCGGCGATCAGAGGCGTCTTCGATGCGGCGCTGCACTGGAGCTTCTGGGGTGTCGTCGTCGTCGCGGTGACAGCCTTTGCGACCATCTGGCTCATCCCGGTTGCGCATGACGCCGGGCGTGGATCATCCGTGCCCAAGGCGGATGCGCAGGATGCGATGACCCACTAGAGCAATTCCAGGAAAAGTTGATAGCGGTTTTCCGTCTGGAATTGCAGAAAAACAAAGGACCTGGCGTGGCAGGCCCACCGCTTCAGCACGCTGCCGTGTTCATCACGAAAGTGGGGCCATGGAACCATATTTGACGCGATCCGTCAGAAACCGTAGTCACGGGCGAGCCATTCATCGAGCAGGTTTCGCGAAGCCTTCGTTGCGGCCTTCGCATCCTGGGCGATGATGGCGTCCAGAATAGCCTTGTGAAGCGGCAGGGAGCGTTTTTGACCCTCCGCGATGTCTTCATGGCCGGACAGCGTGCGATTGGCGTAGATTCCGACGGCGATCAGGTCGATCAACTGCGAATAGATCATGTTGTGCGTGGCAGCGAAGATCGCGGTATGGAAGCGCAGGTCGGCATCGGCATTGCTGTTGATGTCGCCGATGGTGGAGGCCATTTCCTCGTAAGCCGAATTGATGGCGGCAACGTCGCTCTCGGTACGGCGCAAGGCTGCACGCGCCGTCGCTTCCGGCTCCAGAGCCAGCCGCAAGTCCTTGATCGAACGCATGATTTCGACCGAAGGTCCTGTCTCGTAGTACCAGACCATGACATCCGTATCGAGATGGTGCCAGTTGGAGCGTTCCTTGACGCGCGTGCCGACGCGGGTCTTGATCTCGATCAGTCCCTTGCCGGCAAGGCATTTCATCGCTTCGCGGATGACTGTGCGACTGATGCCGAATTGTTCGACCAGATCCGGCTCGTTGGGCAGTGTCGTGCCGACGGGGTAGTCGGCCCGGACGATCCGACGGCCGAGCTCATGGACGAAATAGCCGAACACACCGCGCCGCGGGATCGTACCGTATTTTCGCACAAAGGCATCGAAGGGCGACTGCGTTGCGATCAGTTTCGACCCCGGAGTAGCCGGAGAGGTTATTGCGTCCTGGCCATGTTTCATTATGCGGGACTCTCGTTCCTTATTGATGCGCCGTTTCAAGGACAAACGTCGGCCTATGTGCGGCGGGGGGAAACTTCACGCTGGTGTCTCGGCTTGCTCGAGGCTGTTCCATAGTGTTCGAATGTCGATCCTGTCGTCCATTTTGCGGCATATTCCGGCAAAACCCTAGCATGTCTTGCGCACGGATGCCTACAGGCACGGGATGGGCTCGCCTGTTCGCCCACATGAACGCGCAGACCTGCCCTTTCCGCGCTGAGACGTTGCGGGGGCGGCCGTATCATCAAATTGCACACATTCCGCTAAGCGAAACGTGATCGCTTAATCGATTGATGGGACGATTTCGGTCTATCGTAAACGTTGCCGAACCGTTTAAATACGGCGGGGATGCGAGGCGGATTCGGAGTAGCTTATCGATGAATGACATGTCCACGCGTGGGCAGGGGGAAGAGGCGCAGGAGGCCGGCTCTCGCTCGCTGTTGATTGCATTGCTGGTGGCCGGTGCCTTCTTCATGGAAAACCTGGACGGCACGGTGATTGCGACTGCGCTGCCGCAAATGGCCGTTTCCTTCGGTGCCCGACCGGTCGATCTTAATATCGGGATGAGCGCCTATCTCCTGACCCTTGGCGTCTTCATTCCAATCAGTGGCTGGATCAGCGATCGTTTCGGTGCGCGTCTGGTATTCACGACGGCAGTCGTCGTCTTTACGCTTGCATCCGTCCTTTGCGGCTTTGCCGATGGAGTCGGTTCCTTCGTGGCGATGCGCATCCTGCAGGGCATCGGCGGGGCGATGATGGTGCCTGTGGGCAGATTGGTCGTCTTGAACAACACGCCCAAGGACAAGCTGATCTCGGCGATCGCGACGATCACCTGGCCCGCGTTGGTGGCGCCGATCCTGGGACCGCCGCTCGGCGGCTTCATTACCGATCATGCAAGCTGGCGCTGGATCTTCTTCCTCAACCTGCCGCTCGGAATTCTGGCATTCGTCTTCGCGCTCATGCTCATTCCTGAAACCAAGAGCACGGCGCGTCCGCCCTTCGATTGGATCGGTTTCATCGTCAGCGGCATTGGTCTGGCCGGCCTGATGTATGGGCTGGAACTGATCGGGCGGCCCGATCCTGTCTGGCTCGAGGCATGGGCCTATGTGATTGTCGGCATCATCCTGCTTGCCGTCGCCGTGTTCCATTTCCTTCGCACGGAGCATCCGTTGATCGATCTCTCGGGGCTTAAGCTTTCGAGCTTCGCGATCACCATCTCGGGCGGATCGCTGTTCCGCATCGCCATCGGGGCCGTGCCCTTCCTGCTGCCGCTGATGTTCCAGGTCGGGTTCGGGCTCAGCGCCTTTCATGCCGGTATGCTGACCCTGGCGGTTTTTGCCGGCAATCTGGCGATGAAGCCGGCAACGACGCCGATCCTGCGTCGGTTTGGTTTCAAGCCGGTGCTGATCGTCAACGGCCTTCTCAATGCCGTCTTCATTGCCGCCTGCGCCTTGTTTTCTCCCGACACGTCCTTGTGGTTCATCATACCGGTGCTGTTCATCGGCGGCATGTGCCGCTCGATGCATTTTACCGCGCTGAATACGATTGCCTTTGCCGATATCCCGCCCCAGCAAATGACGGGCGCCAACACGCTGTTCAGCACTGTCTTTCAGCTGACCATGGGCATGGGCATCGCTGTCGGCGCCATCGGCATCCGTATCGGCCAGGCGATCAGCGCGCCATTGGGGGCGAGCGGCATCGTCGCCGTGGAATTCCGTCTCGCCTTCGTGCTGCTCGGGATCATCGCGCTTCTCGCCGTACTGGATTGCCTGCCGCTTGACAGCAAGGCCGGCGACAATGTCTCGCGCAAGCCAAAGCAAAGTGCGAGGAAGGCGGCATAACCTATTGCTTTCAGATGCGTTCAGCGCGGGTATTGAATAAGATTATAGTGCAGCAATATCACGGGTATCGCCATGAGCATGATCAGAAGCATTGCGACGCTTGCCGTGCGCACCATCTTCATTCGGCGGACGCGCTGACCGGTCCAGTCATATACTGCCATAATAAGCCCCTCCTTGTCCTCGGCCCCTAGAAAGGCAAGAAATGGAACTCCAGTCAATATCGGCAATAGCGAGCCTTATAATAAGTATTTACTAATATTTGTTGGTGCGAGTGGCTTTTTGGTCGCAATCGCATCCCCGATAATTTTGAAGGGATTTCGTGAAGATCGTTTTGTGGTGTTCGTTCAGGCGGTATAACGGGTTGGAATTTCGTCCCCATTGCAGTGGGACTACCGGTTTGCTTTGAAAAGAGGAAAAGGCAATGAGCAAGATGCGTGCCCTGGTGTTGGAGCGCCAGCATGAATTGGCGATCCGCGATATCGATCTGCCGCAGGATGTCGGACCGGGCGAGGTGAAGATCAAGATCCATACAGTCGGCGTCTGCGGATCCGACGTGCATTACTACACGCATGGAAAGATCGGGCCCTTCGTCGTCAACGAGCCGATGGTGCTCGGTCATGAGGCTGCCGGGATTGTCGTCGAAGTCGGGTCCGGCGTAACGCATCTGAAGGTCGGGGATCGCGTCTGCATGGAGCCGGGTATTCCGGATGCGAATTCCAAGGCCAGCCGGCTTGGCATGTACAATGTCGATCCCGCCGTCACTTTCTGGGCGACGCCGCCGATCCATGGCGTCCTGACGCCCTTCGTCGTGCATCCGGCCAACTACACCTTCAAGCTGCCGGACAATGTCAGCTTTGCGGAGGGGGCTATGGTCGAGCCCTTTGCTGTGGGCATGCAGGCCGCGACCAAGGCGCGCATTACGCCTGGCGATACGGCAGTCGTGCTCGGTGCCGGTCCCATCGGCATCATGGTGGCGGTTGCAGCGCTCGCCGGCGGGTGCGCGCGGGCGATCGTTGCCGATCTGGCGCAGCCGAAGCTTGATATCGCCGCCCAGTATCAGGGCGTCATTCCGGTCAATATTCGCGAGAAGAACCTGCTTGAGGAAGTCGAGAGGCTCACGGAAGGCTGGGGTGCGGATGTCGTCTTCGAATGCTCGGGTTCGCCGAAGGCCTGGGAAACCGTGATGTCGCTGCCGCGCCCGGGTGGCGTCATCGTCGCCGTCGGACTGCCCGTCAATCCGGTCGGCTTCGATGTTTCGACCGCATCCACCAAGGAAATCCGCATCGAGACGGTTTTCCGTTATGCGCATCAGTATGAGCGCTCCATCGCGCTGATCGCGTCCGGCCGCGTCGATCTCAAGCCGCTGATCTCCGAAACCTTCGCCTTCGAGGATTCCATCAAGGCGTTCGACCGCGCCGTCGAAGCCCGGCCCACGGACGTCAAGCTACAGATCGTCCTGGAGCAGTAAGCTTCTGTTTTTGCATCGCCTTGCCTTGGCAAGGCGATGTTTTCCTTCAGTTTCACTCGACCCCGTAGACGGCCCGGCAAAAGCGGTGCTAGGTAGCCTTATACGCAGGGAATAGGCTTTAACGCCGTGAAACGGGAAGGACTGCCGTGCCGCACGACGTTGCATTGATCGCATTGATTGCCGCTGGCTTCGTGTTCGCGGCCGTTTTCGGCTATCTGGCCGACAGGCTGCACCTGCCGCCGCTGGTCGGCTATCTCGTGGCAGGCGTCATCATCGGCTCGTCCACACCGGGCTTCGTCGCCGATGTTTCGCTGGCGTCGCAATTGGCCGAGATCGGCGTCATCCTGCTGATGTTCGGCGTCGGCCTGCATTTCTCGGCTGCGGACTTGCTCGCCGTGCGCGGCGTCGCGATCCCCGGCGCCATCGGGCAGATCGCGATTGCAACCGTGCTGGGTGTCGGCCTGACCTCGCTTTGGGGCTGGAGCGTCGGCGCGGGCGTGGTTTTCGGCCTGAGCCTTGCCGTTGCCAGTACCGTCGTGCTCTTGAAGGCACTGGAAGAGCGCAATCTTGTCAGTTCGACCAATGGCCGCGTCGCCGTCGGCTGGCTGATCGTCGAGGATCTGGCGATGGTCCTAGCCCTTGTCCTGCTGCCGGCTTTTGCCGGTGTCCTGGGCGGACACGGGGATGCCGGCGACCATGCCGCTTCCGGTTCCATCTGGCTGACGATCGGCATGACGCTCGTCAAGGTGGCGGCGTTTGCGGCCGTCGCGATCTTTATCGGCCCGCGTGTTGTGCCCTGGCTTTTGACCTCCGTGGCACGCACCGGCTCGCGCGAACTGTTTACGCTATCCGTTCTCGCGATCGCGCTCGGCATCGCCTTTGGCGCGGCGGAGATATTCGGCGTGTCCTTCGCGCTCGGCGCCTTCTTTGCCGGCCTCGTGATGAGTGAATCGCATCTCAGCCACAGGGCGGCGGCTGACTCCCTGCCATTGCAGAACGCGTTTTCCGTTCTGTTTTTCGTATCCGTCGGCATGCTCTTCGATCCGTCGGTCCTGATCCGGGAACCGCTGATGATTATCGGCGTGCTTGCGCTCATCATGCTCGGCAAGTCGCTGATCGCCTTTTGTGTCGTGTTGCTGCTGCGTTATCCCGCCAGCATCGGTTTTGCTGTTGCGGCGGGACTTGCGCAGATCGGCGAATTCTCCTTCATTCTCGCAGGGCTCGGCGTGTCGCTGGGACTGCTGACGCGGGAAGGGCAGGATCTCATCCTTGCTGGAGCGATCCTGTCGATCACGCTCAATCCGCTGGCCTTTTTCGCCACCGAGAAGCTGGAAAAATGGGCGTTTTCCCGCTGGCCGTTTCTAGCAACCAAATACGGCATGGCCAAGCTGGAAAGCTTGCGCCGCCAGTTGACCACCATCAACAAGCAGCGCGAGGAAAGGGATCGCCAGCATCACCTCGAGATCGAACAACTCATCGAAACCTTCCCGATGTTTGCCGAGCTCGACGACAATGCGCATGAGGAGCTTCTGTTGCTTTTCCGGCCGCGGTCTGCTTCGCCGGGCGACCGCGTCATTCGTACCGGTGATCGCGGCGACAGCATGTTCTTCATCGCCTCCGGTGCAGTCGAGGTCCAGCTCGAGGATGAGGAAATTCCTCTCGGCGCCGGTTCCTTCTTCGGCGAGATGGCGCTGCTAACGGGCGCGCGCCGCACCGCCGACGTTGTCGCCGTCGATTTCTGTCAGCTTTTCGTGCTGGACCGGCGCGATTTCAACCTGTTCATGTCGCGGCATCCGCAATTGCGCGCGGCCGTCAGCCGCATGGCGCGCGAGCGCCAGGAGAGCAACGTGTCGCGCCAGCGGCGCGACCAGTCGCTGGATGCAAGCTGAGCTCGTCCCGGATTTAGCGGCGCTTGAGCCAGGATTTCGAAACGCGGCAGGCCATGGTATAGGCGGGATCGAAGACGTTGCCGACATCGTAGCGCACGACCTGGCCGAGCAGATGGCTGGCGGCGGTCCTGTCGAGGCCGTAGTCGGAGCCAAGCCAGCGCAGCATTTCGCTGGTTGCGTGCTGCAAGGCCTGGTCGAGCGGTCGCGCATTGCCGATGGTGAAAATATCGTCCGCCGTCTCGCCGCGCGGCCAGACGATCGTCTTTTTCTTTTCCACGCTTAGCCGGACAGTGACCTCGAAGGTGGTTTCGATCCCGGTGCCGACGATCTCGCCGTCTCCCTGCACTGCATGGCAATCGCCCAGGAAGAAGAGCGCGCCGGGCGCCGACACCGGAAACCAGACGGTCGTGCCCGGGCCGAGCAGGCGATAGTCCATATTGCCGCCGAACTCGCCGCTGGTGGCGGTCGATATGGCCTGGCCGAGCGCGGGCGCGACACCGAAGCAGCCGATCATCGGCGAGAGCGGCAGGGTCAGGGTTTCGAGGCCCGCGACGGGTTCGGCGAGCCGCGTCGTCCGGGCTTCGCGGTCGATCTGCCAGATGACCTTTTGGCTTGCCGGCAAGGCGCGCACGTCCTGCGGATCGACGACATTGCTCGCGACGACGCTGCGGGTGAAGCCCGTATCGCGCGTCGGCAGCATGGCAAGGATCTCGACCTTGAGGGAATCGCCCGGCTCCGCGCCGTCGACGAAGATCGGTCCGTTCATCGGATTGGGGCCGGAGATACGGTGAACGTCGTGTTTGTCGTAGCCGGCGGCATCGAGCGTTTCGGTGACAACCGTATCGCCGTCGGCGATATGCAAGGCCGGCGGCAGCGAACCGATGACATTGTGGTAGACGGTGGGGGAGAAGCGGTGCGTTACCATTCTGCAGAACCTTGTCTTGAATCCGATTTGGCCAAACTAAGACGAGTCAACCGGTTTCGGAAGGTTGCTGAGGCGGTATTTGTGCGGGGACGGCACCGCTTGCCTGGGAGTGGGGCGGGTCGTGTCGGCCTTGATCTTTTCAGGCGAAATGATCGCGGAACGCCTGCGGCGTGGTGCCGAATTTTCGCATGAAGTTGCGCCGCATGGTCTCTTCCGAGCTGAAACCGCATCGCATGCGCGCCTGATGCACCGTCAGGCCTTCCTCCAGAAGACGACGGGCGGCCTCGATGCGGATTTCCTCCACCGCTCGCGCCGGCGTGCGGCCGGTCGCCTTCAGATAGTGGCGGGAAAAGCTGCGGGCACTCATATTTGCCTGTTCGGCGAGCGCCGGCAAGGAAAGGTCGGCGCGCAAATTGTCCGTGATCCAGCCGTGCAGGCGATCGAAGCGCTCGTCGTTCTCCTGCAGGCGCAGCGCCGAACTGAACTGCGCCTGGCCGCCGGGACGCTTGAGAAAGACGACGAGCTCACGCGCAACCGCAAGCGCCAGCTTGCGCCCGAGATCCGCTTCCACCAGGGCGAGCGAAAGATCGATGCCCGCCGTCACACCGGCCGAACTCCAGATCGATCCGTCCCGAACGAAGATGGGATCGGGCTCGAGCTTTACCTTTGGGAAGCGTCGGGTGAATTCGTCGCAGCGGTTCCAATGGGTTGCGGCGCGGCGCCCATCCAGAAGCCCGGCTTCGGCGAGAAGAAAGGCGCCGCTGCAGACGGAGGCGGTGCGCCGGGCACTTGCCGATCGTCTGCGTATCCATTCAAGCAGGATCACGTCTTCGCAGGCCTTGTTGACACCCCAACCGCCCGCGACGATCAATGTGTCGATCGGACCGCCTGCTTCGCCAAGCGGGGTCGTCACGAGCGCAAGGCCGGAACTGGTCTTCGTGCGCCCGCCCATGGCGACGGCGATTGCTTCATAAGGTTTTTCCCGTCCAGCCTCGAATGCCGCCTCGTTGGCGCTGGTGAAGACCTGCAGCGGGCCGGCGATATCGAGCAGCTGTGCGTTGTCGAAGGCGAGAATTTCGATGCGGCGCATGATTGGCACAAAATGACGGTGGTTTGGCAAGTATGCCAGATTGTTGTCGCATAAGCTCGCAGGTGTCAATCATTGGAGACGTATCATGACCATCCGCTTCGGCCTGCTTGCCTTTCCCGGCGTCCAGCAACTCGATCTGACCGCGCCCTATGAGATATTCGCATCGATGGAGGATGCCGAGGTCCATCTGGTCTGGAAGGATAAGGGGCCGATCATTTCGGCGACAAAACTGGTGTTGCAGGCGACGACCGCCTTTGCCGAATGCCCGCAGCTCGATGTCGTCTGCGTGCCGGGCGGCAGCGGCGTCAATGCCTTGCTCGAAGACGAAGCCGTGCTGTCATTTGTCCGGGCGCAGGCTGCCGGCGCGCGTTTCCTGACATCCGTCTGCACCGGCGCCCTTGTCCTTGGCGCCGCCGGCTTGCTGGAAGGCAAAAGAGCGACGACCCATTGGAACGCGCGTGATTTTCTTGCCGATTTCGGTGCGATCGCCACGCCCGGCCGCGTCGTTCGGGACGGCAATCTCTTTACCGCGGGCGGTGTTACCGCCGGTATCGATTTCGGGCTGACCATCGTCGCGGCCCTGCGCGATCAGCGGCAGGCGGAAGAGATCCAGCTTTCACTGGAATATGCACCGGAGCCGCCGTTCCACTCGGGAACGCCCGACGAGGCAAGCGCGGAGGTGCTGGCGGCCACGAGGCAGCGTCTTTCTGGCTCGCGAAGGGCGAGAGAGGCAATCATGGCCCGTCTGCTGGCTGCAAATCGTAGGGCCGGCTGATCCGCCGATAGCAGCGGGAGCTTTCATCCGAGCGCAATGGAAGGCCGATAGGCAGGCGCCAGAACCGCCGATCCCGCCATTTCTCCCGCTTGACACGAACCGGGTTTCTGCGACCGTAGCCTCACAACATCGTGTTCGGTCGCGGAAAAGGCGTCTCTTATGAATGAGTTCCGATCATTTCGCTGCATGTCCTGTTTTGCCCTCGCGGCGGTCGTTACGATCGCCGCAGCCTTTTTGCAGATGCCTCGGGCTATCGCCGCCGAGACGCCCGGAATAGCGCCGCAGACGAAGTCTTCTATCCAGCAGGTCGAGAAGCTGATCGGCACCTTGCGCGACAGCGGCGCCATGTCCGGTCCGGACCTTGGACAGCGGCGCGCGGGCTTTGAGACATTGATGGCTTCGACACCGGATCCGACGCGGGTGCAGATCCGGCGGGTCGACGCCAACGGCGTGGATGGCAATCTGATCTGGCCCGCACGGTTACATCACCCGATCGGCCGGCGCGCGGTCCTCTATCTGCATGGCGGCGGCTTCTATAGCGGTTCGCTCAGAACGCATCGCAATGTCGCTGCCGCGCTCGCCAAGGCAACATCGGCCGATGTGCTTCTGATCGACTATCGTCTCACACCCGAAAACGGCTTTCCCGCGCAAAGAGACGATGCGGTGGCAGGTTATCGCTGGCTTCTGTCGTCCGGGTACAAGCCCAGCAACATCGTCATTGTCGGCGAGTCCGTCGGGGCGACCCTGGCAATCGAGGTCGTCCTGAACCAGATGCGCCTCAGGGGAACGCTTCCTGCGGCTGTGGTTGCCATGAGCCCGGTCACCGACTTTACTGCGACGGGGGCATCGTTAGCCACCAACGCCAGCAACGATCCGTTCATGGGCAAGAACGAGTTGGCCCTTATCAGCAGCGCATTCGTTGGGGACCGTTCCCTCGCCGATCCCGACATATCGCCGCTTTATGGCAATTTCTCCGGCTTTCCGCCGATGCTGATACAGGTGGGCTCGCGTGAGACGCTGCTCGATGACAGCACGCGCCTGGCAGACAGGATTCGCCAGGCGGGTGGGACTGTGAGCGTGGAAATCTGGCCGGGGATGATCCATCAGTGGCAGATCTTCCCGTTCTGGCTGGACGACGCACAGAAGGCGATCGGCAGGGTCGCCGAGTTCGCGATCGCGCATTTTGCCGACAGGCCGGCGCAATAATATCTGCGCGCAATTCGCGGTCGGCGCGGCAGGCGTCGCCGACAAGTCACCGGAAGCAACAAGGCGTGCCGTTGGGCTTGGCCGGTAGCCAAGGCTCGCTCATTTATTTATCGCAATAAATAATCGCGAACTAAATTTGTCGTAGACAAGGAAGATCGAAGGGCGTATGCCTATTCATGTCGCGATAATAAATCGTGCGATAAATTTCAAAGTGGAGATTGAAATGAGCCAGTCGATCCATCAAGCTACCCGCCGGGGGGTTATGACAGCCGGGCTCGGCCTTGCCGCCGCTGCGGCCGTCACCCCCTTCGCTCAACCTGCACAAGCCTCTACAAAGCAACCATCTTCGAAAGGTACGGACACAATGAGCAGCAGCACGATCACCACCAAAGACGGCACTCAGATCTTTTACAAGGACTGGGGCTCACGCGATGCGCAGCCGATCGTCTTCCATCACGGCTGGCCGTTGAGCGCCGACGACTGGGACGCCCAGATGATGTTCTTCCTGGAGAAGGGCTATCGCGTCATCGCGCATGACCGGCGCGGTCACGGCCGCTCCAGCCAGACGGCGACCGGCAACGAGATGGATACCTATGCTGCCGACGTTGCCGAGCTTGCCGAGCATCTCGACCTCAAGAATGCGGTGCACATCGGCCATTCGACGGGCGGCGGCGAGGTCGCCCACTATGTTGCCCGCGCCAGGAAGGGCCGCGTCGCCAAAGCGGTCCTGATCGGCGCCGTGCCGCCGATCATGGTCAAGTCCGACAAGAACCCGGGCGGCCTGCCGATCGAAGTCTTCGACGGCTTCCGCGCGGCCCTCGTTGCCAATCGGGCGCAATTCTTCCTCGACGTGCCCAGCGGGCCGTTCTACGGCTTCAACCGGCCGGATGCGAAGGTCAGCCAGGGCGTGATCCAGAATTGGTGGCGCCAGGGCATGATGGGCGGCGCCAAGGCGCACTACGATTGCATCAAGGCCTTTTCGGAAACGGACTTCACCGAGGATCTGCAGAAGATCGACGTGCCGACGCTGGTTCTGCACGGCGAGGACGACCAGATCGTTCCGATCGCGGATTCGGCGCTGCTGTCGATCAAGCTTCTCAAGCACGGCACGCTGAAGACCTACAAGGGCTTCCCGCACGGCATGGCAACCACCCATGCCGACGTCATCAATGCCGATCTGCTCGAGTTCATCAAGGCCTGACGCAGCCTGAAACCAGAGCGCCCGCCTTTCGGCGGGCGCTTCACAGCCTGCCGGGTGCTGTTACCGCCTCCGCCGCTTCAGCTGTCGAGTTTCAACGAGAGCTGAACGGCGCGCGGCAAGGGCGGTAGCGGCCGGCTGATTTCGACCCGGCGCGTCCAGTCGGCGCGCCGCTCCTGTTCGCGCTCCCTAAGCGCCTTCGATACAGCGACAAAGCTCATTGCACGTTCGATGACTTGTTCGGCCTTGGTCATGGATATCTCCATATGTTCACTTTATGTTCTCATATTGAATGGAGAAAGTCAAGCCGGCCGGGCATTGCTGTTCTCCGGTGTCGTCGAGGCAGCATGCTTCGGATCCTCGCCAGCGAGAAAGCTGCACCACCGACATTCTCCAGGAATGCGCCACCCGTCAGACCCCTCATTGCCGGCGCAGGTCGATTTGGCTCGTGACGACCGATTTGCCGGAGTTCAGGTCCTTGTCGATCGTTTCGATCGTCAGCCGGCTGCCGCCCTGCTTGCGGATTGTCATGTTGGCGTTCCGGTCGCCGTTGACCATACGCGCCCAGTGCACCGCGAGATTGATGACGCTGCCTTGCCGGCTTCCCGAGAGCTGTGACGGCGCGCCGGACGGGCCGACATAGGTGCCGGAATAGCGTGTTCCTCGTGCGGCAAGCTCGGCCGAGACCGAACGGCTGACGACAAGCAGGCCGCGGCAGTTGCCTTTCATCGAGATTGAAGAACCCGGTGCGCTGATATTGAATTTGCAGGAAACGTTGATGGGCGCTCCGCCAATCTTTCGAAGCACCTTGCCGTTTCCCGTCCAATTGCCGTCGAGCGGCTTCAGAAATCCCGCCTCGTCGGCCGCAGCGGGTGGCGCGGCACAAAATACGGCGAGGATTGCGAGGAGGCATGCTTGGCGATGCATGATATCAACCCCTTGGATATGATGGACGAAGAACGCCGCAGAACGCCGGCGGTTCCCCGCAATCAAAGCCAGTTGATGCGTTTCAATATGTAGAGCGTGACGATGGACGTGATGGCCACCAATGCGACGATAACGACGAACGCCCATGTGTCGTTGACGCCCGGAATGCCACCGACATTCATGCCGAAGAGGCCGGCGACGACACTCGGCGGCAGAAGTAGCGCGGCAAGTGCGGCAAGCCGGTTGGAATTGCGGGCAATGCGTTCGCTGATCACGGTGGAAAGGTCGTCATGCAGAATGCTGGTCCGGTCGCGGATGGCGTCCAGATATTCGATGCAGCGCATGAGCTTGTCGATGACTTCGCGCATCCGGAGTTTGTCGCGCTCGGTAAGCCAGGGCGCATCGTCATGCTCGATACGGTTGAGGGCGTCGCGTTGCGGTGAGAGATAGCGTCGCAACTGTACGGCTCGTCTGCGAAGTAATTTGAGACGCTCGCGGACTTCGGCGGCCTCTCCATGGAAGATCAGTTCATCGAGTTCGTCCACCTCCTCGTCCATCTGGTCGAGGACAGGTTCCAGGTCTCTGACGAGCTTGTCGCTGACGAGGGCGAGCAACTCTCCGGCGCGTTTCGGACCTTTGCCTTTCTCGAGCGCCTGGCGAATGTCGCGAAGAGCGGTGATGTAGTGTCCGCTGTCACGGAGCGTGACGACGCGGTTCTCTTCCACCCAGGCATGGAGGGGCACGAGATCGAGCTCATCGGCCGTTTTTTCCGCCTCCTGGGGAGGGGTCGCGCAGACACCGCGAAGGATGATCAGCAGACCCTCTTCGACCGGTTCCACACGCGGGCGGGATTCATCTTCCAGCAGCGCGTCCGCGACGAGAGGATCGAAACCGCCGCTGCTCGTGACCCATGTTGCTGCCGCATCGTGGTCACGTTCGAGGTGGACCCACAGAATGCCGTCTTCAGGCGTCCAGCGCTGCAGACCTGCTGCGCCGATTTCGCGACAGCCGCCATTGCCGTCGAGAAGGACGGCAAAGCGAATGCCGGGCTCGGCACCATAACTCAAATGAATCTTCTGGCCTGCAACCTCCATCCGCCCTCATCCTCCCCGAGCGTCCAAGAGGAGAAATCATACGGCCACTTTCCAACGAGAGCAAAGCACTCCTGTCCTCGATCCCTGCTGGCTCAGCGTTGCCAATAGGCGGCGACGCTGAAGGTGGCGGGATCCCTGGCCAATTCGCTCTTGACGAAGGCGCGGATGGCACGGGCTTGCCTTTGCTCGCACGCGGCCCAGACGTAAGTCTGCGGGTCGGCGGCGGGTACGATATCGCGCAGAATGCGCTCCAGCGCATCGGATGCGCCAGGCGCCGTACCATTGCGATGCAGCCAGGTGACATCCATCGAGGCACTGGAAACGAGCGTCTGCTCCTCCTGCCCGTCGGCTACCTCGAGGAAGATGCGCAAGTCCGCTTGCGCCGGCATCGCGGCCGCAATGCGGGCAATGGCCGGGAGCGCGGTTTCATCGCCGGCCAGAATGAGCTTGCGGGCAGCCGGTACGCCGCCGCCGCCCGGCCCGATGAGGCCGGCACGATCGCCGGGTTGCGCGGTCATCGCCCATGTTGCTCCTGGAATGTTGTCGCCTTCGTGCACAACGAAATCGATGTTCATCGTGCCACGGGCAAGATCGATGCTGCGGATCGTATAGGCGCGAAGGGTCAGCTCGTCTTCGCCCTTCGGCCAGTGGATGCGTCCGTCGGGTTCCGTATGCGGCCAGACCGGCTCGCGGCCCTTCGGCGGAATGAGAAGGCGGACATGCATCCCGCCCTCGACGAAATGCCTGGCGTCGTCGGTTGCGACCACAACGCGGCGCATGTGCGGTGTGATATTATAGGCGTCGATAACGCTGATCTCCCGAAAATTCGGTATGGCCGACGGCTGCGGTCCATCGGCCCAATTCAGATCGAGGGTGTTGCCCGTTGAGAGTTCGAAGAGGTTTTCGGCGACCATGCTGCGGACGGTGAAGAGCATGGCTGCGGTCGGGCAACGCAGCCGGATGTCGAGGCGGTCATTGCTGACAGCGATGTCGGCGCTGCCGATGACTGTCTCCAGGCGAGCTCCGGCGGCACTGCGCGTGATCGTGACGTGCTCGGCGAAACGTGCGCAGAATTGATCCAGCAATTGACCGGCATCCTTATGCGTGGCAACGCCGGAGGCAGTGAAATCCCTTGCATGCATCATTGCGTAGTCTCCTTGCGGGTCAGGAACCAGATGAGATAGGGGCCGCCGATCAGGGCGGCGAACAGGCCGACCGGAACCTCGTAGGGAAAGATCACCATTCGAGACAGCCAGTCGGCAAGCGTCAGCAGCATGGCGCCGAACAACAGGCTGGCGATCAGCTGTTTGCCGATCTCGCGAAAGCCGACAAGCCGCGCGAGATGCGGCGCTATCAGCCCTGTGAGGCTTAGGGGGCCGACGAGAAAGGATGGGATGGCGGTGAGAAGGGCTGCCAGGATAGCCAAAGCGAGCCTGCTGATTGCAACGGAGAGGCCGACAGAGCGGGCGACGTCGCCGCCGAGCGGCAGAACATCAAACCACCGCCGCAGAAGCGGCAGCATCGGGATAAGAAGCGCGGCCGAGATAATTCCCGTCCATGCTTCGAAGGAGCCGGCGCGATTGGTGGACCCCGACAGCCAGGTCAGCAGGAGATAGCCGCGCAGATCGCCGCGGGCAAGAACGACGGTGACGATTGCCATCGAGAGGGCGCCGATCGCGATCCCGGAAAGCAGAAGACGCTCCGGGCCGAAGTTTCCGCGAGCGCTGAATGCCATCATGGCGAGGAACGCGACCAGAGCGCCGATCGTCATCGCGATAATGGTGATGGCAGGCGAGGGGAACGCAAAGAGGAAAAGCGCTGCCGTGAGCCCGGCGCCGCTGCCGGCGCTGACGCCCAGAACCTCAGGGCTTGCAAGCGGATTGCCGGTCAGGCGCTGCATGATAAAGCCGGCTGCGGCCAGCATGGCGCCGGCCGTGGCTGAAACGACGGTGCGCGGCAGGCGAAAAGGCAGAAGCTCCCAGAACCGGACGCCGAAAGCCAATTGCCAGCCGTCGATGCTGCGCCCTGCCGATAGTGCCAAGGTCGTCAGCAGGATGACGCCGATAACGAGCGCGGCCAGAGCCATCTTGGGTGCGGCAAGGTTTGATCGCGGCCGAGGAGCGCTGTCCGGCCGCAGCGCACTCGTCGAATGCAGGCGCGGCAGGAGCAGGAGCAATAGCGGCCCGCCCAGAAGCGCGGTCGCCGCGCCTGTCGGTGCAAGATCGGTGAATCCCGGTGAAAGGAGCTGCACGGCGCAATCCGTGAGGAACAATAATCCTGCGCCGGCAATGGGCGCTGCGACGAGCAATTGTCTGGTGCGGCGTGCGCCGCAAAACCGGGCGAGATGGGGCGCGGCGAGCCCGAGGAAGCCAATGACGCCAACCTGCGCCGTCACCGAAGCCGCAAGCCAGACGGCAAGAGCCAGGACGACAAAGCGCATGCTGTGCAACGCCAGACCGAGGCTTTTGGCGCTGTTGTCGTCAAGGCTCATGACGGTGAGAGGGCGAAGGAGCAACAGTGCCGCCGCAAAGCCGATGGCGAGGCGGGGTGCCAGCGTTATGACGCCGTCCCAACTTTGCTGGTTTAGCGCTCCCGCGCCCCAGATGAACACGGACATGGCATATTCACCGCGCGCTAGAATAATGGTGACGCTGAGAGCGCCGGCGACCAGGGTTACCATCATGCCGCACAGAGCCACGGTCACCGGATCGAGACCTCGTCGCCAACTCAAGGCCAGTACGATCAGGACAGCGGCAAGCCCGCCGGCAAAGGCCGAAAATTCGCGTGGAAGGCCGACGAGCAGTGGAAAGAGGCCGACTGCGATCGTCATCGCCAGCTGTGCGCCGGCTGCGATACCGAGGGTCGAGGCGTCGGCGATCGGATTGCGCAGGACCCGTTGCAACAAGGCGCCGGAAAGGCCAAGCGCCGCGCCGGCGATGATCGCGACGGCTGATCGCGGCAGCAGGCTGTCGATCAGCAGGATGCGGTTGAGGGCGACCGCATCGCGCATGTCCTTGGCAAGCTGCGGCCGCAGGGCGACCAGTGCTGCAAATGCAAGGGTGCAGACGACGCCGAGCGCGACGCCGTTGCGCGCCAGCAACGTGCTTCTGGCGATCATGGGCCGCTCAACCATTCCATGCACGGGTCAGTCCTCCTGCAAGGAGATCGGCAAAACGCTCCGCCGCCGGCAGCGCGCCATAGGGGTTAATCGAGCCGAGGAGAAGAACGCGGCCCTCTTGCACCGGCGGGAGCGCCTTCCAGAAGGCACTTTGCCGGAGCTCTTCCAATGCTTCCGCCGGGTGCGGCGGGATCAGGACGATCCATGCCTCCGGCATGGCGGCGAGGCGCTCGATGCCAACGGGCGCCGTCGCCGAATAGCTCGTCAGATCCGGCCAGGCATTGATGAGGCCGGTCCGGGCCAGAACCTCTCCGAACATGCTATCGGAGCCGAAAACGCGAAAATGTCTGGAATCACCCAGATTGATCGGCAGGATGGGGCGATGATCGCCCTTGCCGAAGATGATGCGGTGGGCTTCCAGCTTTGCCCGCGTGGTGTCGACGAGCGCATGGCCGGTTGGCAGACCTAGCCGTTCGCCAATCGCAAGCGTCATCTGCTCGGAAAGCCGATAGGGACTGGCGCCCGGCCGATAGACGGCATGGCTCTCGACCGGTGCGATCAGGCGCAGGCGATCATCGGCCCAGGCATAGAAATTCGAGTTGAAGATCAACTCCGGCATGGCGGCATACAGGACTTCGAAGTTCGGTGTGCCGCGCAGCCCGAGATCGGCGACGCCTGCAGGAATGGCGGGCGTCACCGCGACGTCCCGGAACTGCAGCAGCTCGGTTCCGGCGACCACATTGGCGCCGATCGCAAGCAGGGTTTCCAAAACAGCCCAATCGAGCGTCGCCACGCGCGGGCCTGCCGCCGCGCGTGCCGGTTTCAGGCCAATCGCGCCGACCGCCGCCATGGCCAGAAGTTGCCGACGCGATAGCATATGAGCGTTTATTGCCGTCATGGAAGATCGCTGACCGGTTGACGCTGCGGATGGGGAGAAGCTCTCATGCCGACGCTGAAAATTCGCTGCCGCTGTTGCGCCGTCATTCGGGCGTCGCCCCTGGTTTCAAACGAGTTCGAGGATTGCCTTGCGGCAATCCCCGGCTCTTTGCCACGATGGAGAAAGAAAGTATACTTTTTTTATCAACTTACCACTTCTTGCTGAGCTTGAAGGTGACGGTTCTGGCATCGCCATAGCCGCAGACATTCTCTCCGGCGCAACCCGAGACATAGTCCTTGTCGAAGAGGTTGGCGACGTTGAGCGAGGCGCCCCATCCCTTCTTCTCATAGCGAATGCCCGCATCGAAAAGCGTCGCGGAAGGCACGCGCAGGGTATTGGCTTCATCCGCCCAGGACTTGCCCTGGTAGCGCACGCCGGCACCGATGCTGAGACCTTCAAGCGCATCGCTGGTAAAGGCATAGTCGAGCCAAAGCGAGGCGGTGGAGTTCGGCACCAGATAGGGCGAGTTGCCGACGACGGACGTGTCGATATCCTTGGTGATCTTCAGATCGGTGTAGGAATAGGAGCCGAGCAGCTTCCAGTTATCGTCCAGATTGACCTTGCCTTCGAATTCGACGCCACGCGAACGCACCTCGCCGACTTGCCGCTGCAGGAAGGTGACCGGATCAGTCAGGGCCATGTTCTTCCGGTCGATCTGGAAGATGGACGCCGTGAACAGGCCGTCGATGAAGTCTGGCTGGTATTTGACGCCAGCCTCGTACTGCTCGCCCTTTTCAGGGGTCAGGCCGCCGCCGGTAACACTGGTGCCGATGAGAGGATTAAAGAAGGTGCCCGCACTGATATAGGGCGTGATGCCATTGGAGAACTCGTAGGCAAGTCCGGCACGGCCGCTCGGGGCATTTTCGTTCGACTTGTAGGTCGTGCCAATCTTCGAGTCGGAATTGGTATCGACGAAATCGTAGCGGCCGTTGAGCGTTACCAGCCAGCCGTCGCCGAAGCGCATCTGGTCTTGCGTATAGACGCCGAGCTGCTGCTGCGTCATGACCTGATTGAGGTAGACGAAGTTCGTGCCTTGCGGCGTGCCATAGACCGGGTTGGTGGCGCTGATCGGATTGGAGCCGCAGCAGGCCTGAATCTGGTCGAGACGATAGATCGAATAGTCGGTGCCGATCAGGAAATCATGGCTGATCGGGCCCGTGTCGAACTTGTTCTCCGCGCGCGTGTCGACCGAGAACGTATCGACTTTCGAGCGTTCGAAGAAGCCGATGCGGTTCAGCATGTAGTTAGGGTCATCATAGCCTGGGCTGAGCGGATTTCCATCCACATAGCCGTTCAGATAGGGACCTTCCTCACGCTTGTAGAGGTGGCCGTAACGCGCGTTCTGCGACACGGTCCAGCCGCCGTCAAAGTCGTGCGAAAACTCGTAGCCGAGCATCTGCTGCGCATATTTCAGGTTGTCGATACTGCGTTCGCCATAAAAGGCATCGCGCTTGATCTTGCCGAAAGGCGCATCGACGACAGTGCCGACATAGGGAAAGAAACCGTTGCCGCTATGGATTTCATCAAGGCCGCTCAACATGCCGAAAACGGTTAGCTTGGTGGAATCGTCGGGCGAGATCGTCACCTGCGGCATGATGAAGCCGCGCAGGTCATGGGTGCCGTCGCTGTAGGTATCGCCGCCTGCAATCTTGCCGGTCAGGCGGTAGCGGTAGACGCCATCTGCCGAGAGCTTGTCGGAGAAATCGAAGCCGACGAAAGCGTTGCCGAGATTGTTGATGCCGATCTCGGTGGAATATTGAGGAGTGTCGGTCGGCTCCTTGCGGATCATGTTGACGAGGCCGCCGGGATTGGCGCCGCCATAGAGCACGGAGGACGGGCCCTTCAGGACTTCGACACGTTCGAGCATGTACGGATCGATCTGGAAGCCGCCGAAGCCGTAGCTGTAGAGCGTCAGGCCGTTCAGGAAGACGCCGGTCTGTGTCGCGTCGAAGCCGCGAATATAGAACCAGTCGGTATCGCCGTCGTTGCCGAAGGGCTGGGTGGTCACGCCGGGCGTGTAACGCAGCGCTTCATCCACCTTGTTGGTGATGCCACGATCCTGCATCTCCTGCTGGCCGACGATGGAGACCGATTGCGGCACCTCGGTGATCGGCGTGTCGGCCTTCGAACCGGATGTCGTCTTCTTGGCGACATAGCCCTTGACCGGGGCGGTGCCGCTGTCCTCGCTCTTCTGTTGCGAACCGCCTTGAATGACCAGCGGCTGCAATTCCGTGGGCTTTTCCTGCGCCGCAACCTGCGTGCCGGCCAACAATACGGCAATGGCCGCGCCCGTCGCCAGAAGCGACACTCGCGATACGTCTTTCTTCAATCCCTGCATTTCCGTCGTTCGTCCCGATTTTACGCCCGTTCGGCCGGAGGCGGCCGATCCCTCAATAAGATGAGGAGTTAACTCATATTTACCGGCGAAGCTTGTCTGTCACGAGGGAAATTGAACGTTTTTGGGCAATTCTCCGCAAAGCATGCAATTGCTCGGGAACTGTGGTCTTCAGGCAAGCCTGCTGCGTTTCCAGCTTGCGGGAGCGGCGCCGACATTCTTGCGGAAGACGCGGGTAAAATGCGCCTGGTCGGCAAATCCGGTTTCGACGGCAACTGTCGTCAGCGGCATTTCGCTCTTCAGGAGAAGCTCCTTGGCTCGCTCCAGCCTTGCCTGCGTTTGCCATTGATGCGGAGGGAGGCCGGTTGACGCCTTGAAGGCGTGGCTGAAGTGTGATTGCGACAGGCCGGTCAGCACTGCCAGTTCCTCCAGCCGGATGGCCCGTGTGCAATTTTCCTCTATGTAGTCCACGGCTCGACGCAATTGCCAGGTGGCAAGGGCGCTACGCTTGCGTGGCTGAGTTCCGCGCAATTGCAGCACGTCGATCAACAGCGAAAGCGTCAGACCGTCGCCATAGAGGTCGTGCAGCGGTTCGGGATTTTCACATTCGGCAGCGATAAGCTCAGCGAGCGCCATCACGCGCTGGTCGGTGAAATGCAATTGCGGCCGATCGAGCCGCGCAGGATCGATATTCTCCATCAGCCGCTGGCTGATGATTTCCGCATTGAAGTGAATATCGAGGTGGCGCACGAATTCAACGTCGGAAATATCGACCCAGAGTTCCATGCGAGCCGGAATGTAGGAGATCCGCCCCCTGTTGTAATCCTGGAGCTGAGCCGGCGCTCGCGGCGACTGTCGAACGTTGGTGGTGCCTGCGCCGCGCTGTTCCAGAAGAATGAACAGACGCGGATCGTTCGCGACATAGTATCCACCGGCATGGGCCGCGCAGTTGACATTCCAGATATCGGCGACAATGCCGTTCCACTGGCGTCGGTGCATGCCGCCGATGACGGAAAAGCCTCCGATCTTGTTCTGCATTCTTGGCTGAAACGTCATTCGCGGTTTCCGGTGTTGCTCTCGCGCAATAATCCTTCCCATTTAACTCAAGTTATTACAGCAACCGAGCGCGGATGGCAATCGGGCTGCTGCGACGCGAAATAATGGTGTAGCCGCATGCGCATATGCAAAAGGGACGCTCTTGTCGAGCGTCCCTTTTGCCGGATTTGGATCGCCGCTGCTAGAAGAGCCCGGCCGTTCGGATTGTTTTCGAATTTGGCCGATAAGAAGCTTCGATAACGCCGGACGACTGATGTTTGGACAATGGGGGCGGAGCAATGGCGTGCGCGCGCTTGGCGGCCGGGCTCTGCAATGCGTCGCAATTTCCAGAGCTGCTCGTCCTGACCTGCGGCTTGTCGCTGCCGGAGCTGATGTATTCCGTGATCCGGGTGCAGGTGCCCTTGCCGGATGTCGTCGAGATCATCGTGTAGCCCTGGGCACCTTTTGGCAGCCTGGACAGATCGATCTTCATGACATTATCTGCCCCCGCCGGCCATTGCGCCAGGAACTGTGCGTTGTTGAACATGGCCGCCGTCTCGCGGTCCATCTCCGCTGAAATGCGCTGCATTTCGGCAAAGGGCGAGGCGTCATCGAACGGATCGAAGGCTGTGACGGTATAGGAGGTCGGATCAGAAGCGCCGCGGAATTCGACGGCCGGCGGCTGATCGCCGCTGTAGCGGATCACCTCCAGCGAGCCGTCCGGCAGGCGGACGGTCATTTGATGCCTGGTGGCGGGTGGTCTGGTCTGCTGTTGGGCGAGCGCCTGGCTTGCCAATCCTGCTGCTGCGATGAGGCCGGCGCCGATAAGGAACGCACTGCGAAGGGTTTGCACGATGGTCTCCTTTTCTTGAAGAGCATATCCGATGGGCTTCCGAGCGGATGGCTTCGGGCGCCCATCAATGTGACCCGCTCGATTTTGGGCGTACCTTGGCCAAATTTATGGCATGTCGCCGTAACGGCGCGGCGTAGAAGGATGGTTCAGGTAAAACCTGTGTGATTGGCGCGAAATCCGGATATTGCCAGTCGTCGATGTCACCTGCGGAAAGAGCGCCGTTCGTCGATTGGGCATTCGATATGACAACGCCCGCTTGAAATTTCCCTCGTCTTCCGCCACCTGTTCGGCGTGACGTTCAACATTCCCAGGAGACTAGACGCATATGACAGCGACCACCGCAGAACAGACCGCCGAGAGCCACGTCTTTGAGGCCGACGTTGCCCGCCTTCTGCATATGATGGTTCACTCGGTTTATTCGGACAAGGATGTTTTCCTTCGCGAGCTGATCTCGAACGCGGCCGACGCTTGCGAGAAGCTGCGCTACGAGGCCATCGCCGAGCCCGGCTTGCTTGCGAGCGATCCCGACAGCCGCATCCTCCTGACGCTCGATGCCGATGGCGGCAAGCTCGTCGTGGAAGACAATGGCATCGGCATGAGCCGCGACGAGATGATCGAAGCGCTCGGCACGATCGCCCGCTCGGGCACGCGCGCCTTCATGGAGCGTATCGAGGCGAACAGGCAGGGCGAGGGCGCCCAGCTCATCGGCCAGTTCGGCGTCGGCTTCTACTCCTGTTTCATGGTGGCCGATCGCGTTGACGTCGTCTCGCGCAAGGCAGGTGCCGAGGACGCATGGCTCTGGTCTTCCGATGGCAAAGGCGGCTACAGCGTTGCTCCTGTCGATGCGGGCGAGGCTCCGGCGCGCGGCACGCGTATCACCTTGCACCTGATGGAGGATGCCAAGAGCTACGCGTCGCGCTGGACCGTCGAGCGCATCGTCAAGGAACAGTCAGGCCATGTTCCGGTGCCGATCAAGATCGCCGAGAAGCCTGGCGAGGAAGCCACGCAGCTTACCGACGGCACCGCACTCTGGACGAAGTCGAAGAACGACATCACAGCCGAGGAATACACCGATTTCTATCGCAGCGTTTCCGGTCAGTATGACGAGCCGGCATTGACGGTGCATTTCCGCGCTGAAGGCCGTCATGAATATTCTGCTCTCGCCTTTGTGCCCGGTTCGCAGCCGTTCGATCTCTTCGATCCGGATCGCAAGGGCCGCATGAAGCTCTATGTGAAGCGGGTCTTCATCACCGACGAGGCGGAATTGCTGCCGCGCTATCTCCGCTTCGTGCGCGGCCTTGTCGATACGACCGATCTGCCGTTGAACGTCTCGCGCGAGATGATCCAGGAAAGCCCAATCCTGACGGCGATCCGCAAGGGCGTCACCAACCGCATCATCACGGCGATCGAGAAACAGGCCGAGAGCGACCATGACGCCTTCCTGAAGATCTGGGAGAACTTCGGCAGCCTCATCAAAGAAGGCATCTACGAGGACTTCGAGCGACGCTCGCAACTTCTGGCGCTCGCGCGCTTCCGCACGACTGTGTCCGCGGACGGCTACCGGTCGCTTGCGGATTACGTCAAGGATGCCAAGGAGGGCCAGCAGTCGATCTATTATCTCGTTGGTGGCAGCCTCGAGCAGCTGAAGGCCTCGCCGCAGCTCGAAGGCTTCCGCGCCCGCGGCATCGAAGTTCTGCTGCTCACCGATTCCGTCGACAGTTTCTGGGTCACCAATGCTCCGGAATTCGAAGGCAAGAGCTTCAAGTCGATCACGCAAGGCTCCGCGGATCTTGCGCAGTTCAAGAAACAGGACGAAGACAAGCCGGAAAGCGAAAGCGCGCCCGCGGACGTGCAGGCCTTCCTCGACTACGCCAAGCAGAAGCTCGCCGACGAGGTCTCTGATGTCCGTGCCTCCGATCGCCTGATCGAAAGCGCTGTCTGCCTTGTTGCTTCCGAACAGGGGTATGACCGGCAGCTTGAGAAGATCCTGCAGGGGGCCGGCCGTCTGCAGTCCGGTGCCAAGCCGATCCTCGAGATCAACATGGATCACCCCGTCGTCAAAGCCATAGCTGCCAGGGCGGATGCGCCGTCCTTGCGTGACGACGCCGCCTTTCTTCTGCTCGATCAGGCGCGTGTTCTCGATGGTGACAAGCCGGCCGATCCGCGTGCCTTTGCCGAGAGATTGGCGCGCCTGATGGAGAAGGCGCTCCAGTGATCCAATCGAGGTCGGCGCGGCTGAAACGACCGCGCCGACCCGGCCCGCGGAGCGTTGCTGCCGCAGCGCGTCGCCGGCACGCCAGTAAACTTGTCTTTAAAAGTCATCTTTTTGTTGCGAGGCGAGCATTCTTCTTCTATAGAAAGCGCAGTTTGGTCGGGCAGTGCCCGGCCACGTAAGCGTTAACGTCACTCAACGCGTATGATCGAACGGCTCTGCGGCTTCGGTCTGCGCGACTGTGTCCTGCGGATCGAGATCGAAGCGCCTCAAAAGGACACACATGGACAATCCCCATACTTCCAATCCGGCGGTCTCTGCACCGAAGATCGAGCGCGTCCGACATGAGTTGAAGCGGCGCACCCTGACGGTTGCGGCCATCGAAAGGATCACGCCGGGCATGTTGCGCCTGCAATTGTCAGGCGATGATCTGGCCGATTTCGTCAGTCTGGCGCCCGACGATCACATCAAGATTCTCGTGCCGGGCGCAGGCGAGGAGATGGAGCGGCGTGACTATACGCCTCGCCGTTATGATACCGATGCGCGGACGCTGCTGATCGATTTCGCCATCCACGAGGCCGGACCGGTGACCAAATGGGCGCTCGATGCGCGCATTGGCGATCGATTGGAGATCGGCGGCCCCCGTGGCTCGGCCGTCGTTTCCGGCGATATCGAGAACTGGCTGCTCATCGGCGACGAAACGGCGCTGCCGGCAATAGGCCGTCGGGTCGAGGAGGCTGCCGCGAATACACGTATCACTGCGATCGTGGCGGTTGCCGATGCTGGCGAGCATCAAATCCTTCAAACCAGCGCGCAGCTCGATATCCGCTGGGCGCATCGGCCCCTGTCGAAAGCTACGGATCCGGCCGCGCTGATGGACATTCTCCGATCCGTCGACCTGCAGGCCGGAACTTTCGTCTGGATCGCGGCGGAAGCCTCCGTCACGCGGGCCCTGCGTACTTACCTGGTCGAGGAACGCGGCTATCCGCTGAGCTGGATCAAGGCATCCGGCTATTGGGTGAAGGGCAAGGCTGATACGACCGAGAAATTCGATTGAATGTAAATAACGCAGGTGGCATTAAGCCACCTGCGTTGGATCATGCTTCCAATAAAGCCTGTTGAATTCGGATTTTTCTAGCTACGATCGCGACCGTTGGAAAATTCTTTCATCGCTTCCGTATTCGCTAGTTCACCTAGTTCGATGAGCCAAGGTGAGGCAATATAAATAAATGCACTAAATGCGCTTGTTGGTATCAAGAGACCATATCTGCTAACAGAAGCAGCGATTGAATGAAACTCTGGTTTAGTATATCCGGCTTTTGTTATGGATTCTTCCAAGTTTTTCCAGAATTGAGTCTGTGAATTGTCCTCGAGTTGGCGCCCGAATAGCGCTGCGCTGTAAGCAAAGCCTATCATTACCAACTCGTCTCTGGTCGCTTGTTCTAGAATGCTTGCCCAGCGACGAAAGTTATTGCCACTAAGAGCTTTGTTCTTTTTCAATCCGGCAATGACCTGTGCAAGCAGCTTTAGGTTTTCAATCGCCGCGCCATCTTCAACCGCTTTGTTAAAGCGATGAATGACTTCAAGCATAGGATCGACGTCGCCGGCACTAAACTCTATCGGACCATGATAACCGTGACTAATCTCATCGATAAATGCATCGGTCGCCTCCCTGGTGCGCTTTTCAGTCCAGGCGTCTGCAGCTACTGCTAATGTGTTTCCACCCGGCAATTGCAGCATGCCTAAGATGTCGCCGATCACGCCAGCGCTTAATTTCACGAGTTTTGTGTCGACCACTTCTATCTCCATCCGCTAAGTCCTAGCTCATTTAAGAATTGGAAGAAATTGTTTCAAAGCCTCTTGAAACTCGTCCTCGATTTCCCCTTCCAATTCTACATTTCCTTTAGATCTTGCAAACTACGAAGGAAGGCGTCGTTTCCAACGCGCTGGCCTCTATCAAGGAAAATCTTGATTGCGAGCTAATGTTAGCGTTTGCAAAGAGTGGTTCTTTAATTGCCAGCACTCGTGCTCCAATTCTCGTAGAAAGCATCTTGCCGGAGCAGGTCGCTGCTCCATCTCATGGCACAACTGTGCCGTAACTGCACACGGCGCCCGATGCTAAGATTGGGTTCACCGAAACTGAAATCGGAGCAAATTTCGACTTTCTAAATTGCGTGGAATCGCCAAAGGTTAGGCGTGAGGCGTCAAGAGTGGCCACGGCCATCAGGATCGCTTTGTGGGTTCATGGGGCCGAGCGGGAGGCGGCGCCATGGGCATCATGTGAAGCCCTGCCGTACGCGACGGCGAATGTTGAGGATCGAGGCAAGGTGCTTGCTCTCCCGAAAGACCCGCCGCAGAGCTTTGTCGCGTTGATGCTATCGACGCTTCGCAAGGCCTTCCTCGGTATCGCCCTGGCGAGCGCCGCCATCAACGTCCTGGCACTAACCGGCTCGTTCTTCATGCTCCAGGTTTACGATCGGGTCATTCCGAGCCGCAGCCTGCCGACGTTGTCCGGCCTCGTCATCATCGTCGTGACGCTCTTTCTCTTTCAGGGCGTCCTGGAGCTGCTGCGTTCCATGCTGCTTGTCCGCGTCGGCATGTCGCTTGACGAGCGTCTGAACAAAAGGGTCTTCGGCTCGCTTCTGTTCCTGCCGACGAGAAAGCAGACGTCGGACGATGGCCTGCAATCGGTCCGCGATCTCGAGCAGATCCGTTCGTTCCTCTCCGGCAACGGCTCGACGGCGCTTTTCGATCTGCCATGGGTGCCGTTCTATCTGATCCTGTGCTTTCTGTTCCACTTCTGGATCGGCTTCACGGCCTTGTGCGGGGCGTTGTTGCTCGTCAGCCTTACCGTCCTTGCCGAAATGCTGTCGCGTCGACCGGCTCTCGAAGCGGCACGGTCTTCGGCACTCCGTCTCGGGTTTGCCCAAGCAGCGCGCCGGAACTGGGAGGCTGCCATCGCCATGGGATTTGCCGGTCGTCTCACCGCGAAATGGGCAGCGATGAATGATGAGTATCTTGGCCATCAGGCGGCCGCGAGCGCCGTTGCCGGAGCGTTGACCATCGCTGCCAGGATGGCGCGCATGATGCTTCAATCCGGGGTTCTCGCCGTCGGGGCGGTCCTCGTCATTCGCCAGGAGGCGACGGGAGGCATCATCATCGCCAGTTCGATCCTTGTGAGCCGAGCCCTGGCGCCCGTCGAGCTCGCGATCGGACAATGGAAGGGGTTTATTGCCGCTCGGCAGGGCTGGACGCGACTTGCGGCGCTTCTTGAGGCTGCGCCGGCAGAGCGGCCGACCTTCGCGTTACCGCCGCCGTCGCGGGAGCTCAGCGTGGAGAACATCAGCGTTGCATCCCCCGGCGGTCGCGAGCTCATCCTGCGGAATGTCTCGTTCAAGATATCAGCCGGAACGGTGCTCGGAGTGATCGGTCCGAGTGCATCGGGCAAATCGTCTCTGGCGCGAGCGATTGCCGGTCTATGGCCGATTGCCATCGGCACCGTGAGGCTCGATCGTGCCGCTCTTTCGCAGTGGGATACCGACGAACTCGGCGCACATGTCGGCTATCTGCCGCAGGATGTGGACCTCTTTGACGGCTCGATTGCCGAGAATATTTCACGTTTCGCGGCAGAGATGCGCCCGGAGCCGATCATCGCCGCAGCGAAGGCAGCAGGCGTCTACGACATGATCGTCAAGCTTCCCGAAGGCTTCGACACCAAGATCGGTGAGGGCGGATCGCGGCTTTCGGCCGGTCAGAGGCAGCGCATCGCCCTGGCGAGAGCACTTTATGCCAATCCGTTTCTGGTTGTGCTCGACGAGCCGAATTCGAATCTGGATGCGGAAGGTGAAGCGGCGCTGACGGTGGCCCTTGAAGGAGTGCGGGAGCGTGGGGGGATTGCGATCGTCGTTGCCCACAGACCAAGCGCCCTGGCGGCTGCCGATACGGTCATGATCGTTGCCGGTGGTCAGATTCAGGCATTCGGCCCCAAGAAAGAGATCCTCGGGCCGCCACCCAAACAGGTTGGAATGGCACATTTCGCAGTCGCCGGCGGGGAGACGCGTGGATGACAGCAAGGGTTTCACCATCGACCGACCGCGCGATCCGCCGCCTGTCCCTGCTGGTGGTCGCTGCCATCCTGCTGTTGTTCGGCGTCATGGGCGGCCTTGCAACGGCGACCAGGATTTCCGGTGCCGTGATTGCCTCGGGCAGCCTCGTCGTGGACAGCTACGTGAAACCGGTCAAGCATCTGAAGGGCGGAATCGCCCGTGCGATACTTGTAAAGAACGGCGATCACGTTGCCGCGGGCCAGGTGCTGGTTCGCCTTGACGACACCCAGACCAGGGCAAATCTTTCCATCATCCGCAAACGGCTCGACGAGCTCTCTGCCCGTACCGCGCGTCTGGCATCGGAGCGTGACGGCAAGAGCGACATCGCTTTTCCGGAGGATCTGCTTTCGTCGGCTGGAAGTGCAGATGTCGCTTCTATTCTGGCCGGCGAACGGCAGCTCTTTCGTGATCGTCAGGCATCGCGCGAAGGTCAGAAATCGCAACTGCATGAGCGCATTCAGCAGCTGAAACAGGAGATCGAGGGGCTCGTGGCGCAGGAGCAGGGCAAGCGTCGGGAGATCGCCCTGATCGGCAAGGAGCTGGGCAGTCTTGAAGGCCTGCTCCATCAGGGCATTATTTCGGCGACAAAAGTCTACTCCCTGCAGCGCGAAAGCGCCTCTCTGAACGGCGATCTCGGCAATCTGGTTTCATCCATCGCCCAGACGCGGGGCAAGATTGCCGAAACCGAATTGCAGATCCTTCAGGTCGATGCCGATCACAGCTCGGAGGTTTCCGATCAGCTACGTCAGGCGGAAAGCGATCGCGGCCAGTTTTCCGAGCGGTTGATCGCAGCCGAGGACGATCTGAAACGGATCGACATCAAGGCGCCGCAGGCGGGCATCGTCGATCAGCTGAGCATTCACGCCGAGGGCGCAGTCGTCTCGCCGGCCGAGGCAATCCTGCAGATCGTTCCCGACAAGGACGCGCTCGTGGCGGAGCTGAAACTGGCGCCGCAGGATATCGACCAGATTGCCGTCGGGCAGGCGGTATCGTTGCGCTTTCCTGCCTTCAATCAGCGAATAACGCCTGAACTGAACGGGCATGTGGATACCATCTCCGCGGATCTGGCGACGGATCAACGCTCTGGCCAGAGCTATTATGTCGTGCGGGCAAAGGTGACGAAGGGGGAGTGGGAGAGGCTCGGACGACTGGCGCCACTGCCCGGCATGCCAGTGGAAGCCTTCCTGCAGACGGGCAAGAGAAGCGTTCTGGCCTATCTGACAAAGCCGATGACCGATCAGATCAGGCGAGCTTTCAAGGAGGATTAGGGCAATTCCGGGTGCGCCCGGCGCTGTTGTCCGAAGTGGCGCACCGGTTACGACAAAGGGGCGGTCCGCAAGACGGCCGCCCCTTTGTCATTTCATGCGTTTCTTTGTTTGCTCAGATATGCCAATCCGTCGCATGGGCGGATTGGGCCGAAGAGGCGAGCTGGGCGGCATGATCGTCGAGAGAATAGGCCTTGATGTAGTCGATCTTCATCTCGGATCCATGGGCAAGTCCGTCCGTCGGAGTGCCCGCCACCCCGCCGACGGCGAGATCGACCAGCATATACATCGGACCATGCATGTCGGCCGGCGTATCGGCGTGGGCGACGGCGACGTCGTCGAAATACCAGACGATCTGATCCTTGTCCCAGAGCACGCCGTAATTATGGAAGCCGTCGGTACTCGGCACTTCGACCGGGATCGAATTCATGGTGTGTGTGCCGGTGGCATCCGAATGAACGGTGACATTGACCGTGTTGGGGTTTTGTCCTCGCATCTCCACCACGTCGAGCTCCGGCGGCCAGGAGCCATCCTCCGGCAGCAGCCAGAAAGCCGGCCAGACGCCTTGGTCATGCGGCATCTCCGCGCGCATTTCAAAATAGCCGTATGTCTGCGAGAAACTGGAATGAGTGGTCAGAATACCTGAGGTGTAATCGTGGTTTTCGACGGTCGACTTCAATGCATCCGGCGTTTGTTTGGCCGTGATGGTCAACACGCCGTCGGAGACGGAAAACGGGTTTGCGGATGCGGTTGGCGCATAGGAGGGATTGACGTACCATTGCAGTTCGTCATTCAGGCTGCTGCCCTTCTCCGGCGCCCAGGAATATTTCGCATCCCAGGTGCCCTGCGTTCCCTCATGCAGTGAAAGACTATTGAAATCGTCGGAAAAAGTCTGGGTCAGCGATGACCTGTCGAGCCCCAGCTGGAACTGGTCTTCGTGAAGGTCGGAGACTGTCTTGTTGGCAAAGACCAGGCTCTCGCCATTGCCGAGATCGAGCCGGACATCGGCGCCTTCCTGTGTGGAATGGCTGACGACCTGGTCGAACGACGTCAGACCATATTGATTGAGCCGGACCTTGTCGTCATCGCTGAAATCGGTGATGAGATCGCTGCCATTCCCCTTGGTGATGATGAAGGTGTCTGCCCCGCCGCCGCCTGTCAGCACGTCATTGCCGGCGCCGCCATCAATGGTTTGGCTACCGCTGCCGCCGGTGATGATATTGTCGGCATCGTTGCCGTAGGCATGACGATTGTCGCCCGTGACCGTCAGATTCTCGAAATTGGCCGGCAGCGTGTAATCCATCCATGTGTTGATGGTATCGATGCCGCCATTCGGCGCTTCAGAGGCGTGGTTGATGCTGGAGTAGAGATAGTAGATATCGTCGCCTGTGCCGCCCGTCATCGTCACGTTGACGGAGGCGTCGCCCCACATGGAGTCATTGCCGGCTGTGCCGTAGAGCACAGGTCCGGAGCCGGTGGCGGAGAAGAAGCCTGTCGATGTGCCGCTATAGTAGAGTGGTTGTCCAAGAGCATTCAAAACTGAACTGGGCATGATAAACCTCTTCCTTCGTGCCGGACGACCTCCTCCGTCGCGCTAATATGTCTCCTCGCTCATATGCGTCAGATAGCGTGCTTTGTTCTTCTGCCCAGTCCCGGCGAGAAGTTTTTTCGCCCCAGTACCCACGACAGTTTAATGGGTTGCCAAAAGCACGAGCGGGAGGTTGGAGAGGCGATCGCTCACCGCGTCTCCAGGCCGGATTTTAAAGAGAGGCCTTCACCGTTGCGGCGATGGCCGGGTTTAGCCAGGTCGTGCAGATGTCTTCATGGGTTTTGCGATCTTGCGCTGCGTCGAACGATGCCGACCGGAAAATCCGTCACCCGCATCGGCCGGATCGCCTCCGCCCCCCGTGTCGTTTCGCCGCCATTTCAATGCTCGTTTCCGGCATGATGGCGGGATCACTTTTCAGCGAGTAGACCACCGTTCGGAGCCACCAGTTCGGCATCCAGACGATTATATGTCGCCTGCACCATATCGAGGTCGTTGAGGCGGCTGACAACAGCCAGCTCGATCATCACATTCGCGATTGCAGAATCGATGCGCAAGCGTAACGCGGTATATTTTTCGACAACCAGGGCAAGTGCGGATTCCGCATCGCCTCCAAGCGCAAAGTACAAATCCAGCGCTTTGTCGAGAAGGATTGCGCTACGGTGAGACGATGTTTGCGAGCCAATATCGCCTTCGCTCTGCACCACCAGCGCAACCGCTTTGTTTTGTAGTTCACTCATCTGAGACATCTCGCACGCTCTGGAGCCAATCTTTGCCGAAACTGCCCGTCGCTTGGGCAGCGGCACTTTCCGGACTGTATCTAGCGCACGAAGTTTAACGCGAAGCTGACGTCGGTCTGCACGAAGCGAGAACACCGGATTGGAGTGACGAGGTGGAAGGCTCTCCCGATTGTACACCTTGGCAGCCATGGTTTTGCACAACAATGCCCGGTGCGTAGGCCGCGCGCCTCATCACTCCAGCCTAAGCAGGAGCCTTGGAGTAGTCTCAAGGCTCATGCCCTCGCCTTCGTCACAGCCTGCAGCTTCGCCGAACACCTCAAGGCGCTGCAGTGGAGAACGCTGAACTGCCCTATCAGGGCGATCTGCGGCGCTCGGACTGAGCAAGCGTCAATCTTCAAGATTAATCCGATGCTTCAACCTCGCCGAAATCTCCCAGCGCGCCTAAATTTGGCAACAGCAATCTCATTCGTCAGTCTGGCGCCATCGATTCCGATCTCTGGCCCATGTCCTATGTTCAAAGATCGGCTGCCGCCTATTGCGATTAAAGTAGCCGGTGATCAATTCACCCTGTGATTGTGTCATTTTCGCAACGGCGTGTGATTTCCAGCGGCATTCACAATAGTTCGGTGCCCTTGGTATCTTGTCAAATCAGCGAAGCAGGTTCAGGAAATAATTCGCGGGGCTTACTACTTCGCACCTGATTATAGGGAACGTGAACGGGATGGGGTGGGGAATGCCGACTTTCGGCTTGGTATCTCATACCCAATCAAGAAAGATTGGAGTTATTATGAACATCAAGAGCCTTCTTCTCGGCTCCGCTGCTGCGCTGGCAGCAGTATCTGGTGCTCACGCGGCTGACGCTATCGTTGCAGCTGAGCCGGAGCCGCTGGAATACGTCCGCATTTGCGACGCATACGGTGCAGGCTACTTCTTCATCCCGGGTACCGAAACCTGCCTCAAGATCGGTGGTAAGGTTCGTACTGAAGGTGAGTGGTACAACGCTTACAACCGTGACAGCAAGCAGGGCACGCTGTGGCACACTCGTGCCGAGCTGAACGTCAACACCGCGACCGACACCGAATACGGTCCGCTGAAGACCGAAACCATCGTTCGCTGGGACTGGAACGACGGCGGCTCCACCTCCACCAACCTGCTGTGGTCCTACATCAGCCTCGGCGGCTTCACGGTCGGTAAGAAGGACTCCCAGTACAACCTGTACATCGGTTACGCTGGCGACGTCATCAACGACGACGTGATCTATGACGGCCCGTACGAACTCAACCAGTTGACCTATGAATACGACGGCGGCAACGGCTTCTCGGCTGTGATCTCGCTCGAAGACAGCAACTCCAGCGGCTCGGGCGCTGCCTACGGCGCAAGCTGGGCAACGGACGACAAGGCCAACCATTACGCTCCTGACGTTGTTGCCGGTGCCGGCTTCAAGTCTGGCGCATGGGGCTTCAAGGTCGTTGGCGGTTACGACTCGATCAAGTCGGAAGGCGCGATCAAGGCTCGTGTAGACGCTGACTTCGGTGCATTCTCGGCCTTCTTGATGGGCGGCTGGAACACCGACGGCGACCAGCTCAACAAGTACGCAGGTACCAACCAAGACGTTTCCGCTTGCACGGCGCCGAATGGCACCGTCAATGCAGCGAAGTGCGGCTGGGGTGACTGGGCTGTTTGGGGTGGCGTTGGCGTTCCGGTCAACGAAAAGCTGAAGTGGAACCTGCAGCTCGCCTACACCGACTCGAAGATCTTCGAAGCCACCACGAACCTGAAGTTCAACCCGGTGAAGGATCTCCTGGTCGAGCCGGAATTGACCTACGTCCACTACGACTATGCCAAGGACGATACGGTTTCTGGTATCCTGCGCTTCGAACGCAATTTCTAATTGATAGTTCCGGGCCTGTACCGGACCAAGGGAGCCCGACATACTTGTGTGTCGGGCTTTTTTCGTTGACCAGTCGACGTCTGGTCGAAGAAAAAGGCCGCCTCGTTTTCATCACGCACTCGGGCTTTGATATTTTTGCCGAATTCGTGCTCAGGCGAGTGTCGCCATGAGCTCAATCATTCCATTGAGATTTGCCATTGAGATTTGACCGGGCACGTTGGAATGAACCCGTGTGGCGAGACCACAGGGCCGCGTCAAACTAAGCCTCCGTTGAGCAAGCAGGGTTCCCAATTCTTGCAGGGACCAAGCTTATCTCACTAAGGTGGCCCCAGCGCCCACTGATAGTCGCCATCCCGCTTTAACGGGTTGCATGCGCTGCCGGCTTGCATTTTCGCAAGGATGCCTTCAGGTCGGGTGCGATCCTTGCTTGAACACGGCAACATTTTAGACATTTGCGAAATTCATTTGGGCAAGGAACAATCATTCCTAGAATCGATATTGACGTTAATCGGCGCAGGGATGACAAACGGAGTTGCATTTCGACCCCGCCCCATTGGACGTCGTGCCGAAAACAAACTGATTAGGCTCAAGAGATACGGCCGAGCAGTTCCCACTCGGTCAGTTCAGCGGATGACCATGATAAAAGAACAGTATGACCAGGCCGGATCGACGGAAAGCAATGCCGTTCCCAGATATCTGAAAACCACGCGCCGCCAATTGCTGGCTGGTTCTGCCTTGTTGCTTGCCGATCTGGCATTCCATACCCCGGCACTGGCTGAAACGGAATCATCTGCCGCAGACGCGGCCTTTCTGACGCTGTCGCTTAGGATAACGGGCAAAGATCAGCTCTCGCCGGCCACGGCAGGCCGGATTCTTGCAGCGCTTGCAGCGGACGATCCGGCTTTACCGGTGAAGCTTGAAAAGCTGAGCAAGCTTTCGACCTCGGCCATCTCTCCAGCGGCCCTCAAACAGGCGGCTGCAACCGTCGGTCTCGATGGCCTCGTGATGGTAATCGTATCTGCCTGGTATACCGGGACGATCGACACCAAGGCCGGACCCGTTGTTGTCGCCTACAAGGATGCCCTGATGTATCAGCCGGTCGCCGATGGTTTGACCGTGCCGACCTATTGCAACCGGGGACCTCTCTGGTGGAGCGATCTTCCTCCACAAGTCACCCGCATCCCGCAAAACAATCCGAAAGTGCTGTAATCATGACATCTCCTGTTTTCTCAAATGGCGATGCGACAGCGGACGTCGCTATTGTCGGATCCGGCGTTGTCGGCGCTCTGATTGCCGAGCAGCTGGCAGCTGCAGGCCATGCCGTTCTCGTGCTGGATGCCGGCTTGCGGATCGAGCGCGCACAGGCTGTGGAAAACTGGCGCAATATGCCGTTCAAGAACCGCGCCGGCTCGGATTTTCAGGGATTGTATCCGCAGTCCAAATGGGCGCCGGCGCCGCTTTATTGGCCTGAGAACAACTATGTCGAGCTGTCCGGGCCCGACGGCAAGGGTTTCAAGCAGGGTTATCTTAAAACGGTCGGTGGTACGACCTGGCACTGGGCGGCTTCGTGTTGGCGGCATCTGCCCGTCGATCTCAAAATGCGCTCGACCTATGGTGTCGGCCGTGACTGGCCGATTTCCTACGACGAACTCGAGCCCTATTACTGTCGCGCGGAGGACGCGATGGGAGTTGCCGGCCCCAATGATCCGGCGCTGCAGTCGCCGTCTGAACGCAGCAAGCCCTATCCGATGGACATGGTTCCCTGGAGCTATGGCGACAAGCGCTTTGCCGAAATCGTCAATGCGCATGGCTATCGTTCCGTCCCCATCCCGCAGGGGCGCAGCACAAAACCCTGGAAGGGACGTCCGACCTGCTGTGGCAACAATAACTGTCAGCCCATCTGTCCGATCGGTGCCATGTATAACGGCATTCATACCGTCCTGGCGGCGGAAGAACTCGGCGCGGTCGTGCTTTCCGAAGCGACCGCCTATAAGATCGATACCGACGAGAACAATCGCATCACCGCCATCCATTGGTACGACAACGAACATCGCTCGCACAAGGTAACGGCAAAGACCTTTGTCGTCGCCTGCAACTCGATGGAATCGCCTCGCCTGCTATTGGCGGCGGCAAACGACCGTAATCCGGCGGGCATTGCGAACTCGTCCGATCAAGTTGGCCGAAACATGATGGATCATTCCGGATTTCACTGCTTCTTCCAGGCGGCCGAGCCTCTCTGGATCGGCCGCGGACCGGCGCAGAGCAGCTGTCTCGTCGGCCCGAGAGACGGCACCTTCCGCTCCGAATATTCGGCCAACAAGATGATCCTGAACAATATCACGCAGGTGACGACGGCAACGTCGGCGGCACTTGCCAAAGGTCTTGTCGGCGAGGAGCTCGATGCGGAAATCCGCAAGCGGACGATCCACGGTGTCGACCTTTCGATCAGCCTCGAGCCGCTGCCGGATCCGAAGAACCGGGTCACGCTCAGCAAGACCAGGCGCGATCCGCACGATATCCCCTGTCCTGACGTCTACTACGATGTCGGCGACTACGTGCGTAAAGGCTTCGACGCGGCGAGCCGCCAATTGCAGGAAATCGGCCAGTTGTTCAGCGCGTCGGACTTCCAGATCACCACGTCCCTCAATGCAAACAACCACATCATGGGCGGATGCATCATGGGCAGTAATCCGAAGGATTCGGTCGTTAATGGCGACTGTCGTGCCCACGATCACGTCAATCTGTGGATTCCCGGTGGATCGGCCATACCATCGGCAAGCGTCGTCAACAGCACGCTCACCATGGCTGCTCTTGGCATCAAGGCGGCAGACGATATTTCACGCGTGCTGAGGGCGTGAACCATGAGGATATCATCTCTCATCGTTTCGATAGTCTCCGCTCTTGGCACAATTGGCTCCAGTGCGCAGGCACAGACGCTTACCGATGCGGCACTCGTCGAAAGGGGGCATGCTGTTGCCACGGCAGCTGATTGCATGGCATGCCACACGGTGCCGCGCACGGGCAAGCCTTTTGCAGGCGGCTATGCAATCGTCTCTCCTTTGGGAACGATCTACTCGACGAATATCACTCCGTCAAAGACGTCGGGCATTGGCGGCTATAGCGAGGCCGAGTTCTCCCGCGCCGTTCGCCAGGGCATCCGCAAGGACGGCGCCCATCTCTACCCGGCCATGCCCTATGATTCCTATGCGGGCATCACCGACGAAGATATGCACGCGCTTTATGCTTACTTCATGCACGGCGTCGAACCGGTGGACGAGGTGTCAAAAGAGCAGACGGCGCTGCCGTTTCCGTTCAACCTGCGCTTCTCCATGGCGTTCTGGAACGTGCTCTATGCCGGCACGACACCTTTTACTCCAGTTGCAGGCGTCAGTGCCGAGATCAATCGCGGCGCATATCTCGTCAATGTCCTTGGGCACTGCACGTCCTGCCACACGCCGCGAAACGTCCTGATGGGGGCCATTCAAAGCGAAGCACTTGCCGGAGGCTTCGTTGGCCCCTGGTATGCGCCGAATATCACCTCCGATCCTGTCAGTGGTATCGGCGGCTGGACGCCGGACGAACTGGTCGCCTATTTGCGTACCGGGCATGCCAAGGGGAAGAACCAGGCGGCCGGTGGCATGGCAGAAGCTGTCCAGAACAGCCTGCAATATTTGCCTGAGAGCGATCTCGCCGCGATCGCGGCCTACTTGAAAAGCACAGATCCCATCCGAGACAAGACTGAGGAGCGGGCTGCCTACGAATTCGGCTCCCCGCATAGCGACGAGGACAGCATTCGCGGCACCTATCCACCGACAGCGCACGACAGCCTGGCAAGCGGCAAGGAACTTTACAGCGGTTATTGTGCCAGCTGCCATCAGCCAAACGGGGCTGGTAGCGACGATCAGGCCTATCCATCCCTGTTCCACAACACGGCAACGGGTTCGATCCGGCCCGCCAACCTCGTGGCTGTGATCCTTTACGGCATCGATCGGGAGGTTGATGGAAAGGAAGTGCTGATGCCGGGCTTCGGCAAGCAGTCTTACGTGACGCCTTTGACGGATCGGCAGATCGCGGATCTGTCCAACTACGTGCTGCAGAATTTCGGAAACTCCCAGGCGAATGTGACACCCGACGACGTCGCGATGGCCCGGACGGGTGGCCCGAAGCCCATCCTCGCAACCGTTCAACCGTTCATTCTTCCAACATTGGTCGGGATTGCCATTGTCATTATCCTGATCGCCGCCGGCTGGTTCATCGGCAAGCGCAGGCGGCGGTTGGTAGCGCCGGCTGGGGCAGCCTCCAACTGATCTGATCGCAGGCAGATGGTTGCGGCGGCGAGGTTGATGAAGTTTTCGACGTGGATGGTCCCGCGGTCGGCGCGCGTCGCCATAGCAGGAAGTGCTTCATCCGGCCGAAGCAACGCGCGATGGGATTGATGTAGATGACTTCATCTTGCACGATCGGTTTGCGGGATGAGGCGTGAACAGCCCATCGGGCATGTTCATGATCTTTTCGGTCATCTCGATTCGCGGTCGATATCTCGGCGCAGCACGACCGCCGTTGTGATGTCTTCAACTGTCTCATGGCTGGCGATCATGTCACGGACCTGATTGAGGTCGTTGATGGACGAAGCTTCCAGCTCGACAACCAGATCGAGCTGGCCGCTCACGGATGAGACGCGACGTACCTCGGGGTGACGAGCGAGCAGGTCGAGCAGGCCGAGCGCCGGCGTACGCTTGAGGCTGACAAGAAGGATCGCGCGAATGACGTTGGCATCGATCTCGCCAATGTCGGCGCGATAGCCCCGGATCACCCCGCTGCGCTCGAGATTGGTAACGCGCTCGCTCGTCGCGCTCCTCGACAGTCCGATCCTGCCAGCAAGGGCCTTGACCGCGATGCGTGCTTCCCTCGACAGGATTTCGAGTATTTCTCGATCTTTGGCGTCAAGGTCACGCATGGTCTTCTCGCTTTGAAGCCAGACATCTGTCGGCCTATTCCGACAGTGTGCTGGTTCGATCCGACGGGATACTTGTTCGATCCGGCAGGATACTTGATGCCTGAAAACCGTTTGCGTGCCAAGCTGTCGGAGAGAAAAATAGCTTGGAAAAACAACACCTATGACTGATCTTTCCCATCCGGCTCCTCAACTGTCCGCAGGCGATGCCGAGAAGCTTGCCAAAGAAATATTCGGCGTCTCGGCCAAGGCTTCGCCACTCGACAGCGAGCGTGACCGCAACTACCGACTGAAAACCGAGGCCGACGCCGGCTGGATCCTGAAGATCGTCAACTCCAGCGAGCCGAGGATCGAGAGCGAGTTCCAGACCGCGCTTCTGCATCACCTCGCCGATGCCAATTCGGAGCTTGTTGTTCCGCATCTGAAGGCAAGCCTATCTGGCGATTTTCTGGCTTCCACGGTGGCCCCGAACGGCGAGACACATGCCCTGCGCCTGGTCGGCTGGCTGGCGGGCACGCCGCTTGCCGAAGTCGGCAGGACATTCGAGCTGATGCGCAGCCTTGGCCGAGCGCTCGGCGAACTCGACCGTGCGCTGCAGGGCTTCATTCATCCCGGGGCGTTGCGCGAGCTGGATTGGGATCTGCGTCATGCGGCGCGAGCGCGTGCACGTCTGCATTTTGTCCGCGATGCAGAAAAGCGGGCTATCCTCGAGCGCTTCATCCAGCGCTTCGAAACCTTGGTCGAACCCAAACTCTCACGGCTGCGGGCGCAGGTCATCCACAATGATGCCAACGACTGGAATGTCCTGGTAGATGAACAGGACAACCAGAGAATCTCGGGCCTGATTGATTTCGGCGATGCTGTTCATACTGTCCTGATTGCAGAAGTCGCCATTGCCTGCGCCTATTCCATTCTGGATATGGATGATCCGATTGGCGCTGCCGCGGCACTTGCCTCCGGTTTCCACGAAAAGTATCCTTTGCAAGCTGCCGAGATCGACGTCCTGTTTGATCTTATCGCCATGCGCCTGGTCACGAGCGTCACCTTCTCTGCCTCCCGTCACGATCAGACCGATGACAATCCATATCTTGCCATCAGCGAAGCACCGGCATGGCGATTGCTCGAAAAGATGGATGCGATGAATTCGCGGCTTGCCACCGCCGTTCTGCGCAAGGCTTGCGGCTTCGATGCTGTGGATGGCGCAGGTGCCGTCCGCCGCTGGATATACGACAACAGGAAGTCATTCGCCGACATCGTGCGCCCCGCGCCGGCCACGATGAGCAAGGCGATCGTCCCATACGGCGACGCATCGCATGTCATGACTGTCGCTTCGGCCGAACAGCGCCCACAGGAGGCGACCAAATGGTGGGCTGATTTCGCCGATCAACACAAGGTCGAACTCGGCGTCGGCTCATGGGGCGAAAAAAGAACCGTTTACACGGACAAGGCCTTCGTATCGCGCTTCATTAAGGGCCAGCGCCGGATCCATCACCTTGGCGTCGATCTCTTCATGCCGGCGGGAACGCCCCTCTACACGCCCGTGGCGGGAATCGTCAAAAGTGTCGAGATCGAGCACGAGCCGCTTGGCTATGGTGGCCTCATCGCCATTGAGCATGCCCCTCAGGGCTGCTCTCCCTTCGTCACTCTTTGGGGTCATATGGCGCACGAGGCTCTTACCCGGCTGAAGCCGGGTCAGCGTCTGGAAGCAGGCGCGCTTGTCGGCCATATGGGTGATATCCATGAAAACGGCGGTTGGACGCCCCATCTGCATTTCCAGATTTCGACCGATATTCAGCTGACGGCAACCGAGATCATCGGCGTTGGGGAAACCGCCTATCTCGATGTGTGGGCAGACGTCTTCCCGGATGCGTCGACGCTTGCCGGTCTTCCGCCCGAGACCTTTGTCCAGGATGGCCTGACGAGAGAGGAACTGGTCGCCAAGCGCAAAGAGCTGCTGCTGCCCAATCTTTCGATTTCCTATTCCGAGCCAATCAAGTTCGTCCGCGGCGACGGTGTCTGGCTGATCGACAATTACGGCAGGGCCTATCTCGATTGCTTCAACAATGTCTGCCATCTCGGACACGCGCATCCCGAAGTCGTCGAAGCCCTGTCTCGCCAGGCCAGGCTCCTCAACACCAATACGCGCTACCTGCACGACAATATCGTCGAGTACGCCGAGCGCCTGACCGCGACATTGCCCGAAGGCTTGTCGGTTGCCTCCTTTGCCTGCTCGGGAAGCGAGGCGAACAGCCTGATGCTTCGCATGGCGCGCAACCACACCGGACGCAACGACGCGATCGTGGTCGACTGGGCCTATCATGGTACGACGCAGGAACTGATCGATCTCAGCCCCTACAAGTACAAGCGCAAGGGTGGCAAGGGACGCCCGGAGCATGTCCATGAGGCCGTCATCCCGGATAGCTATCGAGCCCCGGAAGAATGGCCGGCGGAAGAGCATGGCAAGCGCTTTGCCGAAAGCGTTGCCGAGCAGATTGAAGGCATGCGCAAAAAGGGACGGGCTCCAGCATTCTTCCTGGCAGAATCGATCCCGAGCGTTGCCGGCCAGGTCTTCTTTCCGGATGGCTATCTGAAGGAAGTCTATGCCATGGTGCGCGCGGCCGGCGGTCTCTGCCTTGCCGATGAAGTGCAGGTCGGCTTCGGCCGCGTGGGCAGCCACTGGTGGGCTTTCGAAACCCAGGATGTGGTGCCGGATATCGTTTCGATGGGCAAGCCGATCGGCAATGGCCATCCGATGTCGGCGATCGTCACGACGCGCGAGGTGGCGGACAGCTTCAACAATGGCATGGAGTATTTCAACACCTTTGCCGGCAATCCGGTTTCCTGCGCCGTGGGACTGGCTGTCCTTGACGTGATCGAGCGGGACAAACTGCGAGATAATGCACTCCATGTCGGCAATCATCTGCTCGATGGCTTCCGCAAGATGCAGGATCGTTTCGACATCATCGGCGACGTTCGCGGCCTCGGTCTTTTCCTCGGGATAGAGCTGGTGACCGATCGCAAGACAAAGGCGCCCGCAACTGATCTCGCCAGGAAGATCAATGACGGCGCCAGAGCGCGCGGTATCTTGATGGGAACGGAAGGGCCGCACGACAACGTCCTGAAAATGCGCCCACCCATGATCTTCAACCGGGCAAATGCCGATCATCTGCTCGATGTCCTGAATGCGAGCTTCGAAGCAGCCTTAAGGTAGGTCATCGAGCATTGGCAGGCCGCCTGAAGGCCGCGCTCCCGTTCCAGCAATGGTCGGGCGTGCGGCCTTTCGCTTTTCCAACGGCACTTGCAGATAAGCTCGCGGCTGCTGTTCCACCTGGGCGGCTTTTCTCATGGCGGCACGCGACTACCCGTCTTCCGTTTTGCCGCTTGTCTTCGTCAGGTATGCAATCGCGCCATGAAAAGCACTGGGCGACACAATGTCGGTCAATTCCGGCAATGTGTCAGGTACGCTGACACCTTGCTTGATGCTTGCCCAAAACGGCTATGCAAAACTCCGGCGGTGAAGGTTGCTGGGAAACCGACAAAACGAAACAAAATACCAACAGAGGAAACCTGACGTGTTGAAAGACAAGCTTACAAGGCTAATTGCTGCAGCGGCAGTCGCGATCGCAGCGACATTCTCCCTATCACCAGTTCATGCCGACGAGCTGAACACCCTCAAGGACTCCGGTGAACTGCGCGTCGCCATGAGCGGACAATACCCGCCCTTCAGCTTCACGAATGATCAGAACCAGGTCGTCGGCTTCGATGCCTCGATCGGAGAGACTATCGCCGAGCGCATGGGCCTTAAGGCCAAAATCGTAACCACACCCTTTGACGGGATCATCGCAGGCCTCCTGGCGAAGAAATACGATGCCGTTGTCGCTTCGATGACGATCACGCCGGAGCGGGAGAAGGCAGTCGACTTCGTCGGCCCTTATTATCACGCCGGTAGAGCGATCGTGGTGAAGGCGGATTCCTCCATCCAGAAGCTTGAAGACCTCAATGGCAAGACCGTGGGCGTTACGCTCGGGGACGCTCATGAGAAATGGGCAAGAGCCCAGGGCAATCTGACCGTTCGCTCCTACAAGGGCCTTCCGGAAATGCTCGTCGATCTCGATGCCGGCCGTATCGACGCCCTCGTGATGGACAGCGTTCCGGTCATGGTGGCGGTCAAGGAAACCGGACAGAAGATTCGCATTCTCGACACTCCGAATATCGAAGGCGGCCGCGTCGCTCTTGGCATTGCGATCCGGAAGAACAACCCGGAACTCAAGGCAAAGATGCAAAAGGTTCTCGACGACATGCTCGCTGACGGTGCCTACGAAAAGATCTCGATGAAGTGGATCGGTAGCGATATCCGCTAACGTGCATTTCACTATGGGCCGGATCTCTCCGGCCCATTCATCATGACTTTTCGGAGCGTTTCCATGGATTTGGCGCTAATGCAGCGCGTTCTCCCGTTTTTTCTGGAGGCCGCGTGGGTGACGTTGAGTATTTCCGTCCTCGCGATTCTGCTTGGCTTCGGCATCGCGGTCGTCCTTGTGGCAGGCAGGTTATCGGATTTCTTCGTCGCCCGGTGTCTCTCTCGAGCCTATGTCAGTGTGTTTCGGGGCACGCCCTGCCTTGTGCAACTGTTCGTCCTCTACTTCGGCGGCCCGCAAGTCGGGCTGGAACTTGAGCCATATTCGGCCGGGGTCATCGGACTTGCTCTCAACATCGGTGCCTATATGGCCGAATCCATTCGCGGCGCCATCGTCAATGTCGATCGCGGCCAGGCGGAGGCCGCGCGTTCGATCGGTTTTGGCCGCGCCCAGACCCTTTGGCTGGTGACTTTGCCGCAGGCCGCGCGCTTGATGATAAGGCCGCTTGGCGTGAACGCCGTTGCGCTGATCAAGGGCTCGGCTCTGGTCTCCACCATATCCGTTATCGAACTCACCTATACCGCCCAACGGTTCATCAGCTCGACCTACCGCCCCTTCGAAATCTTCTCTGTATCCGCAGTGCTCTACATCGTGATGGTCTATGCGGTTCGGTTCATGGTCGACCGCCTTGACCAGCATTTTGCGCCAAGGTGAGGACGTCCATATGCAAAATCTCGATTTCAGCGTCGTCACGCCTTACTTCGGTCTTCTGATGACCGGCCTCTGGTGGACGATCGTCATGTTCATCGCCTCGAGCATCCTCAGCCTCGCGTTCGGCATAGCCTTCGCGCTCATCGTCCTCTACGCGCCCGCGATAGCCGCCTTTCCCGTGCGGTTTCTCACCTGGCTCTTCATGGGGACGCCACTCCTTCTGCAGCTGTACTTGATCTACTACGGCCTCGTGCAGATCGGCATCGACATCCCAGCGCTTGGAGCCGGCATCATCGGCCTCAGCCTGCACTTTGCCGTCTACAATGCCGATGTCTTCCGCGCGGGGATACTTGCGGTCGACCCCGGCCAGATGGAAGGAGCACGCTCGATCGGCCTCAGCCGCGGCCAGGCGCAGCGCTATGTTGTCGTGCCCCAGGCGCTGCGCACGACGATCGCGCCGATCGGAAACAATCTGATTGTGCTTCTGAAAGACACCTCGCTCGTTTCCATCATCGGCATCGCCGAACTCGTCTACAGCGCTCAGCTCGCCATCAGCGAGACCTATACCCCTTTCGAATTTTATCTAACCGTTGCAGGCATTTACTACATGGCAAACCTCGTCCTCGAAGCCGGACTGCAATTTCTTGAAAACAAGGTGGAGATGTCACGATGAGCGCCGCTAAGCCGATGGTCGAAGTCAAGGGTGCCCGCAAGGCATACGGAGCACTGGAAGTGCTCAAAGGGATCGATCTTTCCGTCTCCCGCGGTCAGATCATTGCCATCATAGGTCCCAGCGGTTCGGGGAAGAGCACGCTTCTAAGATCGATCAATCATCTCGAAGCGCTCAATGGCGGCGAGGTCTGGCTCGATGGCGAACAGGTCAATCGCGCGCTGAAGGGAAGCGCATTCGAACGACACATCAATGCAGTGCGCCAGCAGATGGGCATGGTTTTCCAGCATTTCAACTTGTTTCCGCACCTGACCGTCCTTGAGAACATCACGCTCGGCCCCATCAAGCTCAAGGGCCTTACGAAGCAAGCTGCCCGCGAACTGGCGATGGAGCTCCTCTCCAAGGTAGGGCTTGCCAACAAAATCGACGACTACCCGTCGCGCCTTTCCGGTGGCCAGAAGCAGCGCGTTGCCATAGCACGCGCGCTGGCCATGCAGCCGAAAGTAATGCTCTTCGACGAGGCGACGTCGGCGTTGGACCCTGAACTGGTCGATGAGGTCAACGCCGTCATGAAGCAGCTCGCCGCCGAGCATATGACGATGCTGATCGTCACCCATGAGATGCGCTTTGCGGCCGAAGTGGCCGATCGCATCGTATTCATGGATGGCGGCGTTGTCGTGGAGGAGGGCGCACCGCAACAGATCCTGCAAATTCCCTCCCATGATCGCACCCGCTCATTCCTGAAAAAGCATCTTCATAATTGATCGAGGCCAGCACGACGCATTCGACGGAGGTAGCGCTCGCGGCAACGGGCCGACCTCGCCATGGCTCGGGCAAACCATCAAGGCGCTCGCGGCGGCCGAGGTTGATCAGGCTCGGGTCGCACGCGACTACCGTCAATTGGGGGAGGGACCTGCGAGGGGATTCAAACGCTGCTCCCACAGCCTGACGATGTTCTCGTCGGGCATGGGAGGGACGACGTCTTTAGCCCCTTGGTGGAAGGGAGCATCTGACGATGTTCCTTTGTGGCCGCTGACCTCAACGTTCTTGAGCCTCCGTCTGTGGAAGCGCGTCAGCCGTCAGCCGTTCCGGGATGCCATGCCTTTACCAAGCGGAGCAAGCCGGGAAATCGTGCCTCCAGATCCTCATTCCGCACGCGACTACGACGCTCCAGGCCGTATTGTCGCTGGCGTATGAGCCCCGCTTCTCGCAGCACTTTGAAATGGTGCGTCAGCGACGATTTCGGCCGGTCGAAACCAAACCATCCACAGGCGTGGTCATAGGCTTCCGACTCCAGAAGCAGCTTGTGGACGATGGTCAGGCGCAAAGGGTCAGCGAGCGCGCCCATGATGACATCCAGACGTAAATCGTCCGCCGCCGGTTCGGGCAACGGCGGCGGAAGTTCCTCGGAAGTGGGGTCGGTTCTGATTATCGCAAAGGTCATGACTGCTTTGTAGCACCAAGTACGATTCTTGTCGAACAGATATGTACGAATTAAATCGAACTATGCTAAGTACGATTTAATTCGTACTGTCCTATGGAGCCCCACTTATGTCGTCGCTAGAATCTTCTCATACCGCGCGTTCGCCCTTCGAGATCACGGCCCATTCACCATGGCGAATGTGGACGGCCGCCTGGATCATTACCGCGGTCTTCATTCTCTCCAACTCCGCCACCCCGCTTTATGTGCGATGGCAGGCGGCGATCGGCTTCTCATCGTCGACGCTGACCGTCATCTTCGCCGCCTATATCCTGGGCCTGTTGCTGACCCTGCTGGTCGCCGGACAGTTCTCCGACCGCTATGGGCGCCGTCCGGTACTCTTGCCGGGGCTGGCGGCTGCGATCTTCGCCTGCCTGCTGTTCGCCAGCGCGCATTCGGTACTCATGCTGATTGTTGCGCGCTTCCTTTCAGGCGTTGCTGTCGGTGTTGTCGTGTCGGCGGGTATGGCAGCGGTGGTTGACCTCGGTGGCCCGGAGCGCAAGCGCCAAGCTTCCCTGATCGCGTCTGTTTCCATGGTTCTTGGCGCCGGTCTCGGGCCGTTGCTGGCGGGCAGTCTCGCCTTGTTGCTGGCAAACGCCGTGATCCCGATCTTTGCCGTCGAACTTGCCGTTCTTCTGACGGCGCTGGTTGTGTCGCTGACCCTGCCGCTGACGCATCGCGGCACGGCCGCCGACCATAACTGGCGGCTGCACCTGCCGAGCGTTCCACACGCCAATCGTCGGCACTTGCTTTTCGGGATTGCGGTTTTCGGACCTGGGATCACCGCGACCTCCTTCGTGCTGGCTCTCGGGCCGTCTTTGCTGTCGCATCTTCTCGGCGTCACCAGCCCGCTGATCGCCGGAGGCATGGCCTGCTGCATGTTCCTGGCCGCGACAGGCGTGCAGTTCGCCGCTCGCCGGTTCTCTGTGCGGACCATTTTGCTGTGCGGGGCGACGGCGACGGTCCTCTCCATGGCAGGAATTGCGTTTGCGGTGGCATCGTCGAATGCCGCAACGCTGATTGTTGCGGCGCTTCTCGCCGGGAGCGGCCAGGGCCTTGGGCAACTCGGTGGTCTGACCCTTATCGGCCTGCATGTGCCGGGTAACCATAGAGCTGAAGCAAACGCCGTTCTCAACATTGGCGGCTACATTCCTGCTGGTTTGATGCCTGTCGCGATAGGGTTCATTATCGACGCCGTTGGCCTTTCGCTCGGTGCAACGCTGTTTGCAGCGGTGCTGGCTTTTATCGCCGTGCTCGGCGGGGCTTTGGTTTTCCGCAAACTCGCCAGGGATTGATGGTGGGTGAGCGTATCAATCAAGCGACGTGCTGCTTGATGTGATGATCGCCCTTCTGCTCGGCCCGACCGTTGGTTGTTGCCAATCCAACGGGCGTGGCCATTGGGAATTGTTTGGCCGCCATTCGAGGCGGTGCGAGCTGGCAAAGCTCTCTTCAGAGCGAGGCTCGTCATTGTGATCACAACGCAATTCGGTGCGCTCGAACCTTCTGCCAGGGATCCGGCTCCTCTCTTCCAACTCCAGTCTGGCAATACGCCGTCAATGTGACGCTACGACATATGTTGACGCTCAAGTTGCAGTCCAACACCGGCCAGGTGAGGCCTCATCCGAGAGGTTGCGTTGCTGGAAAGAGATTTCCGTTTCCGGCGAACTGAGAGATCGCTGTTTCTTTTAATCTACTATTTTTGTGGACAATATTCGCAATATCGAAAACGTGTTTTATCTTCTGAAGGGATGAGAATGAGCGCCCCCAAACTCGTCGGTATCGCCGGCAGCTTCAACCGGCCATCGAAAACCTACGCGCTCGTCCAGACTGTTACCGATCTGGCGAGCGAGCGTTATGGTTTTAAAAGCAGTGTCTACGATCTGCACGATGTTGGTCCTTCGCTCGGTGCTGCCCAGTGGCGCAAGGATCTCGATGATCAGGCGAAGGGCGTGATCGACGAGATCGTATCATCCGATGCTCTCATCATCGGTTCGCCGACCTTCAAGGGATCCTATCCCGGTCTTTTCAAGCACCTTATCGATCTCATCGATCCGCACGAACTGCGCGCCAAGCCGATCATCATCACGGCGACGGGCGGCGGAGACAGGCATGCGCTGATGGTCGAGCATCAACTGCGGCCGCTTTTCGGCTTCTTCATGGCGCATACCTTGCCGACGGCCGTCTACGCGTCGGATCGGGATTTTACAGACTACAAGGTCTCGGCGGAACCACTGGCTGGCCGCATCAATGAGGTTGTCGGCGAACTCGCCGCTTTCTTTCCGCATCCGGTAACGGTGCTTGCGGCAGCAGAATGAAGGGTTGATGGCGGTCGTGCGCGACTGTCTTGGATATGTCAACGGAATGGAGGGTTACATGAAGTGGAATGTCATCAGCCGCCTGAAGACGATTTTTGCGGCACCTGCGTTGCAGCGGACGGATCCTCGCAGCCCGTCCACTGATTGGATCGGCGTCGACGAGCGGGATCGGGAGCTCTCCGCTCGCGACTACGAGATCTATTACTGGTGCTCCACACCGGCGCCCTGGTACTGAAAGGATGCGCCATTGATTTCGTGTCGCGAGTTGAGCTCTCCAGCACTAATCGTCGCGAGGCTCCCATGACCAGAGTGCTGATTGTGCCCGGGCTGTTCGGTTCGGGTGAAGGGCATTGGCAGCGCTACTGGCTGAAAGATCATCCCGATGTCCGGCTTGTCGAGCAGGATGACTGGGATTTTCCCAATCTTGGCAGCTGGATGGCAAAGCTGGAAGCGGCGTTGGAAGAAGCCGGCGAGGCCTATATCGTCGCTCATAGCCTGGGCTGTGTGCTAACGGCAAAATTGGCCAGGCGGCCGGCTGCGCGAAGGATAAAGGGGGCGCTCCTCGTGGCACCGTGCGATATTCCGGTGACTGAGACGCTTCACGCCGGCCATCTCACGTTCGGCACGATGCCGACTGAAGCGCTGCCGTTTCCCAGCATTACGGTCGGAAGCCTGAACGACATCTACATGAGGCTTGACCGCCTCACCATGTTCGGGCGCCTGTGGAACACAGATGTTCGCAATATCGGCCTGGCCGGGCATATCAATATTGCCAGCGGGTTTGGACGGTGGCCGAGCGGCTATGGTTTCCTGGAAATGCTGAAGGCGCGTACCAGGCATCGCCGGCCGCAAGGATTTTCGACGGCAATTGCAGCTTCCATTTAAACGAGGGGCTTTTCATATTGAACGTTCGAAGCCATTGTGCGGCGGATTTTTTTGATCCCGCCCTCGGCCGCCATTTCAGGCGTGCAACGCGGCGGCTTTTGGAGGTAAGGCAATGAGTTTGCGCATCAACGATATCGCTCCGGATTTTACGGCGGAAACGACGCAAGGCAGCGTTCAGTTTCATGATTGGATCGGCAATGGCTGGGCCGTGCTGTTCTCGCATCCGAAGAACTTTACGCCGGTCTGCACGACAGAACTGGGCGCGATGGCTGGCCTCGAAGGCGAGTTCCGCAAGCGCGGCGTTAAAATCATCGGCATTTCGGTCGATCCGGTCGAAAGTCATGGTCGTTGGAAGAACGACATCAAGACGGCGACCGGTTTCGATGTCGATTATCCACTGATCGGCGACAAGGATCTTAAGGTCGCCAAGCTCTACGACATGCTGCCGGCGGGTGCCGGCGAGAGTTCCGAGGGGCGCACCCCTGCCGACAATGCCACGGTTCGCTCCGTTTTTGTCATCGGCCCGGACAAGAAGATCAAGCTCATTCTCACCTATCCGATGACCACAGGTCGCAATTTTGGCGAGATCCTGCGTGCGATCGATTCGATCCAGCTGACGGCCAAGCACCAGGTTGCGACGCCGGCAAACTGGCAGCAGGGCGAAGATGTCATCATCACGGCTGCCGTCTCCAATGAAGATGCCATCACCCGTTTCGGCTCGTTCGATACCGTGTTGCCCTATCTGCGCAAGACCCGCCAACCGACCGCCTGATCGAATTGGACGACTGAGGTTTGCGAATAATCAGGTGCGGCCTTAACGGCCGCATCGCTTTTTTCACAGACGTACATTTTCGCGCAGGAACTCCAGCAATGCGCGCACACGGGCCGGCAAAGGGCCGCCCTGGCCGATGTAGATCGCGTGGAATTCCTCGACATCGCCGGGATTGAGATCCTCCAGCACCGTCAACAGGCGGCCTGACGCAATATCCGACTTGACGGTGAAAGCGGAGAGGCGTGCGAGGCCGGCGCCATCAAGGGCGAGATGCCGCATGGCCTCCCCATCGCCCACTTGCAGGCTCCGCGCTGCAGGGATTGTCACAACCTCGCCGTCGATGCGCAGCGGCCAGCCTTCGATTGCCCGGGAATAGGCAAAGCCGATGCGGCAATGTTTCTCCAGCTCGGCTGCTGAGCGGGGCGCACCGTGCCTTTGCAGGTAACTCGGCGAGGCGACGATGACCTTGCGCGTCGCTCCAAGTTTGCGGGCCGTCAAGCTGGAGCTTTTCAGAGGCCCGGCGCGGATGGCCACATCGGCGCGCTCTTGCATCAGATCGACGATCCGGTCCGTGTGGAAAATCTCAAGCGAAACGTTCGGGTGAAGTGCCATGAAGGCTGGAACAAGCGGCGCCAATGCATGGTTGCCGAACGAGCCGCTGGTATTGATGCGGATATGTCCTGCAACCTGCTCTCCTGCCGAGGCATGACGCTCGGCCTCAGTAATGTCTGCAAGAATGGCAACGCTGCGCTCAAAGAAGACGCAACCCTCCGGTGTCAGCTGCAGTCGCCTCGTCGACCGGTTGATGAGACGCGCGCCGAGGCGCTTTTCCAATCGCGTGACGAGCTTGCTAACGGCGGACGGCGTCATGCGGAAGGCGGTGGCTGCGGCGGTAAAGCCGCCGAGTTCAACAGCACGGACAAAGACTTCCATTTCACCGGAACGATTGATCTCTTGACGGCTCATGATGAATTCAAATCATAAATCATTTTCTTTTCGGTAATCTATATCAGCTTGTTCAGAGGATCTATCTCTTTGGAACGACCGGAGTGGTTTACCGTCTTCGCGAAAGCTGTGGACCGCTTCATCCTATTGTTTTTACGCAAGTCCGGACGGAAAGCTGCGGCGCCGTTTTCCGGAGTTGTTCCAAGGAGACAGATGATGGAATACCGAAATCTCGGAGCTTCTGGCCTGCGTGTCCCCGTACTCAGTTTTGGCGCCGGCACGTTTGGCGGCACCGGACCGTTGTTCAGCGCCTGGGGCTCCACGAATGCCGAGGAAGCAAGGCGTTTGGTCGACATCTGCCTGGAGGCGGGAGTCAATCTCTTCGACACGGCGGATGTATATTCGGCTGGCGCTTCGGAGGAGGTGCTTGGCCGGGCGATTCGAGGCAGACGAGACGAAGTCCTGATCTCGACCAAGACGGCTCTTCCCATAGGCGACGGCCCCGCCGATTGGGGGACGTCACGCTCCCGGCTGATCAGATCGGTCGAAGCCGCCTTGCGTCGTCTCGGCACCGATTACATCGACCTGCTGCAGCTGCACGCCTTCGACGCATCGACGCCGGTCGAGGAGACGCTTTCCACGCTTGATGGGCTCGTGAAGGCGGGCAAGATCCGTTACATCGGCGCCTCGAATTTCTCCGGTTGGGAATTGATGAAGTCCCTGGCCGCTTCGGAGAAGCACTCCTATGTGCGTCATGTCGCCCATCAGGTCTATTATTCGCTTGCCGGCCGCGATTACGAATGGGAGCTCATGCCGCTGGGTCGCGATCAGAATGTCGGGGCACTGGTCTGGAGTCCGCTGGCATGGGGCAGGCTCACCGGCAAGATACGTCGTGGCCAACCATTGCCGGAGACCAGCCGGTTGCACGAGACTGCGACCTTCGGCCCACCTGTCGACGATGAGACGCTGTTCGATATCGTCGACGTGCTGGACGGGATTGCGGGTGAGACCGGCAAGAGCGTGGCGCAGATCGCGATCAACTGGCTCTTGAGCCGGCCGACGGTTGCAAGTGTCATTATCGGCGCCCGCAACGAAGAGCAGTTGCGGCAGAACCTCGGCGCCGTCGGCTGGACGCTTTCCAGGCAACAGGTCGAGGCGCTGGATAAGGCCAGCAAGCAGGTTGTCCCCTATCCATACTTCCCGTATTGGCGCCAAGAAGGTTTCGCCAAGCTCAATCCGCCACTGGTTTGACGCGGGCAGACAATATCGCGGACCACCGGAGCAGTCGCGCTTAAGGAAGCGGAGCAACGTTTGCTCCGCTGCCAAAACGCTTTCAGCGGCCACCCTCGATCTTGCGGTGGCGCTGGTTTCTGCCGCCTTCACCATAGGGATAGGCAGCCGATTGCGGCGCGCTGACCTCGTTGAGCCTTTGCGTCTCCGCGTCCGTAAGCGTCAGCTCAGCTGCCCCCAGGTTGTCTGCAAGCTGCGCAGACGTGCGTGCGCCAAGAATGACCGACGTGACCGCCGGCCGTGCTGCCGTCCAGGCGAGCGCTACCTGCGCCATGCTGACGCCGCGAGCTTTAGCGATCTCTTCGACGGTATCGATAATCGCCCAGGTTCGTTCCTGTGCGTTGCGGGCCGCATAGGACTCGCTGCCGCGGTTGGGGTTCTCACCGAGCCGGGTGGCGCCGGTTGGCGTTTCGTCACGCTTGTATTTGCCGGTCAGCCAACCGCCGCCCAGCGGCGACCAGGGCAGCAGGCCCATGCCGGCATCCAGGCAAGCATCGACGATCTCGAGTTCGATATCGCGGGCAAGCAGATTATATTGCGGCTGCAGCGTCACCGGCCGGGTGTATCCGCGGGCCTTGGCGATCTCGGCCGCCTTGGCAATGTGCCAGCCAACATAGTTGGAGAAGCCGTAATAGCCAATTTTCCCGGCACGCACGGCGTCATCGAGGAAGCGTAACGTCTCCTCAATCGGGGTCAATGCATCCCAGGCATGCATCTGATAGAGGTCGATATGATCGATGCCGAGGCGGCGCAAAGAGTCATCGAGAGCCTGGCCGAGATGCCGGCGCGAGAGCCCGATATCATTGGGGCCTTTGCCCATCGGAAAACGGCCTTTGGTGGCGACGACGGCCTGGCGGGCCTCGGTCGGACGCGCCTTCAGCCATCGGCCGATGATTTCCTCCGATTTTCCGGCGCTGTAGACGTCGGCTGTATCGATGAAATTGCCGCCCCATGCGAAATAATCGTCGAGAAGCCTATGTGACGCAGCCTCATCGGCTTCCGCGCCGAAAGTCATGGTGCCAAGGCAATAGGCTGTGACGACGGCCCCGCTTGGGCCGAGCTTGCGATAGTCCATTCCTGCCTCCTTTGAACGGAGCGCTGGTGCCCGATCGGCGAAACGGTCGGGAGAGCCGCAGGCTCCGTGATCCATAGCAATGTGGTGCTTGAGACGGCCTCCACCGTCGATGGGGGTTCGACGCTCGGCATTTTATTGCCGCGGCCGTACGCACACCATAGTCAATCATCCCATGATTACCAAGCGCATTCGTTGCCTGGATAACGCGGCTCGCGTAAAATTCTCCGTGATGATTCCCTTTTTGCCGATTGCCTTTCTTGATGGATGAAACGCCGACAAGCCGCATGCTCTCGTGGGCACGCAACTCCACCATCTATCGTCTCGAACGCCGGATGATGACCGAGAAGCAGCTGTCCGAGGCGATCGCCAAAAAGGCGAAACAGAAGTTCGAGGATATCAGCGATGCGCAGATCAAGGCGCTGGCCGATTTCGCCGTGAAATTCGCCTATGAGCTGAAAGTGCTCGACGATGTGGCCTATGCAGAGATCAGCACACGCTCGGCGGTTCGCTCCGGCAAGTCGAAGAAAGCCATCGCTTTCAGGCTGGCGTCCAAGGGCATAGACGGCGAGACGGTCGTCGCGGCCGTGGGGGATGTCGATGATCTCCATTCCGCCGTCATCTTTGCCAGAAAGCGTGGGTTTGGGCCTTTCCGGCGCGGCGACCTTGACGAGAAGCGCAAGGCAAAGGAATTGTCCGCCTTCGCCCGCAACGGCTTCAGCTTCGCCATCGGCAAACGGGTTTTCGAGATGGAGCGAGAGGACGCCGAGGAGGTGTTATACTCTGCTTCGGCATTCTGAGGCCTGACATTCATTGAAATAGCCAGGATCACCAGCTAGCTTGCAGCGCTTGGGCGTGGTGCGCATGGGGACGTTCGTGAAATCAGCTATTGGATTGCCGGCGATGGCACTTTTGATCGCTTTTCTGCCCATGACGGCGAATGCCGATTGGCAGCCGGTCGAGATCATCAAGACCTATTCAATTACCGGGACATCCGGCGCTCAACTCTACGATTCGATCGGCGAGCGCGGTCCGTTGCTCGGACCCAAGGTGAGGGCAATCGCCCATACCGATTTCAAGCTCACCTGGACCCGGAAATACGAGCCGCAACCGGACGGCGCCTGCACGATCACCGTCAACATCCCGAAGCTGGTCATCACCTACACCTTGCCGAAGCCCGCCGGGCAATTGCCGGCGCAGACCCGCAGCAGCTGGCAGAAATTTATTGCCGGCGTCGAGGCGCATGAGCGGGTGCATGGCGGATATATCAAGGACATGGTCAAGGAAATCGAGGCCATGAGTGTCGGTTTTTCCGTACCCGATGATCCGAAATGCAGCAGGATCCGCGTCGAATTGACGAAGCGTCTCGGCGAGATTTCCAAAAAGGAACGGCAGCGAAATGTCGATTTCGACAAGGTCGAGTTCAGCGACGGCGGCAATCTTCAGCAGCTCGTGCTCAAGCTGGTGCGCGAGGAATAGGCACTGAGAAATGCAGCCGGTCGCGTGCTCCCGGCTGCATTTGTTCGAAGCCGGATCAGCGGCCCTTTTGTTTCCGCCATTCGGCAAATTTCAGTTTCGGAGCCTCGCTGGTCGCCGGGTAAAGGCCAATGATGGTGGCGCCGTTCATGACCTCTTCGGTGACGAAGTCCTCATAGGCCGTCATTTCCACCGTCTCGTCGGCAATTTCGTCGGCCAGATGCGCGGGGATGACGATGACGCCCTCATTGTCGCCGACGAGTACGTCGCCGGGGAAAACCGACACATCGCCGCAGCCGATCGGGCCGTTGATTTCGATGGCCTGATGCAGGGTCAGGTTGGTCGGGGCGGACGGGCGATGATGATAGGAGGGGATGTCGAGGGCGGCGATTTCAGGGCTGTCGCGGAAGCCGCCGTCGGTGACGACGCCAGCCACTCCGCGCACCTGCAGCCGCGAGACGAGGATGGAACCAGCGGAGGCGGCGCGCGCATCCTTGCGACTATCCATAACCAGCACGAAGCCGGGCGGGCATTGTTCGACGGCAGCACGCTGTGGATGGTCCGGATTGCGGAAGACCTCGAGCGTGTTGAGGTCTTCGCGCGCCGGAATATAGCGAAGGGTGAATGCCTGTCCGACCATGTTTGCCTTCTTCGGCGAGAGCGGACGGACATCCTGGATGAACTGGTTGCGCAAGCCTCGTCTGAAGAGGGCGGTCGCGATTGTCGGCGTCGCCACTCCTATAAGCTTGTTGCGCGTCTCATTGCTCAGCACGTAGTTGCTCATACGATAGATCCTTTGCAATCAATAGATATCTGGTTCGCCCGGCGTCGGGCCGAAATCGGTTTCCAGGAAGTCGAAGTCGCAGCCGGTATCGGCCTGCGCAACATGGCGCGAAAACATCCAGCCATAGCCGCGGCCGAATTTTTCCGCCGGCCTGACCCAAGCTTCGCGCCGGCGCTGCAACTCGTCTTCGTCGACAAGCATGTCGATGCGCCGCGCTTCCAGGTCGAGACGAACGATATCGCCGTTGCGCAGCAAGGCCAGCGGACCACCAACATGGGATTCGGGCGAGACATGCAGGATGCAGGCGCCGTAGCTGGTGCCGCTCATGCGGGCATCGGAAAGACGTAGCATATCCCTGTGGCCCTTTTTAAGGAGCGCCTTCGGGATCGGCAGCATGCCCCATTCCGGCATGCCGGGCCCGCCCTGCGGGCCGGCGCCGCGCAGCACCATGACGTGGTCCGGCGTGATGTCGAGATTTTCGTCATCGACCGCCGCCTTCATGTCTGGATAGGTATCGAAAACCAGCGCCGGTCCCTGATGCTTGTGGAAACGCGGGTCACAGGCGGCAGGCTTGATGACGGCACCCGTCGGTGCAAGGTTGCCCTTCAGCACCGCGAGCGAACCCTCATGATAGACCGGATTGTCGAGCGAGCGGATTACGTCATCATTGTAGCATTTGGCACCTTCCAGGGTTTCGCCAAGCGTAATGCCGGAGACGGTCAACGCCGAGAGGTCGAGCTTGGAGGAGAGCTTTGCCATCAAGGCTCTAAGGCCGCCGGCGTAATAGAAATCCTCCATCAGATACGTCTTGCCGGTCGGCCTGATATTGGCAAGGACCGGCGTGGTGCGTCCGGCCCTGTCGAGGTCGTCGAGCGAAAGAGCGGTTCCGGCTCGCCGCGCCATGGCAATCAGGTGCACGACGGCGTTGGTGGAACAGCCGGTCGCCATCGCGACGGCGACCGCATTGTTGACGGCCGCCTGGGTGACGATCTTGGACGGCACAAGATCTTCCCAGACCATCTCGACGATACGCCTGCCGACGGCCGACGACATGCGAATATGATTGGCATCCGGTGCGGGTATCGAGCTTGCGCCGGGCAGGGTCAGGCCGAGCGCCTCGGCGATCGCCGTCATGGTGCTCGCCGTGCCCATGGTCATACAGTGGCCGTAGGAACGGGCGATCCCGGCCTCGACATCGACCCATTCCTTCTCGGAGATGGTTCCGGCGCGCCGTTCGTCCCAGAATTTCCAGGCGTCGGAACCTGAGCCCAGATATTCGCCGCGATAATTGCCCCGCAGCATCGGGCCGGCAGGCAGGTAGATCATCGGCAGCCCCATGGAAAGCGCGCCCATGACGAGGCCAGGCGTCGTCTTGTCGCAGCCACCCATCAGGACGGCACCATCCACCGGATGCGAGCGCAAAAGCTCTTCCGCTTCCATTGCCAGCATATTGCGATAAAGCATGGTCGTCGGCTTCACATAGCTCTCGGAGAGCGACAGCGCAGGCAGTTCCAGGGGAAAGCCGCCGGCCTGCAGGATGCCGCGCTTCACGTCCTCGACGCGGTGCTTGAAATGGGCATGACAGGGGTTGGCGTCGGACCAGGTGTTGAGAATGGCAATGACGGGCTTGTCCGTCCACTCTTCGGGTGCATAGCCCATCTGCATGGTGCGGGATCGGTGCCCCGAGCTTCTAAGGTCGTCCGGCGCAAACCATCTGGCGCTGCGCAGATCCGACGGCTTCTTCCTGCTTTCCATGGTAATCGAGCCTTGTTTTCGCATGTGGATCGAACCGAACTTGCCTGTGCAGACGGTTGCTTCGGTATGCCCGTCCGGTCGCCCAGTTCCTCACGGTTGATCCAATCCGGTGAAGTGGAGTTGGCAATGTCGGACTAAAGCACTAATGTATCAGTGCATCAAGTCACAAACTGTGCTTAATCAGCCCGGCGTTCCCATCAGAAAGGCTGCTCGTGAAGCTCAATCCGAAAGAATTCGCACTGGATCGATCCCGCCAGGTGGCGCCGCAGATCCTCGAAATCCTCAGGTCGCGCATTCTTTCCATGGGCTTGCCGCCGACGACCGTGCTGTCGCGGATGTCGTTGCAAAGCGAATTCAATGTCAGCCAGACCCCGGTGCGGGACGCCCTGATCCGGCTGGAAGAGGAGGGGCTGGTCGAGGTCTATCCGCAATATGCGACCGTCGTTTCGCGGATCGATATCCGCAACGCGACGCAGGCGCATTTCCTGCGGCTGTCGATCGAGCTCGAGGCTGTTTGTCGGCTGACGCTCAATTCGGCCGAGGAGACTGCGACCGCGCTGGAGGCGGTTCTGTTCCGTCAGAAGCGCGTGATGTCGCCGGAAACCTATGATCTCTTCGATTCGCTCGACAAGGATTTCCATCGGGTGCTTTACGAGCGGGCCGACATTCTCGGCTTGTGGTCGACGGTGAGGCGCCAGAGCGTGCATCTCGACCGGCTGCGCATGCTCAATCTGCCGATGCCGGGTAAGCTGGAGCAGATCATCGCGGATCACCAGGCGATCGTCGACGCTGTCCGCTCCGCCGATGCGCAGGTTGCCGTTGCCGCCTTGCGCAAGCATCTGTCCGGCACCTTGTCGATCATCGATCTCATCTGCGAGCAATATCCCGACTACGTGAGCCGGTAGTTCCGCGCTTTCGGGCCGTAGAGGGATGTGGAGGGTACAGGCGACCACATTGGCTTGCGTCGCGCTTCGTGCGACAAGATTGGCAGGGAAACAAATCATGGAGTTCGCTTGACCATCGGACTTGCACATGCAGAGCTGATCGCGGTTCTGACGGCTGTCACGGGCGGCGATCCGAGGGTCATGACGGTGCGCTCGGGCGATGCCCTGCCATCCGGTCCGTTCGAGCTTGGGCATCGCACCTTGCAAAGCGGGTTGCGCGAATGGGTTCAGGAGCAGACGGCCCATCCGGTTGGCTATCTGGAGCAGCTCTATACGTTTGCCGATCGCGATCGAAACAATGAAATTCTCGGCGGGCGCACGATTTCCATCAGCTATCTGGGGCTGGTGCGCGAGCAGGCAGCACCCGGTGCCGGTGCGCCGGGCTGGCATGGCTGGTACGAATATCTTCCCTGGGAAGATCATCGGAGCGGCCGACCGCCGATCCTCGACGCCATCGCCGCTCGCCTCGCGTCATGGATCGACGGGGATGCGATGCGCCGCGGCCAACGCCGTCGCCGTGCCGATTTCGACTTCGGGCTGAGTGGTGCCGCCTGGAACGAGGATCTCGTTCTGCAGCGCTATGAACTGCTCTATGAGGCGGGGCTCGTCGCCGAGGCGGGCTGCGATATCAAGCACAATTTCGGTACGCCGATGTTCGCCGATCATCGCCGCATTCTTGCGACCGGCATGGCGCGGCTGCGCGCCAAGATCAAGTATCGCCCCGTCGTCTTCGAACTCATGCCCGAGACCTTCACGCTGCTGCAACTGCAGAAAACGGTAGAAGCGCTGGCGGGCCTCACTCTGCACAAGCAGAACTTCCGCCGGCTGATCGAGCAGCAGGAACTGGTCGAGGAAACCGGAGGCACGGAAAGCGAAACCGGGGGCCGTCCGGCCAAGCTTTTCCGCTTCCGCCGTGCCGTCCTCGAAGAACGCGAATTCGCCGGAACGAAATTACCGCTCTCTCGCAATTGACATATGCTCACTACGAGAATATCTATTTGCGCATAATATGCTCAAACTGAGTATAATAAGGAGCCGGTCATGAATCTTCCCGTATCCGCATCCTCTCTTTATGATCGCGTCAGCCGCGTCATCCCCAAGGCCGAATGGCTGACGTTTCAGGATGATGTCGAGGCGATCCTCGAACTGAAGCGACGACGCAACGCCGTCATTCTCGCCCATAACTACCAGACGCCGGAAATCTTCCATGGCGTTGCCGACATTGTCGGCGACAGTCTCGCGCTCGCCCGCAAGGCCGCGGATGTGAAGGCCGATATCATCGTCCTTGCCGGGGTGCATTTCATGGCGGAGACGGCCAAGCTGCTGAACCCGGAAAAGACGGTGCTGATCCCTGACATGGAGGCTGGATGCTCCTTGGCGGAATCGATCACGCCCGAGGATATAGCCCTGTTGCGTCAGGCGCATCCCGGTGTTCCCGTCGTCACCTATGTCAATACCTCTGCGGCCGTGAAGGCTGCCTCCGACATCTGCTGCACCTCGGGCAATGCCCGCCAGGTGGTGGAATCGCTCGGCGTGCCGAAAGTGCTGATGCTTCCTGACGAGTATCTGGCGCGCAACGTTGCACGCGAAACGAATGTCGAGCTCATCGCCTGGCATGGGCATTGCGAGGTTCACGAGCTCTTCACGGCGGACGATATCCGCCAGCTTCGCGAGAATTATCCCGGCGTGACGGTGCTCGCTCACCCGGAATGCCCGCCCGATGTCGTCGAAGCGGCGGATTTCGCGGGCTCGACCGCCGTCATGTCCGACTATGTCGGCAAGAAGCATCCGTCGCGTGTCGTGCTTCTGACGGAATGTTCGATGAGCGACAACGTCGCGGTCCATCATCCCGAGGTCGAGTTCATCCGGCCCTGCAATCTCTGCCCGCATATGAAACGCATCACGCTTGGCAATATCCGCAAGGCTTTGGAAGAAGGGCGGCATGAGGTGACGGTCGATGCGGCGATTGCCGCCGACGCCCGCCGTGCAGTGGAAAGGATGTTGGCGATATGAGCGAGATTCTCGAAGGACTGACCGGCCGCACAGTCATCGTCGGCAGCGGCCTTGCCGGGTTGATGACGGCGCTGACGCTGGCGCCCGAGCCGACCGTGATCGTCACCCGCGCCCTGATTGGTGCCGAGACCTCAAGCGCCTGGGCGCAGGGCGGCATCGCCGCCAGCATGGGGAAGGACGATAGCGCGGCCTTGCACCTCGCCGATACCCTCGCCGCCGGCGACGGGCTCTGCGACGCCACCGTGGCGGCAAGGATCGTCGCGGAAGCCCCGGCTGCCATTGCCGCCCTGGAACGGGCGGGCGTCGAGTTCGATCGCAATGATGCGGGGGAATTGTCCCTCGGCCTTGAAGCGGCGCATTCGCTCCGGCGCATTGTGCATTCCAAGGGAGATGGTTCGGGTGCGGCTATCGTGCGTGCGCTTGCCGAAGCGGTCGCCCGCACGCCGTCGATCACCGTGCTCGAGGGCTACCAGGCGCAGCGGCTCTTGCTGGACGATCATCGTGTCGCCGGCCTGCTCTGCCTGACCGACAAGGGCAGCGTTGTGCTGCGATCCTCCCGCATCGTTCTTGCCACGGGCGGTATCGGCGGCCTGTTCGAGGCCACGACGAATCCGGTCGGCAATTTCGGCCAAGGTGTTGCGCTTGCGGCAAGAGCCGGAGCGCTGCTTGCCGATATGGAGTTCGTGCAATTCCACCCGACGGCGCTCGATAGCCGCCGCCGTCCCCTGGCGCTCGTCAGCGAAGCGGTGCGCGGCGAGGGCGCTCTTCTTGTCAACGAAAGCGGTGAGCGCTTCATGGCGGAGGTGGAGGGTGCCGAGCTTGCGCCGCGCGACGTCGTCGCGCGTGCCATCAGCGCCGAAATTGCTCGTGGCGGCCGGGTTTTCCTGGATGCCCGCGATGCGCTCGGCAACCGGTTTGCCACACGCTTCCCAATCATCGAAGCTCTCTGCCGCGAAGCGGGCGTGGACCCGGCGAGCGATCCTATTCCGGTGCGTCCGGCCGTTCATTATCATATGGGCGGCGTGGCGACTGACGAGAATGGCCGCAGTTCCGTGCCCGGCCTATGGGTCGTGGGAGAAGCGGCCTCCACCGGCCTGCACGGAGCCAATCGTCTGGCCAGCAACTCCCTGCTGGAGGCAGCAGTCATGGGGATGCGTGCAGCAGGTGATCTTGCGAGCGCTGATGCAGGCGCTGCAAGATTGCCGCATCGCCTTCCCGAGACGGTGGCGCCAGACCCTATGCCCGTCCGGCTGATTGTGTCGCGGCATCTCGGCGTCTTGCGCAATGCCGGTGCCATTCAGGGTGCGATTGCGGCTCTCCTGCCGCTTTACGAGAGTGACGGCCCGGCGAGCGATCCCGCGCTGGTCGCATTGTTGATAGCCGTCTTCGCGTCTCTGAGGACAGAGTCGCGTGGGGCCCACGCCCGCACGGATTTTCCGCTGAAGCTGCAATACGCGCAGCGACGCGTGATGAACCTTTCCGACGCACTGGATATCGCCAGGTCCGTCATCCCCTATTCCATCGCAAGGAGTGCCTGACATGACGCTTGCTCCCCTCCCGCGCCTGATCGTCGAACCGCTGGTGCGCAATGCCCTTGTGGAAGATCTCGGTCTTGCCGGCGACGTCACGTCTACCGCCGTCATCCCTGCGGCGCATCGCTCCCGCGTCGCCATGGTCACCCGCCAAACGGGCGTCGTCGCCGGTCTCGATGCGTCCGAACTTGCCTTCCAGCTCGTCGATCCCACCATCGTCATGACCCGTCATGTCCCCGATGGCAAGAAAGTCGCAGCGGGAGACGTCATCGCAACGATCGAGGGGCCTTCCCGCGGTCTGCTGACGGCAGAGCGGACCGCACTGAATTTCCTCGGCCATCTCTCCGGCATCGCCTCCGTGACGGGCGGCATTGTCGAGGCGATTGTCGGCACGAAGGCGTCGATTGTCTGCACCCGCAAGACCACGCCGGGTCTCCGGGCTCTGGAAAAATATGCCGTGCGCGCCGGCGGCGGCATGAACCATCGTTTCGCGCTTTATGATGCGGTATTGATCAAGGACAATCATGTCGCCATTGCCGGCGGCATCACCGAGGCTATCCGCCGCGCCAAGGCCGGTGTCGGGCATATGGTCAAGATCGAGGTCGAGGTAGATACGCTGGCACAGCTACGCGACGCCATTCAGGAAGGTGTCGATGCGGTATTGCTTGACAATATGACGCCGGACCAGCTGCGCGAAGCGGTCGATATCGTCGGCGGACGGGCAATCACCGAAGCCTCGGGCCGTATCACCCCGACAACCGCTGCCGCGATCGCTGCCTCCGGCGTCGATCTCATATCCGTCGGCTGGCTGACGCACAGCGCGCCGACGCTCGATATCGGGCTGGACTGGAAGGCGGCGGCCTGACGCAATCGCCACAAAAGCGCGCAGGTCGTCGGCTTGGTGTTTCAGACGACGACCGGCACCTGCGCGCCGTCCATGCTGATCACCACGCCGGTAACGTAACTCGCCCTGGCCGAACTCAGGAAAGCGACAACATTGGCGATGTCGGCCGGGCTCGCCATTCGGCCGATCGGGAGGCGCTTCAGAGCATCGGCAAGCGCTTCCTCCTGCGTTGAACCGCTGGCTTTCGCCGCCGCCTTCAGGCCTTCCGCCACACGACCCGTTTCCGTCAGGCCAGGGTTTAGGCCGACGACACGCACGCCTCTGCCGGCATAGGCATTGGCAAGCCCGACGCTTGCGAGCATCAAGGCGGCATTGGCCGAACCTCCCGCCAAATGGAAAGGCGAAGCAATCTTGCCGCCGTTGCCGATGACATTGATGACGGCACCCGACCCGCGTGCGCCCATGCGCTTGATGACGGGATCGATGGCGTTGATGTAGGAGAAATACTTCGCATCCATCGCGGCGCGCCAGATGGCCGGCGTCAGTTCGTCTACCGGCGTGCGCGCTGCGGCACCCGCGCTGTTGACGAGGATATCGATCGGGCCGATATCTGCCTCGACCTTGTCAACGACCGCAAGTGCCTGCGCGTCGGATGTCAGGTCGGCTGTATAACCGCGCGCACCCGAAAGGCTGGAGAGGGCGGCATCGATGTTGGACTGGGAGCGCGAGCAGATCGCGACCCGCGCGCCTTCCTGCAGGAAGAGTTCGGCGCAGGCATAGCCGATGCCTTTCGAGCCGCCTGTGATCAGTACGACTTTATCCTTGAGGCCGAGGTCCATGAAATCTCTCCGGTATGATTTGCCAAGGGGCGCCAAACTACGTCCCCAAACCATTGCCGTACAGGGCCGCTGTCGTCACAGCTTGTTTACCGGTTGCCGGCTTTTCGGCGGGCTGCTGCGGCAAAGCCGAGAAAAACGTACCGCAATTTTCCGTCACGCAATTGCGTGAGAATAATGAGATAGAGTGGCGCAGAGCTTCGGCGAAGAGCTGGGTCGCTCTATGAAAGACGTTTGGCCTTCAGCACGGAAACAGCCGTTTCGCTGTTATGGACATAGTCGTTGGCGTCTGGCTGACGCTGCACCAGCAGGATAAACAGCAAGTCGGTCAGCATCAGTTGTGCGTCGCGGGCGGTGATCGCCGAGGAGCGGACGCGATCCTCGTCGCCGACGGTATGGAGGCAGATGTCGGCGACGTGGGTGAGCGGGTTGTCCTGTAGTCCGGTGACGGCAATGACGGTTGCTCGGCGCTGACGTGCCAGTTCCGCAATCCGCAGGGTCTCGATACTGGCGCCGGAATAGGAAAGAGCAAAGAGCAGGTCGTTGGGGCCCAAAGTCGACGCGTTGGCCATCTGCACATGGCTGTCGCTGTCATGCAGCACATTGCGTCCGAGCTTCATCAACTTGTAGGAAAAGTCGCGGGCGACCAGGGACGAAGCACCGACGCCCGCCAGATGGATACGCCGGGCATCGTGAAGGGCTTCGAGCGCCTTTTCGATGTCGGTTTCGTTGTTGACCGAGATGGTCTGCTGCATCGCCTGCATCTTGCTGCCGAGCAGCTTCTGCAGGATCGTAAGGTAACCGTCGCCGACCTCGATGGTGCCGTGGATCATGCCGGCGGGCGCCTGCCACTCCTGCGCCTTGGCTTCACTGACGGCAAGTTTCAGTTCCTGATAGCCGGCATAGCCGAGCTTCTGACTGAATTTGACGACGCTCGACTGGCTGCGACCGGTTTCCGTCGCCAAGGCCGCGGAGGACAGGCGTAGCATCTGCTCGGGATTGTCGATGATGAACTGCCCGATCTGGCGATCGGCGGGAGCCATGGTTTCGAGCTGAGCGCTGATTTTCTTTAAGATCGACATCTGATCCTTTGGGGTCCCTTCGAGCCATCGGCATCAATTTACCGGCCGACACGAGCACGACGGAAAATAGCCTCCGGTTTCCGCTCGCAAACGTCCGTGCTGCTATTCAACATTATCACAACAATTTGGAATAAAAAATTCCAATTCCCGTTGACAGTATGGAATGGTCGAATAGTCTTTGCAGGATGAGCGACAGGCTCCGGCTGTTCTCGTTTTTTCCTCGACGGATTTTCATTATGGACAAACTTCGCATCTCCGGCGGCAGACGGTTGCAGGGCGCGGTCACCATCGCCGGCGCAAAGAATTCCGCATTGCCGCAGATCGCCGCAGCGCTCCTGAGCCCGCATCCGTTGGAACTGACGAACCTGCCCTTGGTGAGTGACGTCGAGAACATGCTGGGCGTCATCGCCCTGCACGGTGCCGAAATTGTCCGTGGGCCGCATGGCACGACGATCGATGCGCGCGACCTCGTCTCCAAGGAGACCTCCTACGATACCGTCAGGCGCATGCGCGCGACCGTGCTGGTGCTCGCGCCGCTGCTGGCTCGCTTCGGCCATGCGCGTGTTTCCCTCCCAGGCGGCTGCGCCATCGGTGCGCGGCCTGTCGATATGCACATAAAGGCGCTCTCGACGCTGGGTGCCGATATCGCGATCGAAAGCGGCCTGATCGTGGCTTCGGCTCCGAACGGGCTGAAGGGCGCGCGGATCGTGTTGAGCTCGCCATCCGTCGGCGCGACGGAAACGGCCATGATGGCCGCCTGCGCGGCCAAAGGCGAAACCGAGATCCTGAATGCTGCCCGCGAGCCGGAAGTCGCCGATCTCGCGGCATGCCTCGGCGCCATGGGCGCGCGGATCGAAGGGGCGGGGACGCATCGTATTCTTATCGAGGGCGACACGGGCTGGCATCCTGCCAGGCATCACGGCATCCCTGACCGCATCGAGGCCGGCACCTATGCGGTGGCGGCTGCCATCACCGGCGGGCAGTTGGAGCTCATTCATGCCCGCCTGGAGAATCTGGCCTCCGTCGTCCAGGTGCTCGAAGCCATGGGCGTCAGCGTCTGGCCGAGCGATCGCGGCCTGGTCGTCTCCAGGGACGGTCCGCTTAAGGGAGCCGATATCACCACGGAACCTTATCCGGGTTTTCCGACGGACCTGCAGGCGCAGTTCATGGCTCTGGCCTGCTGTGCCGAAGGCGCCTCGCTGATCCGCGAGACAGTGTTCGAAAACCGCTTCATGCATGTACCGGAGCTGATGCGACTTGGCGCCAACATCACCCTGCAGGGCACAACGGCGCTGGTTCGCGGCGGTGCGCCGCTCAAGGGCGCGCAGGTGATGGCAACGGATCTGCGCGCGTCCGTTTCGCTCGTTCTGGCCGCGCTCGTGTCGAAGGGCGAAACCATCGTCAACCGCCTGTATCACCTCGATCGCGGCTACGAGCAGCTGGATCGCAAATTGCGCCTCTGCGGCGCCGATATCGAACGGTTGACGTCATGACTGCAACATCGGGAGGCGCCGTTTATTTCCTCGGCATCGACGGCGGCGGCACGGGTTGCCGGGCGCGCATCGAGAACGCAGACGGTACGGTTCTAGGCCAGGGATTGTCCGGGCCTGCGACCACCCGTCTCGGGATTGCTGAGGCATGGGCATCGATTTCGCGCGCGTTCGATGCGGCCATCGAGGAGGCGCAACTGGGCGCCGGCGATCTTGGCCACATCCATGCCGGCGTCGGATTGGCGGGGATCGGCCGCAAGGGTGCACTTGCAGCTCTGAAGGCGATAGAGCATCCCTTCGCCAGCGTCGCTTTCATCAGCGACGGCGAGGGCGCCTGCCTCGGTGCGCATTCCGGTCGCGACGGCGCCATCGTCATTGCCGGGACAGGCTCCATCGGGCTCGGCCTGGTCGAAGGACGGCAATTGCGGGTTGGCGGCTACGGTTTTCCAATCTCGGATGAGGGCAGCGGTGCCTATCTCGGACTGAAGGTCGTGCAGCTTGCGTTGCGTGCGCATGATGGTCGCGAACAGAAGACGGCGCTGATGGCCGAGATCATGCAGCGCTTCCAGAATGATCCGATGGAGGCGGTCGCGTGGATGGATCGGGCATCGGCCACGGACTACGCGACATTTGCGCCCATGGTTCTGCGCCACGCCGATCAGGGCGATCCCATTGCGCGGCGGATTGTGCAAAGTGCTGCCGGCCATATCGATACGCTGGTTCGTACCCTGTTTGACAAAGGAGCGCCGCGGGTCTGCCTGCTTGGTGGTCTCGCGAGCCCGCTTGAGCCCTGGCTTGCGCCCGATGTGCGCCGCCGCCTCAAGCCTGTCGACGGCGATGCCGTGTCCGGTGCGATCATTCTCGCAAGAAGGGCTGTCGGCGGGCGCTGACGATAAATCGGCGTCGATGATCTGTCGTAGCTGCGATGGAATATTTTATTCCTGTATGGATTGACGTTAGGAATAAACGGCCATAATGTTAACCTAGGTAAACAGGGAATGGACGGGGAACGAAGCCGAAAGGGCCATCCTGCGTCCCGGCTGACTTTGGTCATCCGTCTTGCTGACAACCGATCTTTGCTGCGGTGCGCCCGATATCAAAATGATCGAGCTCGCCACTTTGACCTATTGATATCGAAGCGTTATTTCGCGAGCAGGCCCATGACAGAGCAGAAGTTGATATCCGAGCTGGAGCAGTTGGTTTCCGAAGGACGCAACCCGAACACGATGCATATCGATCTGTTGCCGACCTTCGATATCCTGCGCGAGATCAATTATGAGGATCAGACGGTGCCGGTCGCCGTCGAGAAAGTGATTCCGGCAATCGCCGCCGCCGTCAATCAGATCGTGGCCGCCTTTCAGAAGGGCGGTCGGTTGATCTACATGGGCGCTGGCACCAGTGGCCGGCTTGGCGTTCTCGATGCGTCGGAATGCCCTCCCACCTTCAGCGTGCCGCCGGATATGGTCATCGGCCTGATTGCCGGCGGTCCGGATGCGCTAAGGCGTTCGATCGAAGGCGCGGAAGACGATCCCGAGCAGGGACGCCAGGCATTGGAAGAGGTCAGGCTGACCCGGGATGACGTGCTTGTCGGCATCGCCGTCAGCGGTCGCACGCCCTATGTCATCGGTGGCTTGAACTATGCCAAGAGCGTTGGCGCCTTTACGGTTGCCTTGTCCTGCAATCCGAATTCCATCATTGCCGGCATTGCCGATCTGGCGATCTCGCCGGTGGTAGGCCCGGAAATTCTGACCGGTTCGACGCGATTGAAATCCGGCACGGCGCAGAAACTCATTCTCAATATGCTCACGACGGCGAGCATGATCCGCATCGGCAAGAGCTATCAGAACCTCATGGTCGATGTCAGCGCCAGCAACAAGAAGCTGGTAGCGCGCGCCTCGCGCATCGTCATACAGGCGACGGGATGCACGCAGCAGGAAGCGCGTCGCGTGCTCGATCTGACGGGTAACGATGTCAAGCTTGCCATTCTGATGGAAATTACCGGGATGGGCATTGAAGACGCCCGCGCGGCATTGCAAAACGCTGATGGATTCCTGCGCAAGGCCATCAACGCCAGGACTGCTTGAGACAACCGGCGCGGCATGCCGCATCGGCAATCAATGGGCCAAAATCGGCCGGGGACATTTAAAAAATTTGGAGGACTGACAATGAAGAGGAATTTTGGAAAGAAGCTGATTTCCGGTGCAGCCCTGGCCGTGGGGCTCGGCCTGGCGACTGGCGCGATGCCTGTGGAGGCGGCGACGTTGCGCATGGCCTGGTCGCAGGATGCGACGGGCCTCGATCCGCACAAGCAGACGGCGTTTTCCTCCATCCGCCTGCTGGAACTGATCTACGAGCCGCTCGTGCGTCTCGACGGCAATCTGCAGATCGTTCCCGGCATTGCCGAAAGCTGGCAGTTTTCGCCAGACGCCAAGCAATTGACTTTCAAGCTCAACGCCAAGGCCAAGTTCCAGAATGGGGCCCCGGTCACCTCTGCTGACGTCAAGGCGTCCTTCCAGCGCATTCTGGATCAGGCGACGGGTGCCGTCGCCCGCGCCAATTTCCTATCGATCGCGAGCGTCGATACGCCCGATGCCAATACTGTCGTTTTTAACCTGTCGCAGCCCGACGCTCCGATCCTGACCTCCATGACGAGCCTCAATGCGGCCGTCGTTCCGGCAAGCGAAATCACCGGGGGCACCATCGGCACGAAGGCGATCGGTTCCGGCCCCTTCAAGCTCGACAGCTGGGTTCCGAATTCCAAGGAAGTCCTGAGCGCCAACAAGGATTGGGCAGGCGGGGCTGTCGGTGTCGACGGCATCAATATCAGCGTGCTGCCGGACGAAACGGCGATCCTGGCATCGCTGCGCACCGGCCAGATCGATTTCGCGCTGCTGAACGATCCGCTCGTTGCAACGCTGGTGCCGAAGGAGCCGAAGTTGCAGCTCACCCGCACGCCGGTCCTCTCCTACAATGTCCTGCAGCTCAATCCCTCGCGCAAGCCGATGGATCAGTTGGCCGTACGTCAGGCGATCTCCTGCGCCATCGACCGCAAGGATGTGATGGATACCGCAGCTCTCGGCGAGGGCAAGGTAACGGGGCCGCTGACGATGCCGCTTTACGCGACGGACCCGGGCAAGCTCTTCTGCTATACGCGTGACGTGGCCAAGGCGAAGAAGCTGATGGCAGACGCTGGCTTTGCCGGCGGCTTTTCCGCGACCGTGATCGCTGCAACCGGCGAACCGCCGACGGCGACGGCTGAAGCGCAGGTCATCCAGTCGCAGCTCGCCGAAATCGGCATCAAGCTCGACATCAAGGTGATGGAACTCAACGTCTACGTCGATACCTGGCTGAAGGGCAATTTCGACATGGCCGTCGCGCTCAACGGCGGCAGTGCCGATCCCTATTCGATGTATAACCGCTACTGGACGAAGACCGGTAACCTGCAGAAGGTCGCCAACTACATCGACGATACGCTCGACAGCCTGATGCAGCAGGGCCGCGCCGAGACCGATCCGGCCAAGCGCAAGGAAATCTTTGCGGAATTCGAAAAGCATATCGCCGAGGTCTCGCCCTGGATCTGGCTCTACACGGCCTATGGCTATACGGCTGAGCAGAAGAACGTCGAAGGCTTCGTGCCGACGCCGACCGGTTCGCTGTTCGGTCTGAGTAAGGTGTCGATCAAGTAACGACGACCGGGGTCTGGAGCATTTCCTTTTCAATCGATGTCAAGGAAGTGCTCTATCTCTTTGTTTTTACGCAATTTCAGCCATGAGTTCACGTCTTGGTTTAGCTGAAATTGCTCCAGAGGAAATGCAATGGCATACCTGACGCGCCGGCTGATGATATTCCCGCTGATCATGCTGGGCGTGTCCATCTTCGTCTTCGTCGCCATCCGGCTGGTGCCGGGCGACGCGATCACGGCGATGCTCGGAACCAATGCGGGCCTGCTGACGCCAGAGCAGCGGCAGGCCCTGGCCGCCTATTTCGGCATCGATCAGTCCTGGCCCGTCCAGTATTGGCATTGGCTGCTGGGTCTGCTTCATGGCAATCTCGGAATATCCGTTACCTATGGCAAGCCGGTGCTCGACATCATCCTGGAGCGTTTTCCGCTGACACTCGAGCTTGCCTTGCTCTCCATGGTGATTGCGCTTGCCATCGGCCTGCCGGCGGGCGTCTTTGCCGCGACACGAAATGAAAAGCTGTCCGATCTTGCTGTGCGCATCGTCGCCATGATCGGACAGTCCACGCCGAATTTCGTTCTCGGGCTCCTGCTGATTTATGCATTGTCTGCCGGCTTCGGGATACTGCCGACCATGGGGGAATTTACGCCCATCTGGCAGGATCCGCTCGGCAATCTCGGCCAGATGATCCTGCCGGCACTGACGCTTGGCTTTGCCTTTGCGGCGTCGGTGACGCGCGTGGTGCGCTCGGCCATGCTCGACGTTCTCAGCGACGATTATGTGCGTACAGCGCGCAGCCGCGGCGTGCCGGCGCGTGGCGTCATCTGGCGGCATGCATTGCCGAATGCGCTGATCCCGGTGGTGACGTTGAGCGGCGTGGAATTCGGCTATCTGCTCGGCGGCGCGGTGCTGGTCGAGCAGATCTATGCCTTGCCGGGACTGGGCCGCATGGTGCTGGACGCCATCCTGCAGCGCGACTATGCGCTGGTGCAGGGCAGTGTGTTGTTCATTGCCTTCAACTTCATGATCGTCAACCTGATCGTCGATCTCGCCTATGTCGCGCTCGACCCGCGCGTGCGGCTGGGAGAAGGCTGATGCGGATCGTCAGAGCCATTTTCGGACATATGAGCGGCCGGATCGGCGGCATCATCGTCCTCCTCTATATTCTCCTTGCCATTCTCGGTGCGCTCGGCGTGACGCCGCATGACCCGTTGACGCAGAACCGGATCGACCGCCTGCACGCCCCGAGCCTTGCCTATTGGATGGGGACGGACCTCTTCGGTCGCGATGTCGCGAGCCGCCTGATGCAGGGCATCGGAGAATCCTTCACGGTTGCCGTCCTCTCTGTTGCGCTTGCGAGCCTGATCGGCACTCTGCTCGGCCTTAGCGCCGCCTGGTCGGGCAAGCGCTGGGATGGCGTCATCATGCGCACGATGGATGTGCTTCTCGCCTTTCCGGCGATCCTGCTTGCGCTTTTGATCATCGCTATCGTCGGGCCGGGCACCTGGACCAGCGTCGCGGCGATCGCGATCGTCTATACGCCGATCTTTACCCGCGTGGTGCGCGGGCCTGCCCTCTCGCTGAAGGGACGCGACTTCGTCGATGCGGCCCGCACTTTCGGCAGCAGCCGGTCCTATATCCTGACGCGGCATCTGCTGCTCAATCTCGTTGCACCCCTGACCGTGCAGGTGACGCTGGCGCTCGCCTGGTCGCTGCTGACGGAGGCGGGCCTTAGCTTCCTTGGCTTGGGAACGCAGCCGCCGGCGTCCTCGCTCGGCCTGATGCTGAGCGACAGTCGCAATCTCATGGAAACAGCACCCTGGCTGCTGATCTTTCCCGGCGTGACCATCATGATCTCCATTCTCGGCTTCAACCTGCTCGGCGACGCCCTGCGTGATATTCTCGATCCGAAGATGCGGAGGTCGACGGTATGACGCCGCTTCTTTCCGTATCCGATTTGCGCGTCGGTTTCGGGCGCAAGCCTGAGGCCAATCCCATCGTTCGCGGCGTCAGCTTCGATCTTGAAGCGGGCGAAACGCTGGCAATCGTCGGTGAGAGCGGTTCGGGCAAATCCGTCACGGCGCTGTCGATCAATCGTCTGGTCGATTTCGGTGGCGGCCGCATTACAGGCGGATCGATCAGGCTCAAGCGCGTCGACAACAGCATTCTCGATCTGACCAAGGCGAGCGAGGCGGAACTGACGAAGATCCGTGGCGGCGAGATCGGCATGATTTTCCAGGAGCCGATGACCTCCCTCAATCCGGTTTTGACCATCGGTACGCAGATCGAGGAATCGTTCAGGCTGCATCGAGGCCTGTCGGGAAGTCAGGCGAAGGCGGCGGCCAAGGATGCTCTGGATCGCGTGCGCATTCCCGATGCCGCGCGCCGTTTGAGCTATTGCCCGAACCAGCTCTCCGGAGGCATGCTGCAGCGGGTGATGATCGCGACGGCCCTTGCCTGCAATCCACGTCTTCTGATCGCCGATGAGCCGACGACAGCGCTCGATGTTACCGTGCAGGCGCAGATCATGGCCTTGCTTGCGGAATTGAAGCGCGAGACTGGCATGTCGATGATCTTTATCACCCACGACATCGGCCTTGTTGCCGGCATTGCCGACAAGGTGATGGTGATGCAGGCCGGCCAGGCGGTGGAGCAAGCTGAACTCAACCAGATTCTCGATCATCCCGCGCATCCCTATACCCGGCATCTCCTTCATTCGGTGCCGCATTTTGCCTCGGGACAGGCTGCCCGCACCGATTTCCAGCGTAACGACGATCCTTCCAAGGCGGCACTGAAAGTGGAAGGCCTGACCGTCCGTTTTCCGGTCAAGGGCAGTTTCCTGCGCCGATCGACGGGCGCTGTGCATGCGGTGGAAGGCGTCGGCTTTGATCTCATGCCGGGAGAGACGCTGGCGATCGTCGGCGAGAGCGGCTCGGGCAAATCGACCACAGCAAGAGCGATCCTGGGGCTCGTCAAATCGACGCGCGGCACCTTTACGACGAATGCCGGCAAGGCGGCAGATCGCACCGGCGCGGTGCAGATGGTCTTCCAGAACCCTTATGCCTCGCTTAATCCGCGCCTTCGCGTCGACAACATCCTGGCCGAACCGGTCATCGCATCGGGCGTTCGGGTTTCGGCCGGGACGCGCGAACGCATGCTCATGCTGCTGAAGCGCGTGGGATTGCCGGAGAACGCCCTGGAGCGCTATCCGCATGAGTTCTCGGGTGGCCAGCGTCAGAGGCTTTGCATAGCGCGTGCACTGATGCTCAATCCTTCCGTGCTGGTGCTCGACGAGGCGGTTTCGGCACTTGACGTTTCCGTTCAGGCACAGGTCCTGGAATTGCTGATCGAACTGCAGCGCGAATACGGGCTCGCCTATCTCTTCATCTCGCATGACATGGCGGTCGTGGAGCGTATCGCCCATCGCATCGCGGTGATCTATGGCGGGCAGATCGTCGAGATCGGCGATGCTGCCTCCGTCTTGTCGGAGCCTAAGCATTCCTATACCAGGCGGTTGATCGCGGCGGTTCCGACGGTTGCGCGGCGCAAGGAAAACTTCACGCTCGACACGCGCCAGGTTCCGTCCCTGGTGCGCCCCTTGGGCTTCGAGCCGGCCATTCCCGAGTGGCGTCGCTTCGCCCCGGATCATATCGCACTGGCGGAAGCCTGAGCACGGCCGAGGAGAGGCGAGATGGCGGCAGGGGGGAGCATGCAGTTTCAGGAGCGTTTCGATCGGGCCTTCGCGCCGCTCGAGCAATCGGTCGCGACGGCGCGCATTCCGGGCGGCGTGCTGGGCATGGTTGATCTCGACGGCAACCGACAGGTCCGGGCCATCGGCTCGGCGCAGAAGGTGCCTGATGTCAGGCCGATGCTGGTTGATACCTGGTTCGATCTTGCGTCGCTGACCAAGGTCATTTTCACCATGCCGCGCATTCTTGCGCTGGCTGAGGCTGGCACGATCGACCTCGATGCTCCCTTGATCGAACTTCTGCCCGATCTTCGCCAATATAGCGCCGAGGCCTGGGAGCGGAAGGTGACGTTCCGCCAATGCCTGGGTCACCAGACGCCGTTTCCTGCGGTCGAGCCGATCTACACCTATGGCCGCGACCCGGAGCTTCTGCGCACCTTCATCCTCCAGCGTGAATGGCGGGCCGGTCCGCCCGTCTATTCCGATATCAACTTCATCCTGCTGGGTTTTGCGCTCGAGCGCCTGGCCCGCAAGACCATTCGAGCCATGGATCCGGGACCGGGTTTTGCCTTCTCCGCCGAGCCGGAACTGGCCGCGGCGACGGAAGACTGCACCTGGCGTCACCGTATTCTGTCGGGTGAGGTGCATGACGACAATTGTTCGGCGCTGCAGGGTGCCGGCCACGCCGGGCTTTTCGGAACGGCGGCATCTGTCCTCGATTTTGCCGAAGGTTTGCTTGATGGCAGCGGTGCATCTGCAGGATCGATCGCCCTGATGCGAACACCACTTTCAGCAACACGTACCCATGGCTGGGAGCGGCCTCATGACGGCTGGCATGGCGGCGCTCTTTGTTCGGCCGGTACAATCGGGCATACGGGGTTTACCGGCGTGGCCCTCTGGGTCGATTTCGACCGGGGCCGGGCCTGGACCCTGCTCACGAACCGCATTCATCCGACACGCCACTTCGACAGCGGCATCCTGGCGCTTCGCCAGGCCGTCAGCGATCTCGTCAACGCAGCATAGGAGCCTGACCATGGAACCAATCTGGGCAGTCGGTCTGATGACCGGAACCGTCCTCGACGGTAATATCGATGTCGCCATGCTGAAGACGGACGGTGAGCGCGTCGAGGAATTCGGCCCCTATGTTCTGGCTCCCTATCCCAGCTGGATTCGGGAATTGCTGGAAGAGACGTTGCGGCAGGCAAGGGCATGGAATTTCGAAGGGCCCGAACCGACGATCTTCAAGGCAGCCGAGGAAGCTCTGACACGAGCTCAATCGGAGGCGGTAAAGGAACTCGTTGAAAGCAACGGCATGACGATGGCCGACATCGGCGTCGTCGGCTTTCATGGCCAGACCGTGCTGCATCGGGCGCCGCAGAAGGATCGGTTGGGGCAAACGCGCCAGCTTGGGGATGGCGAATTGATGCGGTCGATCCTCGGAACCAAGGTCGCCTATGACTTTCGTTCTGCCGACATGCGTGCCGGCGGGCAGGGCGCGCCGCTTGCCGCAGCCTATCATACTGCGCTGTTGCGCGGCGCGGGTGCCGCGGGCGAGGCCGCCATTCTCAATCTCGGCGGCGTTGCGAACGTTACCTGGTGGGACGGCGAGGGCAATTTCGTTGCCTTCGACACCGGCCCGGCCAATGCGCCGCTGAACGATTTCATCAAATCGCACGGGCTTGGAGAGATGGACCGGGACGGTGCGCTTGGAGGGGCGGGCACCGTCGACGAAGTGCGGCTCGAAACGCTGCTGCAGCACCCCTATATGACGGCACCCTATCCGAAGTCGCTCGACCGCTTCGACTTTGGCGCCTCCATGGCGGATGGGCTTGGCCCGGAGGATGGTGCCGCCACGCTTTCAGCCTTCACGGCGAGTGCCGTCGGCAAGGCACTTGATCTTCTGCCGCACCGGCCCAGCAAGGTCGTTGTCAGCGGTGGCGGTCGGCATAATCCGACGATCATGTCGATGCTCAGGAGTCGGGCCGGCGTCGAGCCGATCTTTGCCGAAGATCTGGGTTGGCGCGGCGATGCCGTCGAGGCGGAATGCTTTGCGTTTCTCGCTGTGCGCGTCTTGCGCGGTCTGCCGATCAGCTTCCCCGGCACGACGGGCGTGCCCGCTCCGATGCAAGGCGGGCGCCTCGCGCAATAGCGCCGAGCCAACAATCGCTGCCATGTCGGAGGTTTTCGCTGTCGTCCTTCGATGATATGAAGAGGCTGCGAATTTGCGATCGGTTGGTCTCGGACGGATATCGCTTCGATGGCAGGCAGGCAGTTTCAAGCGGGCTTCGTCGGCATCCTTGTCGCTTTCATGTTCGCGTATGCTATCGCTGTTTCGGCACCGCGTCCCGCGTTCGCGCAGCCGGAATGGAGCGTTGCGCCGCCTGATTGCGTCTCGGGACCGATGACAACGGAGACGGGCGAGACGCTTTGTCTGCGCAAAGACAGCTACAACCACGATCTCTGCGCAGCCATCGAGTATTTTGCCGGGGCCAACCATTTGCCGCCGGACTATCTGGCGCGGCTGGTCTGGCGCGAGAGCCTGTTTCGATCCGATGCGGTGAGTCCCAAAGGCGCTCGCGGGATCGCACAGTTCATGCCGGGAACGGCCAAGCTGCGCGGGGTCCGCGACAGCTACGATGCGCTTGAAGCACTCGGCAAGGCGGCGACCTATCTCGATGAGCTGCGCGACCGCTTCGGCAACCTCGGGCTGGCCGCGGCCGCCTACAACGCCGGTGAAGCCGGTCTCGTCAATTTCCTGAATTCCGGCGGACTGCCCTATGAGACGCGCAATTATGTCAGCGCGATTACCGCCCACAGTGTCGAGGAATGGCGGGACGATCCGCCCGATGTCGCAGCCCCTGTGCTGGACAAGGGCAAGCCCTTCGTCGATTCCTGCGTGGCGCTCGCCCAAAGCAGGCGCCTGAAGCCGGTCGCTCTCGAACAGGAGCGGCCATGGGCGCCCTGGGGCGCGCAATTGGCCGAGCATTTCCAGCTGGATGCCGCGCGAAGCATGTTTGCCGCAAACATCCGAAAATTGCCTTCGCCGCTCAATACGGAAAAGCCGCTGATCGTGCGTCAGAGCAATGCCGATTTCGGCCGCCGAATTCGCTACGCGGCGCGCATAGGGCGGCAAACGCGTGAGGAGGCGGATGCGGTTTGCTCTCAGGTCCGCCAGCAGGGAGGCTCATGCCTCGTCTTCAAGAACTAGAGCAATCCAGTAAAAGTGTAGAGCGGTTTCCCATCCGGAATCGCGTAAAATAACGGGATAGAGCGCTGTCGCGATCCGAGGAAAAGCGAAAAGGCTCTCGCGGTTCAGACGCCGCAAGTCGATTGCGCAGGGTCGCTTGCATTCCTCCGCGATCATGAGCGTGTTTCATGCGCCGCTGCCTGATTGGGCTTTACTCCCTGATGTTCCAAGCTTATTTCTTGTAGGCCCGACCTTTGGGAGGAAGCCGTTTGGGTAGCCAAAGGAGCGTATGATGGCGCAAAAGCGTGAAGTCCCTGGTATCCGTCCCTACAACAGTCCCGCCGGCGGCTGGGGAGCGCTGAAGGCCACTGCCAATGCCGTGCGCGAACAGATGGACGTTACCGAGGCGCCTGGCCTTCTCCTGCGCACCAACAAGCCGACCGGCTTCGATTGCCCCGGTTGCGCATGGCCCGACAAGGAGCACACCTCTACCTTCCAGTTCTGCGAAAACGGCGCCAAGGCCGTCACCTGGGAAGCGACGAACAAGCGCGTGACGCCGGACTTCTTTGCCGAGCACACGGTCAGCGAACTCCTGACCTGGAGTGATTATGATCTTGAGAATGCCGGACGCTTGACCCATCCGATGGTCTACGATCGCGGATCCGATACCTACCGACCGATCGCCTGGGAGGATGCATTTGCCCGCATCGGCGAGGTCATGAGAAGCATGCCAGATCCGGACATGGTCGAATTCTATACGTCGGGCCGCGCTTCCAACGAGGCCGCGTTCCTCTTCCAGATCTTCGCGCGCGAATACGGAACCAACAATTTCCCGGATTGCTCGAACATGTGCCATGAGGCGACGAGCGTTGGCCTGCCGCAATCGATCGGCATCGGCAAGGGCACGGTCTCCCTCGACGATTTCGATGAATGCGATCTGATCATCTCCATGGGGCACAATCCCGGCACCAACCATCCGCGCATGATGGGCACGTTGCATGAATGCTCGCGCCGCGGTGTGCCGATCATCGTGTTCAATCCGTTGAAGGAAAGGGCGCTGGAGCGCTTTGCCGACCCGCAAAGCCCGGTTGAAATGGCAACCTTCGGTTCGACCCGGATCGCTTCCTCTTATTACCAGGTCAAGATCGGCGGCGATGCTGCGGCGCTCAAGGGTATCATGAAGGCGGTTCTGGCGCTTGCCGAAACATCGAAGGATGTTCTCGATCACGCGTTCATCGCCGCACATACCATAGGCTTCGAGGCTCTCGTTGATGACATCAACCGGACCGAGTGGGCCGACATCGAGCGGGTTTCGGGCCTTGCCCGCGCCGATCTGGAACGGGTTGCTGCCATCTACGCCAAATCCAAGGCGACGATCGTCGCCTACGGCATGGGCATCACCCAGCATGCCAAGGGAACGGCCAATGTGCAGCAGATCGCCAATCTGCTGCTCCTGCGCGGAAATTTCGGCAGGCCGGGCGCCGGCATCTGCCCGCTGCGCGGTCATTCCAACGTGCAGGGTAATCGCACGGTCGGGATTACCGAAAAGCCGAATGCCGCGCTGATCGAGGGCATCGAACGTGCCTTCGGTTTTAAGTCGCCGGCTCATCACGGGCACGATGCGGTTGCTGCCATGCAGGCGATGGCGGAGGGCCGTTCCAAGGTACTCCTCTGCCTTGGCGGCAATTTTTCGATCGCGTTGCCCGATCCGGAGCTGTGTGCACAGGGCATGCGAAAGCTCGATCTTGCCGTCCATATGAATACCAAGCTCAATCGCTCCAATCTGTTGATCGGCAAGGAGTCCTTCCTGTTCCCCGTACTCGGTCGGACCGAGGAGGATATTCAGGCGACCGGTGTGCAATCGGTCACGATCGAGGATTCGATGTCGATGGTGCATGCCTCGCGCGGCAGGCTGAAGCCGGCGTCCGACCAACTCCGCTCGGAGCCGGCCATCGTTGCCGCAATAGCGCAGGCGTCGCTGCCGGGCAGCAAGGTCGCGTGGATGGAGCTTGTCACCGATTATGATCTGATCCGTAACAAGATCGAAATCGTTTATCCCGATTTCGCTGACTATAACGAGCGCATCCGCGTGCCGGGCGGTTTTCGTCTGCCGCTCGGACCGACCGAGCGCGTCTGGAAGACGCCCTCCGGCAAGGCGGAATTCAAGCTGTTTTCCGGCTTGAATGAAGACATTCTGCTTTCGGACGGGACCATCCTCAAGCTCGCGACGATTCGCAGCCATGATCAGTACAACACGACGATTTACGGTTTGGACGACCGTTATCGCGGCGTGTTCGGCCGTCGCGACGTCCTGTTCATGAATGACAGCGACCTGAAGGCGAAAGGGCTGGAGCACGGTGATCTCGTCGAGATCGAGACGGCGCTTCCTTCCGGCGTCAGGCGATTGCTGAAGCTGACCGCGATTTCCTACGATATCTCGCAGGGTTCCGTTGCGGCCTATTACCCGGAAGCCAACTGCCTGATCCCGATCGATTATCAGGACAAGGAAAGCGGCACGCCCTCTTATAAATCCATTCCGGTGCGCATCAGCAAGGCGGCATGATTTTCATGCAGCCTTCGAGATCGCGCGGCCCTTTGTCAACAACGGGTCGCGCGACCAACTGCGCAAAGCAGAAGGGGTTCTTCTCGCCGAGTGCCGGATCAGAGGTTTGAAAGCACGCTTTCGATGGCGCCGGCAGCTGCCTTGACGACCGTATCGGCTTCCTCGCGGGTCAGGCACAGCGGCGGCGCGAAGCCGAGGATGTCTCCCTGCGGCATGGCGCGACCGATGACGCCGCGCTCAAGCAGCGCTGCGGCCACCTGCGGGCCGATCTTCTTCGACGGGTCGAAGAACGTGCGATCGTCCTTATCCTCGACGAACTCGACCGCAGCCATCAATCCGTCGCCGCGCACTTCTCCGACATGCTTGTGGTCGCCGACGGCCTTGGCAAGCTCGGAGCGGAAATAGGTGCCTGTGGAGCCTGAATTCTCGACGATGCCGAGTTCATCGACCAGCTCGAGATTGGCAATGCCGGCAGCTGCGCAGATCGGATGGGCGGAATAGGTCCAGCCATGTCCGATGGCGCCCAGCTGGTCGGATCCTTGCACCAGAACCTGCCACATCTTGTCGGAGACGATGCTGCCCGACAGCGGTGCGTAGGCCGAGGTCAGCCCCTTGGCGATGGTAATCAGATCCGGCTTCATACCATAGTGATCGGAGCCGAACATCGTGCCGAGACGGCCAAAGCCGGTGACGACTTCGTCGGCGACAAGCAGGACGTCATATTTATCGAGAACGGCCTGGATCTTCTGCCAATAGGTCTTCGGCGGCGGAACGATGCCGCCGGTGCCGAGAATGGGTTCGCCGATGAAGGCGGCAACCGTTTCCGGACCTTCGGCGAGGATCATCTCCTCGAGCTTGTCCGCACAATATTGCGCGAACTGCTCCTCATCCATCGACCGATCGGCCCGACGGAAGAAATAGGGAGCTTCGGTATGGAGAATGGGCGCGCGCGGCAGATCGAAGGCCTTGTGGAAGAGTTCCAGCCCAGTGAGGCTGCCCGTCATGACGCCCGAGCCATGATAGCCGCGCCAGCGCGAGATGATCTTCTTCTTTTCCGGGCGGCCGAGAATATTGTTGTAGTACCAGATGAGCTTGATGTTGGTCTCGTTGGCATCGGAGCCGGAAAGTCCGAAATAGACACGGCTCATGCCCTCGGGCGCGCGGTCGATGATCATCTTGGAAAGCGTGATCGAGGCTTCCGTGCCGTGGCCGACATAGGCGTGGTAGTAGGCAAGGTTCTTTGCCTGCTCGGCAATTGCATCGGCAATTTTCTGCCGGCCATAACCGACATTGACGCAGTAAAGGCCGGCAAAGGCGTCGAGGCTCTTCTTGCCGCTGGTATCGGTGATGTAGACGCCTTCGGCGCCGGCGATGACGCGGGTCGGGGTTTCGCCGCGCGCATGCATTCCCATATGGGTCGAGGGATGGAAGAAATGGTCCCTGTCCCAGGCGTTCAGTTCGTTGCGCTTGTCCAACATGTTTATGATTTCCTTCTTCTGTATCGTGGCGTCAGGCTGTCGTGTCGACGCAGAGATATTTGAGCTCGGTGAAGGCCTCGATCCCGTGACGGGAGCCTTCTCGGCCGAGGCCGGATTGCTTCCAGCCGCCAAAGGGGATCGGGCCGCCGGTGATCTTCACGCGATTGACGGCGACCATGCCGAATTCGAGCATCCTGCCGAGCCGCAGCTGTCGTGCGCCGTTCGTCGTCACGACATAGGCGACGAGGCCGTATTCCGTGTCGTTGGCACGGGCGACGACTTCGTCCTCGCTGTCGAAGGCGGTCACGGCGGCGACCGGTCCGAATGTCTCGTCATGCATGATCAAGGCATCCGGCGAGGGGTCGACAAGCAAAGTCGGCTGGAAGAACAGCGAGCCGGCGGAGTGGCGTTTCCCGCCGGCCGCAAGCCTTGCGCCGTGCTTCAATGCATCGGCCACATGCTCTTCGACCTTTGCGACGGCACGCTCGTGCATGAGCGGACCGATGTCGACACCCTCAGTCAATCCGCTTCCGACCTTCAGGGCTTCGATGCGCCTGGCAAACGTCGCGACGAAGGCTTCCATGATCGGGCGCTGCACGAAGATGCGGTTGGCGGCAAGGCAATCCTGGCCAGAGGTCGCGAATTTGGCATTGACGGCGATATCGACGGCGCGATCCAGATCGGCATCGTCGAAGATGATCAGCGGTGCATGACCGCCAAGCTCCATTACCAGCCGCTTCATGCTCGTGGCGCATTGGCCCGCGATCAACTTGCCGATGCCGGTCGAACCGGTAAAGCTCAATGCCCTGACCCGGGGATCCGCGCATATGGCGCCGACGATGGGCGCCGCGTCGCCAGTCACCACGTTGAAAACACCGGCGGGAAGGCCGGCGCGCTCGCCGAGTTCCGCGAGTGCAAGCGCCGACAATGGCGTTTCCGACGATGGGTGCGAGACGACCGTGCATCCTGCAGCGAGAGCCGCCGCAGCCTTGCGCGTTATCATGGCTGCAGGGAAGTTCCAGGGCGTAACAATCCCGACGACACCCAAGGCCTCCCTGCGGACGAACATTTCGGCATCGGGCAGATGGCCGGTCACGCTTTCGACGTTGATCCGCTTGGCTTCCTCGGCATACCACTCGACGAAGCCTGCAGCATAGTCGATCTCGCCGCGGGATTCGGCCAGGGGCTTGCCCTGTTCCAGCGTCATGATCAGCGCCAGATCCTCGCGCGCCTCGAGCATGAGCTCACCCCATCTGCGCAGGATCGATGATCGCCGTTGCGGCAGAAGCGAGCGCCAGGCGGCAAACGCATCGGCCGCGGCATCTATGGCGCTCACGGTCTCCTGGCCGTCAAGGCTCGCGACCCAGGCAAGCGTCGCGGACGATGCGGGATCGGTGACCGCAAAGCTCCGGTTTGTCTTGCCGGCGACCCAGCGGCCCGCGACATAGGAAAGATCTCGCAGCAGGTGACGGTCGTTCAGCCGCGAAAGGGCTTCGTGATAGATGGCGCGAGCGTGGAGCGCAGTCATGGGCGGGCCTCTCTTTCCAGTTGCCCAATGCTGTCACGGAACGCGGCGAGAGATTGTCCATTGCTGGCAGGCAGAAGAGAGAAAGAACCCAAAGAGGGGGACGTCGATAGAGAGTTTCTCTACCCGTCGCCAGGAGTGTCTGCGGAAAGCAGTTCGGTGACCGGTAGTGTCGTCTCCTCTTTCACCGTCTTGGTCACGATATAGGTGAAGTAACGTTCGATGCCGACCTCACGATCGAGGAGACCGTCTATCAGGCGCTGATAGGCATCGATATTGGTTGCCATGATCTTCAAGATGTAGTCGACACCGCCGCCGACGGCCCAGCAGGCAACGATCTCAGGAGTAGCCGCGACAGCCCTCTCGAAGCGATCGAAGTCGGTTTGACGATGATTGGAAAGCGTGAGTTCGACCATGACGTTTGCGATCGGGGCGACGCGGCGCAGCGACAGGCGTGCATGATAGCCCGTGATGATTCCGGTCTTTTCCAGCTTTCGCAGGCGTAGCCAGCATGGCGTGGGAGATAGTCCGACCTTGTCGGCGAGGGCAAGTTTGGTGATGCGGCCATCGCGTTGAATGGCATCCAGTATCCGAAGATCGATTGCATCAAGTTTCATTTGAACGCTGCTTACGTGTCACTTGTCATTCTCAGACCAATGGCATTCGAAGACTGGCCTGGCAAGCATTGGATTCGCCCGGCGAAAGCGTCCCGCCGCGCATACTCTCGCCAGCCACTTCGGCCGCTATCGCGGGGGCCGCTTTCCTTTGAGGGGCTTGGCGCAAGAGAATGTCGATCTGCGCGCGAAGGTTTCGACGACGCCAGGCCTGGTGCCTGGCAATTTTCTAAGATCTCGCCGTGCTCGGAGGAGAGCAAGCCTTACCCATCCATCCCGACAGCAAGTGCCGCGGCCATGACGGCTGTCGCCAGATCAGCCGTATCGGCAAAGTGGATGCCTGTTTCCTTGGCCGGGAGGAGGTCAGCCAAGCGCGGCCTTTTCCGCCTCCATCTCGGCAATATCTTGAAAGCGATCGGCGATGCGCGCATGTGCGCGACCGTTGTCGGAGGCGCCGATGGCGACGATGATTTCGTCGGGGCCGGGCGCATCGGCTATCTGGAAGCTGGCGGTCAGGAAATGCGAGCGCTTTCCATTTTCGCTCTTGTGCATCATCGGTAGAGAAAGAAGCGCTCCCGGCGCATTGCGGGTATTGGCGAATTCCAGGTAGTTGGTGCCACCGATCGCCTCGCGGAAGGGATTTCCAAAACGTAGCGTGTGGATCATCGCCGATGCATGCTCGATTTCGCCGTTGACACCGACGGCCGCCGCTTTGCCGCATGCCTCGATCTTGTCCGCCGGCATCTGGCGCAGCAACCTGCTTGTCATTTCCTGGCTCAACTCGCCGGCAATGCGAATGATTTCCGGCCTCAGATTTTCGACGAAACCGCGGCCCGCCCAGGGATTGGGGATAATCGCGGCAACCACGACGATATTCACCGGACGCGGCGCAGCCTTGCCGCCTTCCACCAGCGTTTCTTCCAGGAAAGTGCAGATTTTTCTAATCTCAAGTGCCATGCCCAAGTACCGCTATAGAATGTTGAAGTCCGGTGCAGATTAGCGGGTGTGCCGCGTCGTTCATCCTCGATTTGGTGGAAATAGCCGGTAAAACTTCCACTGGAACGAAGTAGACTGGAAGGGCGCTGAGACGCATGATGTCGCTCCGGATTGGGAGAAACGGTCATTTGGATCAGACGTCGCAGATATTGTCCCTTCGTGATGTCGCCAGCCAGATCAACAGCGGCGGCAATCTCCAGACCATCCTCCAGCACCTCATCGCTGCCGCCTGCCGTCATGCCAATTGGGCGCTTGGCTCCATCATGGGGATCGATGCCGCCCATGGCTATGCGCATGTGATCGTTCGGCATGATCCGACGTTGATCGAACGGCAACTGCCGGACAAATGGGAACTGGCGACAAGTCCTTCTCTGATCGCTCTGCAGCGAAACGAACCCATCTATATCCGTGATGCGAGAGAATCCTCCGAATTTCCAGGCTACCGCAAGGAGGCGTTCGAGCGCGACTATCGAACCGTGCTGGTGATGCCGATGAACTGCAGGGACGCGGAGGGTCGGCCAATGGTACTGAGCGTCATCGCACGCCAGATCACCGACGTTTCCGCAGAAGATCTCGCTTTTCTCGGCACGATCATCCATCTGGGGGCCATAGCGGTCGAGCGCGAGCATCGGCTGGAGGCGGAGAAGCGGTCAGCCCAGAGGCTTGAGCGAGCATTGAAGACCCATACGTCGCTTCTTGAGCATGTCCTCAGCGACGGGTCCGTTTCGTCGCTGTCGGCCATGGTTGGAACGATGTTCGCCAATCCGCTTGTCGTCCTCGACTTTACGGCCAATCAACTGATTGCGGGCCGATCGCCATCGGCATCGCTCGATGACAATGCCTGGCAGGAAATGGCCACAAGCGGTCTCGCCAGATCTCTCATGAAGACCGCGCGCGAGACCATCGAGACCGGCATGGCGGATACGGCCAGCCTGTTTCTCGACGATGGCAACAGACGTTTCAAGCTTTCCGCCCGTATCGAGGCACTGAGCGTAGACATGCAATTGGTCGGCGCGCTGATCATCTTCCCGACGGAGCGGGAGTTCAGCGATCTGGATCTGCTCATGCTCGACAGCGCCAAGTTTGCGCTCAGCGTCCAGATGATGCGTAGTTTCATCCGGTTTCGCTTCGAGACCCGCACGCAGAGCGAATTGTTTTTCGAGGTTGTCGAGGCGCGATGGCGCAATGGCAATGATATTGCTCAGCGGGCGCAGCGTCTCGGACTGAGCTTTTCTGTACCTCAACAGATGATCGTCATCGATTTTCCGGAGAAAACCAAGGCATTCGGCGGAGCATCGATCGATGTGGAGCACACGCTTTCGCGGATCATGCAGCAGGTACAACTGCAGGCAAGCCTTGTGGCGGTCGATGGCGGCGTTGTTTGCCTCGTTCCTTACGATGCCGGCAAAAAGCAGGAACGCACCGCCAAGCTTACGCGTCGTATTGCGGAAGAGCTCGGTCGTTATTTCGGCGAGGAGCCTATCGTGGTGGCGGGCAGCCGATGCCTGACGCTTGCCGACTATCCGCCCGCCTGGGAGCGATGCGGCAGAATGATCCGCATCGGACGGTCTTTTGGCCTGACCGGAGCGCTCGCGGCGCAGGATTTCGGGCCGCTGCCGATGCTGGTTGCAGCCTCCGAGGCTGGCGATATCCGTAGCTTCGTGCAGGAAAGCGTCGGCGCCATTGCGGATCATGATCGCGAGAACGGCACGCCCTATCTCGAGACGCTATCGACCTATTTGCAGGAAGGCTGCCGCAGCCAGGCTTGCGCCGATACGATGGGGCTTCATGTGACGACGCTTCGGTATCGCCTGTCACGCATACAGGAACTCTTCGGCGTCGATGTCGAAAGTCCGGACAAGCGCTTCGCCGTCGAACTGGCAATTCGTCTCCACGGTGTCATAGACAATCGGCCGGCTGGTTCGAAGGCCTAGTTTTCCTGCCGTACCTTATGTCTTGAGGGGCGTTTTTGCCGGCCATTTTCACCTCCTACGAACCGGAGCAGAAGTTTTAGTCCTCGTCCGCCGATGGTGAGGAAGAATCGTGGGATCGCCCCCGGTAGCTTGCTCTCAACGAAGACAGAGGAGGCACGAGGGCATGGCGGACACGGCGGCAATGATGGATACCTCCATCGACCCGATCGCATTGCGCCGGGCCTTTGGGACGTTCGTGACGGGCGTGACCGTCATCACGACGCTCGATGAAGACGGCACCCCGCGCGGAATGACCGCAAACTCGTTTACTTCCGTCTCCCTCAATCCGCCGCTGCTGCTGGTTTGCGTCGCCAAATCCGCCTCGAGCTATCAGGCTTTCACCGGTTCCGATTGCTTCGCCGTCAACATCCTTCACGAAGGACAGGTCGACGTTTCGGCAACCTTCGCCTCCAAATCTCCGGACAAGTTCCAGTCGGTCAACCACGATCGCATCCATACCGGAGCGCCAGTCCTGACGGATAGCCTAACGTGGTTCGATTGTTCGGTCTTCAATCGCATGGATGCCGGGGATCATGCCGTTCTGATCGGAGAGGTACGGGCGTTTGGCACCAGCCCCTCGGCTCCTCTCGGCTTTTGCCGGGGACGCTATGCGAGCGTAAAGGATCCGCTTCCCGCCGGTTGGCTCGCCTCGCACGGGATGATCATAGGCTATCTGATCGAGGCTAACGATCATCTGCTGCTCCGGTCGGATGGCAAGGGTGGTTGGGTGCTTCCAACGGCGCGGCGGCGAAAGGCGGACAGCCAGCTGGTTGTCGACGGGGGCGGAGCGCTACGGCTCCTGCCTGACAACACGTTCCTTTATTCCGTCTTCGACGTCGCCGACAGCGATCCGGGTTACCTGATCTATCGCGCGCGCCTTGCGGATGAGGGCATGCCGGCCGACCTGCCCGTCGGACTGAAATTCTTCCACGTCGATGAGATCCCTTACGAGCAGGTGCCCACTCACGAACTGCGCTCGATGCTGCGCCGCTATGCGCGGGAGCGGCGCGAAATGCGCTTTGGCATCTACATGGATTCCGACGATGGCGGCCGCGTCGCGATGATCGACGGTGAGGCCCATGCCTGGATGCAAAGCTCACACGAATAGGACGAGGAACATGAAGACGACGGTCAAATCACTCGAAGGTTCGCGGCAGCTGCTATTCATTAACGGCCGTTTCGTCGCGCCAAAGAGCGGCAATTATATTGCAAGCTACGATCCGACCACCGGCGAGCCCTGGTACGAGTTTGCCGAAGCCGATGCCGCGGATGTGGACGATGCCGTCGCCGCTGCCGGCAAGGCCTTTCACAATCCCGCCTGGCGGCGCATGACGCAGACCGATCGCGGCAGGCTGGTGCGCAGGCTGGCGGATCTTGTCCTGCAGCACGCCGATGAGCTCGCGGAAATCGAGACGCGCGACAACGGCAAACTGATCAAGGAAATGCGCGCCCAGATGCGTGCCATGCCGGACAGCTACCATTACTTCGCCGGCATGGCCGACAAGCTGCAAGGCGAAACGATCCCGGTCAACAAGCTCGACATGCTGAATTTCAACATGCGCGAACCCCTCGGCGTCGTCGGCATGATCACACCCTGGAATTCACCTCTGATGCTTTTGACGGGGACGCTCGCGCCCTGTCTGGCAATCGGCAACACCGTCGTCATCAAGCCTTCGGAGCATGCAACGGCATCGACGCTGGCGCTGGCCGAACTCATAGCAGAGGCAGGTTTTCCCGAGGGCGTCGTAAACGTGGTGACCGGCACCGGCAAAAGCGCCGGCGAAGCTCTGACGCGTCACCCGGGCGTTGCCAAATACGTCTTTACCGGCAGCACGAACACCGGTCGTCGCATTGCGGGCAACGCGGCCATGAATCTCGTCCCGTGTTCGATGGAGCTCGGCGGAAAGTCGCCACACGTCGTTTTCGGTGACGTCGATATCGAACATGCGGTCAACGGCGTGGTCTCGGGGGTTTTTGCCGCCGCCGGCCAGACCTGCGTTGCCGGATCCCGCTGCTTTGTCGAGGCAAGCGTCTATGATCGCTTCATCGATGCATTGGTTGCCCGTACGCAGCGCATCAGGGTCGGTCACCCGATGGTCGCGGAGACCGACATCGGCCCGCTGGCGCTGGCCGACCAGCTTTCCAAGGTCGAGACCTATGTCGCGTCCGGGGTCAGGGAGGGGGCCAGGATCGCAACTGGCGGCAAGCGGCCGCAGGCCCAGGATCTCTCGCGAGGTTGGTATTTCGAGCCGACCGTGATGGTCGAGGCGCAGAACGACATGTCCTTCATGCGTGACGAACTCTTCGGACCGGTTGTCGGCGTCATGCCGTTCAGGACCGAAGAAGAGATGATCAGCCTCGCCAACGACACGAATTATGGCCTGGCCTCCGGTATCTGGACGCAGAACATCGACCGGGCCATGCGCTTCGCCAACCAGATCGAGGCCGGAACGGTATGGATCAATACCTACCGCTCATCCTCCTTCATGTCCGCCAATGGCGGCTTCAAGGAGAGCGGTTACGGCCGGCGCGGCGGCTTCGAGGTCATGCGGGAGTTCTCGCGCCTCAAGAACATCATCATCGACTATTCCGGCGCCATGCAGGACCCGTTCGTCATCCGCCTGAAGTGAAGACGCAGAAGAAAACAAACCCGAAAGGGAGGTAAACAGATGAAATTCGCGGTATCGCTGACCATGGAACGGTTCTCACCGGACGTTCCGATGTCCAGGGCAAAGAGCAACCTGCTGGAACTTGCGCGGATCGCCGATGAGGGCGGCTTCGAGGCGCTGTGGACGGCCGAGCACCACACGATCGAATGCACGATCTCTCCCAATCCGTTTCAGACGCTGGTCTGGCTGGCGCAGCATACACAGCAGATCCGCCTGGGAACGTCGACGCTCGTCGCTCCCTATTGGAACCCCATCCGCCTGGCTGGCGAGGCAGCGCTTTGTGACCATCTGACCGACGGCCGCCTCGAGTTCGGTATTGCCCGCGGCTCCTATCAGTATGAATTCGACAGAATGGCCGGAGGCATGCCCCAGCAGGAGGGGGTAGCCTATATGAAAGAGATCGTGCCCGCGGTTAAGAAGCTCTGGGCGGGCGACTATGCCCATGACGGCCACTATTGGACGTTTCCGGTTGCGACCTCGGTGCCGAAGCCGCTGCAGCAGCCGCATCCGCCGATATGGGTTGCAGCGCGCGATCCAGGCTCGTTCGACTGGGCGATTGCCAACGGTGCCAGCATCCTGTCCACTCCGCTCTCGGCGCCTGCGGCGGAAATCCAGGTTCTTTCGGACAAGTTCCACAAGGCGGTTGCCGATCATCCGGAAGTTCCGCGCCCGCGCTTCATGATGCAGCGCCGGACCTGCGTCTACGACAAGCCGGATGGATGGGAGCTCGCTGTCCAACACAGCATGGACTATGGCCGCGCCTTCGAAAACCTCATGCAGAACATCGGCACGGTACGGGAAGGCTTCCCGGAGGCGGTCCCTTACGAGGCGGTCAAAGGCAAGGACAATTATAACCCGGATAACATTCGCAAGAACCTGATGTTCGGGACTCCGGACGAGGCGATCGAGAAATTGCTGGTCTATGAGGCTGCAGGCGTCGATCAGTATTGTCTCGGCCTGACGTTCAACCTGCCCTTTGAGTTGCAGAAGCGAACGCTGGAACTCTTCGTCAAGGAAATCCTGCCCTTCTTCGCCGCGCGCGAGAAGGAGCAGGGGCGCAAGATGGCGGTAGGCTGACATGGCGGAGACCCAGCGCCATACCGTCGGTGACGTCACGCTCAACTATCGCATTGATGGTCATGGCGATCCCCTTGTTTGCATTCATGGTGTCGGCTCGTATCTCGAGGCTTGGGCCGGGGTGGTCGAGCGCCTCAAGGATCGTTTCACGGTCCTGACGTTCGACCTGCGGGGACATGGCCGTTCAAGCCGGATAAAGGGACGCTACGAAATCGACGATTTCGTCGACGAGGCGCTGGCCCTTGCCGACAGGGCGGGTTTTTCGACCTTCAATCTTGCCGGCTTTTCTCTCGGTGGATTGATCGCCCAGCGTTTGGCCCTGACCCATCTCGACCGGCTGCGCCGCCTCGTCTTGCTTTCGACGGTCGCCGGCCGCACGCCTGAGGAACGTTCCCGCGTTCTGGAGCGCCTTGCGGCGCTGCGTGTCGGCACGCCGGCGGATCATCACAATGCGTCGCTGTCGCGCTGGCTGACGGAAGAGTTTCAGGACCGGAACCCGGAAATCATCGCCTGGCTAAGGCAGCGCGACGCGGAGAATGATCCCGAGTGCTATGCCTCTGCCTACCGGGTGCTGGCCGAAACGGATTTCGGTGGCTTTCTCGACCAAATCCGCTGCCCGACGCTGATTGCAACGGGGGAGGATGATCTCGGCTCCAATCCGCGCATGGCCCGCTACATGCATGACCGCATTCCCGGCTCCGAGCTTCGGATCCTGCCCGGTCTGCGCCATTCAATCCTGATCGAGGCGCCGGAGAGGATCGCGACGCTGATGCGGCAATTCCTGGTGGGAGAGGAGGCGGCCCATGGATGACGTTTTGAAACGAAACGGTGAAGCGGTCAGGCGCAAGGTGCTTGGCGACGATTATGTCGACCGGGCGATCGGCGGAGCCGACGCCTTCTCCGGACCGTTCCAGGACCTGCTCAACGAATATTGCTGGGGTGTCGCCTGGACGGACGACGCACTCGACCTCAAGCAGCGCAGCCTTCTCAATCTGGGAATGCTGGCAGCCTCCAACCGCATGCATGAATTCGGGATCCATTTCAGGGGCGCGATCCGCAACGGCCTGACGGATGACGAGCTTCGCGGAGCTTTGGTGCAGATCGCAATCTATTGCGGCATCCCGGCAGGCGTGGAGGCTTTTCGCGTCGCTCGATCCGTTCGGGACGACATGCAGCGGAAGGGAGAGTGCTGACTTCTCACTCTCGGAGGAACAAGCGGCTGATGGCTGCTCGATATCGCCGGAAGACGAAAGCTCCCGAGAAGGGTCAAGATCGTGGTGATGGTGGGGATACGATCCTGCATCGGAATTGAAATCAAATAACGACAACAGAGGGAACAAAATAGATGGATAGACTTGCAAGAATGGCAGCGGTTGCTGCTTCGCTCGCCGTCGCATTGGCAGCCTTGCCTGCCAATGCCGGCGCCGTCCTTGATCGGGTATTGGCGGCAAAGACCCTGAAAGTCGCGACCGATGCCAACTGGGCGCCGCAATCTTTCATGAACGACAAGAACGAGCTTGACGGGTTCGACGTCGATGTCGCCAAGGACATCGGAAAACGCCTTGGCGTGAAGGTCGAGTTCGTAACGCCCGGCTGGGACATCATCACCGCAGGCAATTGGGCCGGGCGTTGGGACATGCATGTCGGCTCGATGACGCCGACGAAAAAGCGTGCGGAGATCTTCGATTTTCCGGCGGTATATTACTATACGCCTGCAGCCGTTGCCGTTCACAAGGACAGCAAGGCCACCAAGCTCTCCGATCTTGACGGGAAGGTGGTCGGAACGACAGCGACCTCAACCTTCGAGGCCTACGCCAAGCAGGACCTGACCCTGGATGCCGCCGGCGCGCCTGCCTTCAAGTATGAGTTCAAGCCGAAGGAGGTAAAGTCTTATGCGAATTCGACCACCGCATTCGACGATCTCCGCCTGGGAGACGGCACGCGTCTCGATGCGGTCGTTTCCTCGCTGCCGAGCATTATCGATGCCCAGAAGGCAAACTATCCCATCAAGCAGCTTGGCGATCCCGTGTTCTACGAGCCGCTCGCCGTTGCTATCGAGCACGGGGACAAGGCGTTCAACGACAAGATCGCCGATGAGATAAAAGATATGAAGGCGGATGGGACGCTGAGCAAGCTCTCGGTCAAATGGTATGGCGTCGACTATACGGTCGTGAAGTAGCAGACATCAATCTCGGCGGCTTGCGCAATCGAGCCGCCGACCTGGTTGAAGGGGAAAGAGATGCTTTATCCCGATACGGTTGAATCCGAAGTCCTTGTTCATAAGCCGTGGTTTGTCGCGACAGTTTTTGCGACGGTTCTGGTTGCTTTCCTGCTGTTTAATCTGACCGGTACCTCGCTCGGCGAGTTGATGCGCCCGGTGATCGGCGATCCCGCGACCTCGGGCCTTTACGGGCGCTTTGCCATTGCGTTCGCCATTGCCGTGATATTCGCGTTGAATGTCGTACTCATCGGCTTTGCGCCGCTCAGGCTGCAAATCGCCATCGTGTGGCTGGAATTGCTGATCCTCTTCCTCGCATTCTTCGAGACATTTCACCTGAGCCTGCCCTTTATTGCGGAGAAGCTACCATTCCTCATCACGCAAGGGCTCGTTACCACGATCTACGTGTCGGCGGTGTCGATCGTCATTGCGTCGGCGATCGCCATTCTCGGCGCGGTGGCAAAACTTTCGAACAATGGTTTCGCCTATGCGATCGCGAGTTTCTACACCTCGTTTTTCCGTGGGCTTCCGCTATTGATGCAGGTCTATCTTATCTATCTCGGCTTGCCGCAGCTCGGCTTCGTGATCGATGCGGTTCCGGCCGGCATTCTGGCGCTTTCGCTTTGTTACGGCGCCTACATGACCGAGATCTTTCGATCCGGCATCCAGAGCATCGATCGAGGGCAATGGGAGGCCTCTCGCTCGATGGGCTTCGGCTTCGGCGTTACGATGCGCAAGATCATCTTGCCGCAGGCGCTTCCCGTCATCATTCCGCCGACGGGAAATCAGTTTATCTCGATGCTGAAGGACAGCTCGCTCGTATCGGTGATTGGCGTTTGGGAGCTGATGTTCCTGGCGCGCACACTTGGGCAGAAGACCTTCCAGCACATGGAAATGCTGATTTCGGCCGCCATGCTCTACTGGATCCTGTCGATCTGCCTCGAGCTTATCCAGTCGCGCATCGAGCGCCATTATGCCAGGAGCAAAGTGCGATGAACGGCGACAAGATCATCGAAGTGAAGAACGTTTCGAAGTGGTACGGCAGCTTCAAGGTGCTGACGGACATCAATCTGACCGTTCGCAAGGGAGAGCGCATCGTGGTGTGCGGTCCGTCCGGCTCGGGAAAGTCGACGCTTATCCGCTGCTTCAACCGGCTGGAGGCGCATCAGGAAGGCGAGATAACCGTCAACGGCATCACGCTGCATGACCGGATGCGCAACGTCGGCGACGTGCGCAAGAACGTCGGCATGGTGTTTCAGCACTTCAATCTCTTCCCGCATATGACGGTGCTGATGAACTGCATGGTCGGCCCCATGTGGATCAAGGGCAAGTCGGAAGCCGAGGCCCGGCAGACCGCTTTGCGCTTTCTTGAGCGGGTTCGCATTCCGGAGCAGGCAAACAAGTATCCGGTCCAGCTGTCCGGCGGCCAGCAGCAGCGGGTGGCGATCGCCCGGTCTTTATGCATGCAGCCGCAGATCATGCTCTTCGACGAGCCGACGTCCGCGCTCGATCCGGAAATGGTATCGGAGGTGCTGGAGACCATGACGAGTCTCGCCAAAGACGGCATGACGATGGTATGCGTGACGCATGAAATGGGTTTCGCGCGGGCCGTTGCCGATCGGGTTATCTTCATGAATTCCGGCCAAATCGTCGAGGAGGGCGCTCCGCAGGACTTCTTTAGCAATCCGCGTCATGAGCGAACGAAGCTCTTCCTGAGCCAGATCCTGAAGCACTGATCGGATCGCGGTCGTTGCCAGGAAGACGATTGCTGGCAATATATCGCGGCCGCGTCATGGGCCCCGTGGCGCCTGAGCCATCATCCCGAAAGAAGCAAGAAGGCAGATTGCTGCAATCCCGTAAGGGCCGGGTCTATCTCGTAAACGAGACAGGCGGGCGATGGGTCGCCACCAGATTTGTCGTCTTCGTTCCTGATCGACATGCACGCATTCTTTCTCCGCCGGCATTGAATCTTCGAAAATCGATCCTCTTCGCGATCTTGATTATGGTTTCGAGATCGAGAATAGTGTGGCATCTTAATTCTCATATTTGAGAGACAATGGATTTCACAGCCCTCGAAATTTTCCTGGTCGTCGCAGAACAATCGAGCGTCACCCGTACCGCGGCAATCATCGGCCGCGCGCCGTCCAATATCACCAACCGCGTTCGCGCGCTGGAAGACGAACTTGGCGTTGCCCTGTTCAGCCGCGATGGAAAGAAGATGACGCTGACCCGGGAAGGGCGGGTTTTTCGCTCCTATGCACGTCGTTTGACGGCGCTTGCCAAGGACGCGAGAAATGCCGTCATTTCGGCTGGACCTGCCGAGGTTCTGCGCGTGGGTACGATGGAAAGCACGGCGGCCAGTCGTCTTCCTACGGTGTTGCAGGAGTTTGGTCAGACCTACCCGGCTATTTCTCTGCGATTGACGATCGGCGCCACAGACGAGTTAACCCGTGGCGTTCTTTCGGAGGAAATCGATTGCGCATTGATCGCCCGTGTTCCGGCCGATCTGTCCGACACTGCCTCTGCCTCATCCGAGCGCCAATTTGATCTTCTCCAGGCAAACTCGGTCTTTGCGGAAGACCTGCTTCTGGTCCTTCCGTCCACCTCCCGCAATGTTCGTACCGCGGCAGACATTCAGTCGGACGTGCTCGTTGCTCTTGAGCCGGGCTGCACCTATCGTCGCGTGGCTGAGCATTGGATTCGGCAGGCCCGACAAATCCGCACCGTCGAAGTCGCGTCCTATCACGCCATTCTGGCAAATGTCGTCGCTGGCCACGCCGTCGGCGTGGTGCCCCGATCCGTGCTGGAGATGATGCATTGGCCAAACGACATCAAGACCCACACCCTCGGCGAGGTCGAAACACTGTTGATCCGCCGCAAAGATAATCAGTCGCCAGCCTTCGGCTTCTTTCACGAGGCACTGGTTGCCAATCGAGCTTCAGTGGTTTCGCGCTGACTTTCCTCAACAGCCCTCACTTGAGACGGGTACATTTACAGGTTCTGCTATGTCATCACTGGATCCGCAATCGAAACCAGCCAGCGCGCGTTTTCGGCTCTTCACGCCCATTCTGGCCGGAGCCACCTTGCGGGAACGGCTTTTGGCCTGCCTTGGAGCGTTGATCAGTATCGCCGTAACCGGCATGATCGGCGGGTATTTTTTCGGAGACGGTATCGATCTTCCGCTCATTGTGGCGCCCATGGGCGCCTCTGCGGTGCTGCTGTTTGCCGTGCCTGCCAGCCCGCTTGCCCAACCTTGGTCGATCATCGGAGGCAACACGATTTCAGCGCTCATGGGCGTGTTTGCCGCCCATGTGGTCCATGATCCGGTCATTGCCATCGGTGTCGGCGTTGCATTGGCGATCGCGGCAATGTCGTTTACCCGCAGCCTCCATCCGCCAGGTGGGGCTGCGGCGCTGACCGCCGTGCTCGGCGGGCCGGCCGTGGCGCATTGGGGCTTGCTCTTTCCGTTGATCCCGGTTGCCCTGAACTCCTGCGTCCTCGTCGCTTTGGGCATTGCGTTCCACAAATTATCGCGGCGGTCCTATCCGCATGTTGCGGCGCCGGTTGCAGCCAATCTGCATGGAACCACCGACCTGCCGTCGGATCGGCGTGTCGGCTTCAATGAGCAGGATATCGATGCCGCGCTCGTCAACCTTGATGAATCATTCGATATCGACCGCGGTGATCTTGGCAGATTGTTGCGACAGGTCGAGTTCGAATCGCTTGTCCGCTCCAACGGCAAGATCCTGTGCCGGGACATCATGTCGCAAGACGTCATTTCGATCGAGGAAAGCGGCACGACCGAAGACGCCCGGGCCCTTCTCCTGAAGCACAATATTCGCACACTTCCGGTGAGGAGCGATGACGGTCGATTGATCGGGACCTTGGGCTTGCGCGAACTTGCGCAGGCATCCGTTTCGTTCAAGGATCATATATCTCCAGCAGCGACTGCGTCAGCTGGGGACAAGGCATTGAGCCTGCTTCCGGTGTTGACCGATGGCCACACGCATGCCGTCATCATCATAGACGCGGAATTGAAGATCCTCGGCCTGATCTCTCAGACCGATCTTCTAAGCGCCGTGGCGCGTGCTCTCCCGGCTGGACTATCCGACAATCGGGCTGCGTGATCGGCGCGAGGTCCGAGAATCCCATGGCTCTCCGGGTCTTCCGCAGGAAATACGATGGCCGGTCCCTTCCGGTCCGGCCATCGCACGAATGTCAGACCGCGTCCGATGTTATCCGATCGTCATCAGGCTGGCATTGCCGCCGGCTGCTGCGGTGTTGATCGAGGTTGTCACCTCTTCCAGCAGCCAGTTCAGGCAATAGGCATCGGCGCTCCTGGCAATTTCCTCGCTCGACGCCGCCTGGGTGAGAACGAGCGGGCCGGGGATTGCCGAAATCGTCCTGATCGCCGTTTGCACGCGCTCGGCATTGCCCTCGATGAGCGCGCCGGCAAATGGGCCGTCCGCTGCCCAGTCCTTCGTCCAGGAGATGCGCCTGGCGATCTGCGCAGGCAGGCCGTGAAGCTCGCCCTGCAAGCCCGACGCGGCATCGATGACGATCGAATTGCCTGTCGCCAACCCGGCGGCGATCTGCACATGCAGGCCGAGCGTCGTCTGCGGAGCAAGCAGGATCCTGCCGCGTGGATGCAGCGCGTAAAGGTTCAATTCACCGACCGGGCCTTGAAGCTCGGTATTGAAGCCCAGAGACGATTGGGCGGCGACGGCACGCGGCTGCTTTGCCGCGTCCGCAGCCCCCTTGCTTTCGAGCCAGGCGATGAACTGCTCGGCAGCCGGATCGCCTTGTACGGAAGCGTCCCGCAATGGTTCGGTCGAAGAGGCGACCAGGCGGCGCAGATACATCGGGCCGCCCGCCTTCGGGCCAGTGCCGGACAGGCCCCGGCCACCGAAGGGCTGGACGCCGACGACCGCGCCGATGATGTTGCGGTTGACGTAGAGATTGCCGGCACGCACGCGCTCGGTGACATGGGCGATCGTATCGTCAAGCCGCGTGTGCAGGCCGAAAGTCAGGCCATAACCGGATGCGTTGATTTCATTGATGAGCTTGTCCAATCCCTTGCGCTGATAGCGCATGATATGAAGAACGGGACCGAACACCTCTCGCTTGAGATCGCTCAGCTTCTTCAGCTCGATGATGGTCGGAGCGACGAAAGTGCCTTTGGCGGCGCTCGCGGGAAGGTCGAGCTGCTCGACATTGCATCCGAGCTTGCGCATGCGCTCGACATGCTCATCGATGCCGCGCTTGGCATTGTCGTCGATGACCGGGCCGATATCGACCGCAAGCCGATCGGTCTTGCCGACCGACAGTTCGCGAAGCGCGCCCCGCAGCATCGTCAGGGTGCGATCCGCCACTTCTTCCTGCAGGCAAAGGACGCGCAAAGCCGAGCAACGCTGTCCGGCGCTGTCGAAGGCCGAGGCGATCACGTCGCCGACGACCTGTTCGGCAAGGGCCGAGGAGTCGACGATCATGCCGTTCTGGCCCCCGGTTTCGGCAATCAGGGGGATTGGCTTGCCGAATTTGGAGAGCCGTTCTGCAAGCTGCGCCTGGATCAGGCGGGCGACCTCCGTCGAGCCGGTGAACATGACGCCAGCGGTTTCGGGCGCGCCGACGAGTGCTGCACCCATTCTGCCGCTGCCGGGTGCGAACTGCAGGACGTCGTGCGGGACGCCGGCTTCATGCAGAATGCGAATGCCCTGCGCCGCGATCAGGGGCGTGTTACCGGCAGGCTTTGCAACGACGGGATTGCCGGCGACCAGCGCAGCCGCAACCTGGCCGGTGAAGATCGCCAGGGGGAAATTCCACGGGCTGATGCAGACGACCGGACCGAGCGGAACGCTTCCAGGCGACAGCACCGTGCGCGCCTGCGTGGCGTAGTAGCGAAGGAAGTCGATCGCTTCCCTGATTTCGCCGACGGCGTTTGCGGCCGATTTGCCAGCCTCGCGGATGGTCAGGCCGACGAGAACAGGCAAGTCGCCCTGCATGAGATCGGCAGCGCGCTCCAGGATGGTGGCGCGCTCGTCCGGGCTCACGGCTGCCCAGCGCTCGGAAGCCGCAGCCGCAAGCCGCATGACATCGGGCGCATCCTGCGGTTCGAGTTCCGTGACCTGTCCAACGAAGTCGGTGTGGTCGGCGGGGTTGAGGACCGCGCGGGCCGTTCCGCGTTCGGAGCCGTCTGCGAGCAGCGGCTTTGCGATCCAATCCGTGGCTGCGGAGGCCTGCAATTGTGCGGACAGATCGGAGAGCGCGGTCTCGTTGGAGAGATCGATGCCGCCGGAGTTTTGCCGTGCATTGCCGAACAGGTCCGTGGGCAGAACGATCTTGTCATGCTGTGCGCCGACGACGGACATTGCGCGCACGCGCTCGACCGGATCGGCGATCAGCTCGGACACGGGCACATCAGGATCGGCGATCTTGTTGACGAAGGACGAGTTGGCGCCATTCTCCAGCAAGCGGCGGACGAGGTAGGCCAGCAGCGTCTCGTGGGTGCCGACGGGCGCATAGATGCGGCAGGGCCGGCCGAGGTTCTGAGCGCCGACGACTTCTTCGTAAAGTGGTTCGCCCATGCCGTGCAGGCATTGGAATTCATACTTGCCGACGGAAAAATCGCGCCCGGCCATTTCGTAAATCGTGGCAAGCGTCTGCGCATTGTGGGTGGCGAATTGCGGGAAGACCACATCGGTCGCCGAAAGCAGCTTCTTGGCGCAGGCTACGTAGGAGACATCGGTATAGATCTTGCGGGTGTAGACGGGGAAGCCTTCCAGGCCGTCCAGCTGCGCGCGCTTGATCTCGGCGTCCCAGTAGGCACCCTTGACGAGGCGGACCATCAGGCGGTGTCCGGAGCGGCGGGCAAGATCGATGATAAAGTCGAGGACGAAGGGGCAACGCTTGCCATAGGCCTGCACGACGAAGCCGATGCCATCCCAGCCGGAGAGATCGGGATCGAGGCAAAGTTCTTCCAGGAGATCGAGCGACAGTTCCAGCCGGTCGGCCTCTTCGGCGTCGATATTGAGGCCGATATTATAGCTCTTGGAAAGGAGCGCCAGCGCCTTCACCTTCGGCAGAAGCTCGCCCATCACCCTTTCCGTCTGCGAACGCGAGTAGCGCGGATGCAGTGCTGAAAGCTTGATCGAGATGCCCGGCCCCTCATAGATGCCGCGGCCGGCCGATGCCTTGCCGATCGCATGGATGGCATTTTCATAGTCGCGATAGTAGCGCTCGGCATCGGCATGCGTCGTCGCGGCTTCTCCGAGCATGTCGTAGGAATAGCGGAAGCCCTTTGCCTCGAGCGCACGGGCCCGCCGCAAGGCTTCGTCGATCGTCTCGCCGGTGACGAACTGCTCGCCCATCATGCGCATGGCCATGTCGACGCCGCGACGGATGACAGGTTCGCCGCAGCGCGCGATCAGTCTTGTCAGCGAGGCGGACAGCCCGCCTTCATTGACCGTCGATGTCAGCTTGCCCGTCACGACCAATCCCCAGGTGGCGGCATTGACGAACATCGAGCGTCCGCCACCGAGATGCGACCTCCAGTCGCCGCCGGCGATCTTGTCGCGGATCAACGCGTCGCGCGTGGCGGTGTCGGGAATGCGCAGAAGGGCTTCGGCGAGGCACATCAGCGCGACGCCTTCCTGGCTTGAGAGGGAGTATTCCTGCACCAGGCCTTCGACCCCGTCGCCCTTGTGCTTGGCGCGTAAAGCTTCGATCAGGGTCCTGGCCGTCTTCCTTGCAGCCTCGCGAGTGGCTTCCGGCAAGGTGGCAGCCTCGACCAGGAAGGGAAGGCATTCGGTCTCGGGGCGCCTGTAGGCGGCGGTGATTGCCTGACGGAGCTGGCTTTGTTCACGGATGGGCGGCGCGAAATGTGAAAATGGGGCAGAGTCCGGAGCCGGTTCTTCAGTGGCAAGTTTGGCAGAGACAGTCATGATAACCTCAAGGTGCAAGGGTCCCGATGGCTTGAGTGGATGTCGGCGACATCGCCACCCGCAGCCCTCCCGTTGCTTCGATCAGAACATACTGCATTCTAGAAAAGCGTTCCGCCTTGAAACTGCGGCTTTCCAGTCATATTGAACTTCAATATTGCTTACTTCAAATAGGAATGCCTGCAAAAATGACCAAATCCAGTGAAATTGACCAGTTCGATCAAAAGATCCTCGACGCACTGGTCGAGGACGGACGCATGTCGATCACGGAACTTTCGGAGCGGGTCGGCCTTTCCAAGACGCCATGCCAGGCACGCCTGAAGAAGCTGATCGATTCCGGTTACATTGACGGCTTCAAGGCTATACTCAATCCGATCAAGCTTGGCCTGGATCACGTCGCCTTTGCCGAGGTGAAATTGACGGATACGCGCGAGGAAGCTTTGCTCAGCTTCAACAACGCCGTCAAGAAGATAAAGGAGATCGAAGAATGCCACATGATCGCGGGCCGTTTCGACTATCTTTTGAAGGTTCGGACCTCCGATATCCGCCGCTATCGCATCGTTCTTGGCGAAAAGATTTCCAGCCTGCCTTTCGTTGCCAGCACATCGACCAATGTGGTGATGCAGTCGGTCAAGGAAAGCTGGTCCTAGTGTCGATGTGACATGAAAACGTCAATCAACGCCTCTGAGCGCCGGTCATATGCCTCACTTCATCGCGCCGCCTAGATTTCGCCAACCGAATCAGATCATTGCGAAACGCTAAAATGAGCATGATGGAGTACGCATGGAGACCAATGTCAGCGACCACGACCTTGTCGAGGTCATGAAGCGGTACTTTGCGGTGAAGGCCGAAGTCGAAGAGGTGAAGTCGCGCCTGGAGGTGGCAAGGCGAGAGAGCGGCGAGGAGATCGGTGTGTTTTACAATCCGCGCACCAATCAGAACCATGCCGCCGATATCATCCGCTCCCACGCTCTCAAGCAGGAGATGGCGCGCCTGATGGATCGGGCAGAGGCCTGGGGGCGGCAAGGCCTCCTGCCGGACGAGGCCTGACGATCGAATAGGGACCGCCAGGCCGCGATCGTGAAATCGGGTTGCCTCAGCTATCCGATTTCAGTTTGCCCGCCGTTGCCCAGGACTCCTTCGAGATCTCGGTAATCACGATTTCCACCGATTCCGGCGGGCAGGCGAGTGTTTCCACGGCGGCCCTGGTCGCTTCGCGAACGAAGGCGCGCTTCTGATCCTGAGTGCGGCCGGGATGCATTTCCAAGCGCAAGATGGGCATGGTGTCTCCTTGAGGTATGTTGCCGGATGTTCGGCGCGACGGACTATCTTGCAAAACCATCGGGTGATAAATACGCTCACATTTACTTCATTCCGAACCCGTAGGTAGGTAATCGTGGACAAGTTGGCCGGCATGGCGATGTTCGTCAGAGTGGTTGAGCAGGGCAGCTTCGCCGCCGCCGCCGACATCAGCGATGTGTCGTCCGCCATGGTCGCCAAACATGTCAGGACGATCGAACAGCGGCTGGGCGCACGCCTGCTTCACCGCACGACACGCCGTCACCAGCTGACCGAGGTCGGCAAGCTCTACTACGAACGCTGCAAGACGGTACTGGCGGAGGTGGAGCTTGCCGAGCAATCGGCCTCCGAACTGCAATCCGCTCCGCGCGGACGCTTGCGGCTCGTCGCTCCCGTCAGTTTCGGAACGCAAAGCCTCGTGCCGGCGCTTGTCGACTATCTTCACCGGAATCTCGACGTCAGCGTCGATCTGGCGCTCGACAACAATCCGCATGATCTGATCGGCGAGGGCTACGAGCTCGGCATCCATATCGGCGCCCTGACGGACACCAATCTCGTGGCGCGTCCGCTAAAACCCTATCGACGCATTCTTGCGGCTTCGCCGGACTATCTCGATCGCTGCGGCAGACCGCAGGCCCCGGAGGATCTCGTCGATCACATGTGTCTCGGCCATTCCTATTGGCGCTTGCAGGGGCGCTGGCATCTCGTCGGCCCGGAGGGAGAGACCCGAGAGGTCGCGATAAAGGGCAGGTTCACCGCGAACCAGGGCGCAGCGCTGCGCGTTGCGGCATTGCATGGGGCCGGCATCGCGCTGCAGCCGGAGTTGCTGCTTGCCGCCGATCTCGATGCCGGCCGGCTGGAGCCGGTGTTGCCGCAATGGTCTTACAAGCCGACGCCGATGCATCTGGTCTATGCGCCGGATCGGCGCCCGACCGCGATGTTGCGCAGTGTCATCGACTTTCTCGTTGCCCGCTTCGGCTGAGGAAGGAGCCTCTGTCGCCCGCGTGAGACTTTGATCAGATCGGATCATCGCACGGGAGGGTGAGGGGATGAGACCAAGGTGGTGCCGAAGACCATTGCGGCAGGCATCGGCGCGGCAATGGTCGGGCGCGTGCCGAACGGCCGTGGCAATGTTTCGCCGAAAGCGGCGGAGAGGATATCCATCGCAGCCAGGCGGCCTGCCGGTCGCGCACCGCCTGGCCCCTCGCAAATCGCGGGCCTCACAGCTTACCTGCTGACGGAAACCAGCCAGTCGCGAAATATCTCCGCCTCGCGGGAAAGGCGGCTGGCCTGAAGCAGCCAATATGACTTGTCGGTATCCAATGGCGTGTCGAACAGAGTAACCAGCGTGCCATTCGCCAATTCCTCGGCAATGAGGGATGTCGGGCAGAGACCGATGCCCTGGCCGCCGATGACCGATCCGATCATCAAGCTGAAATCGGCAAAGATCGGCCCTGAATTTGCCGGTCGGGAAACACCCGCCAGCGCGAACCATCTTGCCCAGGACGCCGTCGTTTCGTCGTGCAGGAGATCGGCAGCAGCAAGGTCAGCGGGTTGATGCAGCGGACCGTGACGGCGTTCGTATTCCGCCGAACAGGTCGGCCGTGTCTCGGCAGACAGAAGCGAAACGGCGTTCACCGCCGGTCTCGGTCCGTGGCGGATCAGAAGATCGACGCCCGCCGCTTCGGGTGTGCGTGCATCCAGCGCGTAGACGATGTTGATGCGGATATCGGGATGGTCTTTGTGGAAGACGGGCAGGCGGGGTATCAGCCAGCGCGTGGCGACCGAGGCAATGCATGCCACGCTGACGGGTCGGTCGGGGCTATCGAGCCGTACTTGCCGCGCCGCGATTTCGATATGTCCCAGACTGGCTGTAACAGCCGCCCCAAATTCGCGGCCCGCCGTCGTCGCTGTGACGCCTCGCGCATGGCGGTTGAACAATGCCACGCCCAGCCAATTCTCCACGGCACGCACATGCTGGCTTATGGCGGCTGCCGTCAGATTGAGTTCGGCTGCCGCCTTGACAAAGCTCTCGTGACGGGCGGCGGCCTCAAAGGCGCGCAGCGAGGCAAGCGGAAGGTGTTGCATCGCTCAAGGCTAAGCAAGGCTTAGCCAAAGAGCAAGGATAATCGATGTTGTGCACCTGTCCCATATCCTTACATTGCTGGAAGGCCGCAAGGCTCGCTTCCAACTCGTTAAGGAATGTAAAGTCCTCATGAACAGCCTCTTTGATATGCCGGCTCCGGCCGATGCCGAGGAGCGGCGCCGCAAGCCGCCGGTCGTGGTCTATCCGAATGGAACGCTGCAGCCCGCCGATATGGATCTGCTTCATGCTGCCCGGCAGGGCATGGCCAAGGTAGACGAAGTCATCGTGCCGCCGCGCGAGGGTGGCAGCTTCCGGGTGCCGAAGGGGCATTTCTTTCGCATTGTCAGCGTCGAGGGGTCGCAGGTCGGCGACCTCAATCTGTGGAACGCCAAAGACCTTTCGGAACGGTTTTTCAGCGGCAAGACCCGCGCGCTGCACGCAACCCATGTCGGTGTCGGCGATCGGCTCTGGAGTACCTTGCCCTATCTTCGGCCGATGGCGACGATCACGCACGATACGCTCGGCTGGTACGGTTGGGATGCGGACGGAGCCGGCGTTCATGACGTGATCGGCACACGCTGCGACCCCTACACCAACAGGCTGCTGAAGGGGGACGACTATCACCAGTGCTGCCACTCCAATCTGTCGCGCGCCCTTGCAAAAGAAATGAACATTCCGGTCCAGGAGGCGGAGTTTCACGTTCATGATGTGCTGAACGTCTTCATGTGCACCGGCTTCACGCAGGACACACATCAATATTTCATGAAGGCAAGTCCTGTAAGGCCGGGCGATTTCATCGAATTTTTTGCGGAGGTCGATCTCCTTGGCGCTCTTTCGGCCTGCCCGGGCGGCGATTGCGGCAGCGAACATTCGAGCGATACGGTGCCTTGCTATCCGCTGAGGGTGGAGATCTGGCGTCCGGCGCCCGAACGTCTTGCCGGCTACGTTTTCCCTCAACGCAACGCCTATCCGCGCACGCACGGTTTATAATTCGACGGCGTGGCCGTTAAAAAAATTGCCGGCAGTCTGCGGCTGCCGGCAATTCCAAATCGTTTAGGAGGCTGATCGTCCGCCTAGGACGAACTCGGCCGGCGTCCTAGTTACAAACGCGAATGCGCTCGTAGTGCCAGCCATCGTCATACTGGTTTTGAACCGCGCGGTTCTCGAACCAGCATCTGGGCGGGGGCGGCGGAGGTGCGGCATAGACCGGACCGCCGCCGCCATTGGCTATAGCGCCGCCGATCAGGCCGCCGATGAGGCCAGCGGCAACGCCGCCGGCGATGACCCCGCCATTGCCATGGTGGTGATGACGACGCCAGTCGTCGTGGCCGCGCCAGTCGCCGCGATAGGGCGGGCGGCCGTCATATTGTTGTGCCTGCGCGAAGCTGGCGGGCGCCAGTGCGCCACCTACCACCGTCGCGGCCAACAAAACCGTAAGAACTGTTTTCTTTATCATGACTACCTCCAAAGCAGTCGTTCATGCTCAGCGAATGCGCGAGTCATTTAATCAACGTCTTAAGCATGATTATGTTCAGCTGAATATTTTATGAATGTGCCATTCATCGGGCAGCAGGTCCGGAATGCAGCCCAAGGTGCACGATATAGCGCCTGATTTCATCAGCCAGCCGGAGGTCGCGTTGCCTTGAGCCATTCGCGCGTCCGCGATTCGGGGTCGGTATTGCGAGTGATGTCGGTCACGACGGCGGCGATGTCGGCCCCTTGCTCGAATACGGCGCCCAGACGTTCGACGGTCAGTCCGCCAATCGCGACCAGCGGCATGTCGCCAACACGCGCTTTCCATTGGCCGATACGTTCCAGACCCTGCGGCGCCCACGGCATGGCTTTGAGAATGGTCGGATAGATGGGGCCGAGCGCTATGTAGTCTGGCTCGGCCGCAAGCGCGGTCGCCAATTCCGCTTCATCGTGCGTCGATAGCCCGAACCTCAATCCGGCCCGGCGAATGGCGCCGAAGTCCGCCGAAGCAAGATCTTCCTGGCCGAGATGGATGAAATCGCAATCCTCCTCGATTGCGAGTTGCCAATAGTCGTTGACGATCAACTGGCATCCGTGAGCAGCACAAACTGCCTTCGAAGCATTTATCTCCATGCGGATCTCCGGCGGCGTACGGTCCTTGATGCGCAGCTGCACCAGCTTGACGCCGAGCGGCACCAGCCTCCGGATCCAGGCGGCGCTATCGACGATCAGGTAGAAGGGATCGAGGGTCATGGGAAAACCGCCCTTCCGATGAGGGGCGTAGACGGCACGGCCATATCGCGCGGCTCCAGCATGCCTGCGGCAAATCCCTGTCTGCCGGCATCGATCGCCTTTGCGAAAGCTTCCGCCATCGACGCCGGATTGCCGGCACCGGCAACGGCCGTGTTGAGAAGCACGGCATCAAAGCCGAGTTCCATGACGGCGACCGCGTGGGACGGCCGGCCGATGCCGGCATCCACGATGAGCGGCACATCCGGGAAATGCGCCCTCATGGAGCGAAGTGCGGAAAGGTTGAGCGGACCTGCCGCCGATCCGATCGGTGCGCACCAGGGCATCAGGACCTTGCAGCCGGCGTCCAGCAGCCGTTCGGCGACGACGAGATCGTCCGTCGTATAGGGAAAGACCTCGAAGCCTTCGCCCGCAAGAATCCGGGCCGCCTCCACCAGCGCGAAGACATCGGGCTGCAAGGTATCGTGGTTGCCGATCACTTCGAGCTTGATCCAGTTGGTTCGAAACACCTCGCGCGCCATCTTCGCGGTCAGGACCGCTTCCGAAACTCCATGGCATCCGGCGGTATTGGGAAGAACATGGACGCCAAGTTCGCGGATCACGTCGAAGAATGCACCGCCGTTGCGGCCGCCGGCCGCTTCCCGGCGCAACGAGACCGTCACGATTTCGGTTTGGGAGCGCCGCACCGCGTCCGCCAGCACGGCGGGAGAAGGGTAGCGTGCCGTGCCGAGAAGCAGGTGGGACGCAATCTTGGTTCCGTAAAGGTCGAGCATGGGTCAGCCTCCCTGCATCGGCGTGAGGATCTCGATCCTGTCATTGTCGGCGAGCCTATGGTCGTCGCGCTCCTCGCGGTGGATGAGTTCGCCGTTGATGGCCGTTGCCAGCCATTCCCCCTCATAGTCGAGAGCGGCCAGAAGCTGCGAAAGTGTGGCGGCCTCGACGATTTGAGCTTCGCCATTGATGATCAGGCGCATGGGCGGTTCCTGTCGTTGTTGTGTCCGGAAAAGACGAGATCTGCTGCTTCGACAGCCATCGCCGGCGCCAGCAGGAAGCCATGGCGATAAAGGCCGTTGATCAGGACGGTTTTGTCCTCCCGCGTTACCCGTGGCAGATTGTCGGGAAAGGCAGGGCGAATGCCGGCGCCGGTTTCGACGACGGCGGCATCGGCAAAGGCTGGATGCAACGCGTAGGCGGCGTTCAGCAGCTCCATCAGCGAGCGGGCCGTGATCGGCCCTTGAAATTCCGTTTCGATCATTGTCGCGCCGACCATGAACAGGCCGTCGCCGCGCGGCACGATATAGACGGGAAAACGCGGATGCAGCAGGCGCACAGGCCTTGCAAGGGTGACCTCGTGCGTCTGCAGGCAGAGCATCTCGCCACGAACACCCCGCAGTGGCCGGTCTTGACCGATGCGGGCAGCTCCCGTGCAGTCGATGATCGCTTCGAATTCGGCTCCATCCGCTATCCCGTGGTCGAAGGCGACGCCCCTTGCCAGGAGATCGTCCTTCAATGACTGCAATATCTCCCGGGGATGGAGGTGTGCTTCCTGCGGAAAGAACAGGCCATGCCGGAAGCGACCGGCGAGCGACGGTTCGAGGGTGGCGATGTCGTGTTCGTCGACCCAACGATAGCCTGTCGTGCGGCTGGCGAAGCGTTTCACCTCGCTTTGGTCGCGGTTGGGCGCGACGACAAGCGTACCGTTGCGGACAATCTTGTCGGGCAGGATCGCTTCCCATCGATCGGCCGAATCGCGCCCGCGTTCCAGCACCGCCTCATCGGCGCTTTCCCGTTCGCACCAAGGCGCCAGCATGCCGCCTGCAAGCCACGAGGCGGCTCGGCTGAAATCCGGGCAGGGGTCCGAGATTGTCACCTCAGCGCCGCGCCGAAGCAGTTCGTGGGCCACGGCGAGGCCGGCAACGCCGGCCCCTTTGACGAGGATGCGCATATCACTCGGCCGGCTCTGCGGTGACGTCGATCGGCATGTAGAGGTCGCCGCCCTCGCGGTATTTTGCCGCCATCGCTTCCAGCCCCTCCTTTTGCGCCTCGGCGCGGATGTCATGCGAAATCCGCATGGAGCAGAATTTTGGGCCGCACATCGAGCAGAAATGCGCGACCTTGTGGGCTTCCTTCGGCAGGGTTTCGTCATGGAAGCTGCGGGCGGTATCGGGGTCGAGCGACAGGTTGAACTGGTCCTCCCAGCGGAATTCGAAGCGGGCACGCGACAATGCGTTGTCGCGGACTTGAGCGGCGGGGTGACCCTTGGCGAGATCGGCCGCGTGGGCGGCGATCTTGTAGGTGATGACACCCGTCTTGACGTCGTTGCGATCGGGCAGGCCGAGATGCTCCTTCGGGGTGACGTAGCAGAGCATGGCCGTACCGAACCAGCCGATCATCGCAGCGCCTATGCCAGAAGTGATATGATCGTAGCCCGGTGCGATATCGGTGGTCAGCGGCCCGAGCGTGTAGAAGGGCGCCTCGCCGCAGACGGCGAGCTGCTTGTCCATGTTCTCCTTGATCTTGTGCATCGGCACATGGCCGGGTCCTTCGATCATGACCTGGCAGTCTTTCGCCCAGGCGATCTTCGTCAGTTCGCCCAGTGTCTCGAGTTCGGCAAATTGCGCGGCGTCGTTCGCATCGGCGATCGACCCGGGGCGGAGACCGTCGCCGAGCGAGAAGGAAACGTCATAGGCGCGGCAGATATCGCAGATTTCCTCGAAATGCTCGTAGAGGAAGCTCTCGCGATGATGATGGAGACACCACTTGGCCATGATCGAGCCGCCGCGCGAGACGATGCCGGTGACGCGATTGACCGTCAGCGGGATGTAGTGCAGCCGGACGCCGGCATGGATGGTGAAATAATCGACGCCCTGTTCGGCCTGCTCGATCAGCGTGTCGCGGTAGACTTCCCAGGTGAGATCCTCGGCGATGCCGCTAACCTTCTCCAGCGCCTGATAAAGCGGCACGGTGCCGATCGGCAGTGGCGAATTGCGGATGATCCACTCGCGGATGTTATGAATGTTGCGGCCGGTCGATAGATCCATGACGGTATCGGCGCCCCAGCGTGCTGCCCAGACCATCTTCTCGACCTCCTCGGCCATGGAGGAAGTGACGGCGGAATTGCCGATATTGGCGTTGATCTTCACCAGGAAGTTACGGCCGATGATCATCGGCTCGCTTTCCGGATGATTGATGTTGGCCGGGATGATCGCGCGGCCGGCCGCGACCTCCTGACGCACGAATTCCGGGGTGACATGGTCGGGGATGTGAGCGCCAAAGCTCTCGCCGTCGCGGATCATGGTCTCGGCCTTCGCCTTGCGGCCGAGGTTCTCACGGATGGCGATGAATTCCATTTCCGGGGTGATGATGCCGGCGCGGGCATAGGCGAGCTGGGTCACGGCCTTGCCGTCTATGGCCCTCAGCGGCTGACGCTTGGCCGGAAAGTCCGGTGTCAGCCGCTCGCCGGTGACGAAGCCATTGTCCTCGGGGCGTACGTGGCGGCCCTCATAGATCTCGACGTCGCCGCGAGCGAGCACCCAGTCTCGGCGCAACTGCGGCAAGCCCTGCTCGATGCTGATATCCGCGCTTTCGACGGTGTAAGGGCCGGAGGAATCATAGACGATGACGGGCGGCTCGCCCGATGTGGGGTGAACGCTGATCTCGCGCATCGGTACGCGGATATCGGCATGGATGTCCCCGGGGGCGTAGATCTTCCGTGATGCCGGCATCGGGCCGGTGGTGACAGTCGGGGTGAGGTTCTTTGCGGCAATGGTCATGGTTTGAGGCTCCAAGTTGCGGTTGGAGACCCAGTCAATCAGCCGGAATGATGAAAAGACGCCGGCATGGAATCCACGCGGGAATCCGAAGCCTTCGAGCGCTCGCACCGTCCCTACGCCAGTATGAACTGGATCAGGTTCAACGGGTCACTGCGCCACAACAGGCAAAGCCTTATTGTCCAGCAGTATCTCAGCCCCTTGCCGGGACCCCCCTGGTGAATGACGGAAGGCTATGCTCTCCCGTCCGCTCCTGTCAACCCCGCAGCAAGCAGCGCAATTCCCCGGAGAATCGCGACTGCCATATATGCAAATGGCAACCTATGCGTGCTTTTGTAAAGCCGCGGCTTGACGCCGCCTCAGTAACGCGGCGCGGTATTGCCGACGAAGCGGTGAGGGCCGGTGTGGGATAGCTTGCTGGCGGTATCGAGCCAGATCTTGCCGCCCAGTGCACGCCAGCGACGGCAGAAGGCGAAATCTTCGCTGAGATAGAGGCCCGTCTCCTCCTCGATCATGCATTCAAACAGCGCGTATTGTGTGCCTGGCGATGGCTTCGTGCTCGGATAGGCATGAATGGCATTGTAGCGCAGCCCCGAGTAGGCCTCGGTCATCGCCTCGATGACCGCACGCTTGATGAGAAGCATACCAGTTCCGGCATAGACGGCACTGACAAAATCGCCGTCCCGTTCGGCGCTTTGGCCAACCAGAGGCGTGCCGACGTAATGAAGCGCGGCGGAAGCAAGCGAGGAGCCATCCTGAGAATTAGTGCGGGCGGCCGTGTTCCAATCGTAATCCTTGATCGGATACATCGCCGCGACGACATCCTTGTCGGCCGCCAGCAATCGCATCACCTGATCCGGTTCGAAGCTGATGTCGGCGTCGATAAACAGCATATGGGTGGCTGCGGTGTCGTTCAGAAAGGACGATACGAGCGTGTTGCGGCTGCGGGTAATCAAGGCGTCATTGCCAAGGAGAGCCAGCGTCAGCTGTATGCCGGCCTGCGCACCTGTCTGCATCAGGGAGAAGATGGATTGCATGTAATCCTTGGTCACGAGGCCGCCGAAGCAGGGAGTCGCTATGAAGATCAGGCGGTTCTCGTTCATTCGCAATGTGTCCCCTTCGATGGCGCGATTCGCCGAAATCTAGGGAGATTCGATATTTCTGTGTGTATCGATTTATTGAGTTTTGTTTCCCAACTTTGCTGCGGCGGCCAAACGATATTTGGCGGCTGACTGGCCGGGCGAACGCCTGTTGAAGCATTGGCGGCCATGGATCTGATGACATATTCCAGGCCATTGCCGGGATCGAACGCATCCGGGTTGCAGCCCATGTCGTCAGTTGCATTTAGGCAACAGCGCCCAAGTCTAACGCCAAAGCCCGTTTCATATAATTGACAAACATACGGCCTGTTTGTAAGTCAAAAGCAGGACATAATTTGTCTTACGGTCGAGCAGTCGGCCGGATCGGTAGGGGCATTTCAAAACCTTTGCCGCGGGGTCAATCATGGAGGTTCGAGGGGACTCAAGCCAACATCAGGTGCGTATTTGCCGGGCTGCCCGGTCACGTTTCAGACCGAACCGATCTTCGGGGCAGCATTTCCAGCTTTGTACTCGCGGTAAATTAGAAATGCATATTACAACCAGGAGTTTATAATGAACATCAAGAGCCTTCTTCTCGGCTCCGCTGCTGCGCTGGCAGCAGTATCCGGTGCCCACGCAGCTGACGCGATCGTTGCTGCTGAGCCCGAGCCGCTGGAATACGTCCGCATTTGCGACGCATACGGTGCTGGCTACTTCTTCATTCCGGGCACGGAAACCTGCCTCAAGATCGGCGGCCGCGTCCGTTCTGAAGGTGAATGGTACGATGCCTACAATCCGAACAGCAAGGTCGGCACGCTGTGGCACACCCGTGCCGAGCTGAACGTCGACACCGCGACCGACACCGAATACGGTCCGCTGAAGACCAACATGGTTCTGCGTTGGGACTGGAACGACGGCGGCTCCACCTCCACGAAGCTGCTGTTCGCAAACATCAGCCTCGGCGGCTTCACGGTTGGTAAGCTCGACTCGCAGTACAACCTGTATGTCGGTTACGCTGGCGACGTCATCAACGACGACGTGATCTATGACGGCCCGTACGAACTCAACCAGTTGACCTACAACTACGATGCAGGCAACGGCTTCACGGCTGTGATCTCGCTCGAAGACTCGAACTCCAGCGGCTCGGGCGCTTCCTATGGCGCTGGCTGGTGGTCGGACGACAAGTCCAACCATTACGCCCCTGACGTTGTTGCCGGTGCCGGCTTCAAGTCTGGCGCATGGGGCTTCAAGGTCGTCGGCGGTTATGACTCGATCGTCGAAGAAGGCGCGATCAAGGCTCGTGTAGACGCTGACTTCGGCGCATTCTCGGCCTTCTTGATGGGCGGCTGGAACACCGACGGCGACAAGCTCAACAAGTATGCAGGCACCAACCTCGATCGTTCCGCTTGCCCGGCTGATCGTCCGGCGCTGTGCGGCTGGGGCGACTGGGCTGTCTGGGGTGGCGTTGGCGTTCCGATCAACGAAAAGCTGAAGTGGAACCTCCAGCTCGCCTACACCGACTCGAAGATTTTTGCCGCTACCACGAACGTCAAGTGGAACCCGGTCAAGAACCTGCTCATCGAGCCGGAAGTCTCCTACACCAACTTCGATTCTGTAAACCAGGATCAGTGGGCTGGTATCCTGCGCTTCGAGCGTAGCTTCTAATCACAGAATTACCCGGCACCCTTGCCGGGTAAGAGAAGCCTGACGTTCCAATCCGTTGGGCTTCTTTCATCGATCGGTTGACCTCCGATCAAAGTAAAGGATCCGGCTTTCCCTCCGGATCCTTTTTTTATTTCCCAAGCAATCCGGGAAGGCGCCTGGCGCCTTCCGTTCGAAACTGCGTCGAGTCACATGGAGAAGGTGGCCGGACATCAGGCCGGGGAGACCGCCATTTCCTGGGTCTGTGCCAGCGGGAACCATGTCTTCAAGACCATCTTGATGAACATCTGACCGCAGGGAACAAGCTGGAAATTGCCCCTGTCGAGTGTCCATTCGCTGATCAGGCCGCCGATGACGGCGGTCAGCGAGGAAGCGGCCGTATCCGGCGTCCAGGGCGCCGGCAATTTCGTTTTCTCGTCCATCAGGGTGAAGATGCGTTCGAAGTGTTCGTGCATGTCGTGTCGGAAGGAGCTGGCGCGGCTCGTGGTGCCATCGCAAAACGCCATGTCGAGGTGCATCATCACTTTCAGCATGCTGCGCTTGCGTGGATCGCCCTGAACATCGTCGAATATCGCCGCTATCGTCTCTGCGATAAGATCGAGCGGATTGGGCGGCAATTCCCTGGACATCCGCTCCGCCAGTTCCTGAAACGGCTGCTGCGCCTCATCGCGGATTGCGAACATCAATCCCTGCTTGTTCTTGAAATGCCAGTGCACCGCGCCCCGTGTAACCCCGGCGGCGGCAGCTATCTCCTCCAGGCTGACATTTTCATAGCCCTTGTCGAGAAACAGAGCCTTTGCAGAGTGCAAGATCTCGCTCCTCGTTTCCGCCGCCTCCTCCTTAGTGCGCCTCATTCACGTCTCCACAGAAACCAATCTTCAAGCTGTGCCCCTCATTTTTGTTCTTGTTCCATCAGTGCCGCTCGTCACCGGGATCCCTTGTCCCATCGACGTTCAGCAGAGTGGTGATATTTATATACTCCCTAAAAATCGGGGAAGGAAATCGCAATAGGATGTGTTCGTCAAGCGCCTATAAGCCACGCGCAAGTTTCGGTGTGCAGTTTCGCTCCGTTGGGAAGTGAAAATCGAAAATGTGCAGATGCCAATGGAGCCATGATGGCGAGATGCATTGGCGGGGCGAGCCCGAGTTCGCCGGCACTGGAAACGACGCATTGATCAAGTTGGGGCGCAAAACGCGCTTGATCTCCAGCGTTCGCACCGCCATCCGCTCATATCGATGATCCAGGCCGGGTCTTCACCTTCTCCGGTGGGGCTCAGTGACAGTCGTGTTCAAAGTCGCATACGCGTAAGCCATTCGAGTTTCTCTCAACGCTCGTATCTGGAGGCCCCAATGACGAGCATCTCCTCGATTTCATCGAACAATTATTATCAGTATCCGACGTCGCGTTCGACAGCCTCGACCGACGATGATTCCATCTCATCGTTGTTGTCCGATAGCTCCTCCGGCAATTCTTCCGGCGCGAGCTCGTCATCTTCTTCGGACTCTTCGGACGACTCCTCGCAGATCGCGTCGGCGCAACAGCTGATCGCGCAACTGATGAACATCATCCTCAATCTGCAGGCCAACAGCGGCACCGACAGCTCGACCTCGAATTCGGACGATGACGGCAGCTCCGCCACATCGAGCACCCAGCAGGCGTCCGCGAGCGGTACTCAAAGCAGCAAGCAGAGCGACCTTATCAGCGCCATGGACACCAATGGCGACGGCAGTATCAGCGAGGCGGAGTTTGTGGCCGCACGGCCGGCCGACGTCAGCGAAACCCAGGCGCAGCAACTGTTCCAGAGCTTCGACAAGGGCAATACCGGCTCGCTCACCGAAGCGCAGCTTGGCAAAGCCATGCACGCGGGTCACCACGGCCATCACCAGTCGTCCGGGCAGTTGACGGATGACGAGCTTTCCAGTGCGTTTTCCTCGATGGATACGGATGGTGACGGCAATGTCAGCCAAGCCGAGTTCGTTGCCGCCCGTCCGGCCGATGTGAGCGAGGATCAGGCAACGGCGCTGTTCAACAGTCTCGATACGTCCGGCTCCGGCTCGTTGACGCAAAGCCAGTTCGAGGCGGCCATGAAGGGGCAGCAGGCACAGCAATCGCAGTTGCCTGATTTCGCCAGCTTCTATACCGCAAATGACCAGGATCAGACGACGAGCGATCTGTTGACGCTCTGACCGAATATGAGCTTTCGCATTTGACCATGCGAAGTGCCGGCAATCAGGACAAGAGCGCTTGGGGCCTCTGCGTCCGGGTGAGCCGGCTCTTTTCGTTCACTCGTCGGGACGGGCGTCAAGCCCGAAAAGAAAATCTGAAAATCCTTGGGTTCAGAGCGACGGAACTTGACGAGGGTATCGTTCAACGACTGTGAGCCTGTGTTTGATGTCGAAGGATGATACGCTGACCGAGATGCTGCGATCCGATGGGCGCCTCTTGCTCGAGTCGACGGTTGACCGATGGTTGCCAACCGAAAGCCTGGGACAGATGCGGGAAGCCCGTATCGTACGAAACCGCAACGGTGGCGACTGCCGATGAAATGGGATCGCGCCCCCAAGAGTGGCGACCCGGATGAGGATCTGCTCGGACGTATCGCCGCCGGCGACGCTCCGGCGATGCGTACCATGGTGGCGCGTCAGTTGCCGCGTATCGTGGCGGTCGCGACCCGCATGCTTGGCGATGCGACCGAGGCCGAGGATGTGGCGCAGGAGACGCTTTTACGGGTGTGGCGGCAGGCCGGCGGCTGGCGGCAGGGCAATGCCCGCTTCAGCACCTGGGTGCACCGGGTTGCGATCAATCTTTGCTACGACCGCCTGAGGCGGCGCAAGGACGTTTTGGCCGAGCATCCGCCCGAGATCGAATATGAAGGGCCGGCGCCGGATGCGGGCCTGCTGAGTGAAGACGATCCGTTCCGGCGTGTGGAGCGAGCCATGCAGATGATCGCGCCCCGGCAGCGGGAGGCAATCGTTCTGGTTTATTATCAGACACTGTCGAATGCCGAGGCGGCCGAGATCATGGATGTCAGCATCGATGCATTGGAGAGCTTGCTTGCGCGGGGAAGACGCGCGTTGCAACTGCTTTTGTTGAGGGAAGAGGGCGATGGTTGAGAATATCGCGGGTCCTATGAATGCCGAGAGATTCGAGACGCTGGTTGCTGCCTATGGAGGCGATATCGGTCGTTGGCCGCAGGCAGAGCGTGCGACCGCGCGGAATTTTGCAAGGAGCCCGGGCGCGTCCCAAGCGCTTGCGCGTGCAGCCGGCCTGGATGCGCTGCTCGACACCTATGTCGTCAAACACAGCGACGTCGGTCTGGAAGAGAAAGTTCTGGCAAAGCTCGCTCGCCGCCTGACGATCCGAAACTGGTTCCGCTTTGGCTCCGCCGGCATCGGCCTTGTCGGTGTCGGCATCGCCGGTGCGCTTGCCGGCAGCATCGCTATTGCCGTGCTGACGCCCGGCCTGACATCCGATACCTCGGTCGCCTCCGAGGGAACCGCAACCATGTTCGGCGATATCGGGCCGGACGCGGCCATAGTGCAGGATAGCCAATGACGGATCGCAGCTTTCGCATAGTGGTCATATCACTGCTCGTGCTCAACACGTTTCTGATCGGCGCGCTGGCCGGCGGTGGATTGACGTGGATCCGCAAGACGCAAATGCGTGCCGGCATGATGCCGCTCGCCGGCGAGCAATTGCCGTCGTTGCAGCGGAGGGCCCTGCGTGCGGCATTGAGCGAAGCGCGCAAGAACGAACACGAGACCATCCTCGAGGCGCAGCAGGCCAAGGTCGATGCCGCCTCGATCCTCGGTCAGCCGACTCTCAACGCGGAGGAGCTCGCCGCGGCGCTGGCGCGAGCCCGGAACGCTGATTTTGCGTTGCGCACAAAGCTTGAACAGCGCGCCGTCGATTTTGCCGCAACGCTCTCTTACGACGAGCGCCGTGCGCTTGCCGCAAGCCTGGTGCGGCGCATCGTACCGAGGACCGCTGCCACAAAATGATCATACTTGCCGAGCGACGGATCGGAAGGGCGCTCACGTTGAAGGAGTATGTTTGATGCAGGATTTGGCAGGAACATGGCTCAGCAATCGAATGATGTTAATGCCGCGCTCGCGCTTTCTCGATTTGGGCTAGGCGCAGACCATAACGGCATCGCACCAATCGCCTCGGATCCGCGCGGCGCATTGATGGAGGAGATCACGGAGCGCTTCGTTCCGATTCCGGTCGGGCCGCAGCTTCAGTCCACGGCCGATCTTCTGGTTTCTCTGTACGCATTCCAGCAACAGCGCAAAGAGGCGAGGCAACAACAGGCCGCAACCGCCGTCAACGCCATGCCGCGGGACATGCCGGCACAGGGACCGCGACAGCCATCGGCCCAGCCACCGGACACCATGACAGCTCCGCCGAGCAATGAGGCGATGGTTGTGGCGGTCGGCAAGGCGGTTGAGAGGGTGGAGAAGCCTTCGATACCCTATCTTCCTCAGGAGATCCTGCTGGCCGAGGTGGAGGCCCGCTTCAACGGCACCATCCGGCAGCCACTGATCGGCTTCGGCGAGCGGCTCGCCATGTTCTGGGCAAATCATTTTGCGGTTGCCGTGTCGAAGAGCGAGGAGGTTCATATCGCTGCCGGCGCCTTCGAGCGCGAAGCCATCCGGCCGCATGTCTTCGGTCGTTTCGCCGACATGCTGCTCGCCGTCGAGACGCATCCGGCGATGCTCGGCTATCTCGACAATCAGCAGTCGATCGGTCCCAATTCGAAAGCCAATGCCAATAAGAAGCGCGGTCTCAACGAGAATCTCGCCCGCGAGACGCTGGAACTGCATACGCTCGGCGTCAATGGTGGCTACACGCAGGCCGACGTGACGACGCTTGCCGGGATCATCACCGGCTGGACCGTAGCACGCGCCGACGGCAAGCTCGGTGCGTCCGGCACCTTCGTTTTCAACGCGGGTGCTCATGAACCCGGTGACAAGACGCTGCTCGGCCTGACCTATGCGGACAAGGGCGTCGAACAGGGGCGGGAAGCGTTGCGGGACCTTGCTCGCCACTCTGCCACCGCGCAACATATCGCCACCAAGCTCGTCCGGCATTTCGTCGCTGACATCCCGCCGCCTGCGCTTGTCCAGACTGTTGCTGCGACCTTCAGCAAGACGGACGGCGATTTATCGGCGGTCTATCGCGCCCTGGTCAGCTCCGAGGATGCGTGGAACCCGACGCTCTCAAAGGTTCGCTCACCCCTGGAATTCATGGCCGCACTTCTACGGGCAAGTGGCGAGACGCCGAAACCGAACGTCATCCTCGGCACCCTGACGGCGATGGGCCAGCCGTTCTGGGCGCCTGCCGGGCCCAACGGCTTTGCCGATACCGCCGACGCCTGGGCCTCCAGCGAGGGTCTCGGCATGCGCATGGATGTCGCCAACATGATCGCGAATGCGGTGCCGCCCCAGGTCGATCCGCGTCGTTTCGTCTCCGATTGCCTGGGGCCGCTTCTTTCAAGTGAAACGCTCCAAGCCGTATCGCGTGCCGAGACCCGCAAGCAAGGGCTGGTGATCGCTTATCTTTCCCCCGAATTCCAAAGGCGCTGACGATGACCTGTGAACTCATGACACCCACCCGTCGTGCCGTGCTGGGCGCTTCAGGCGCCCTGTTTGCCTGGGCCTTCATCCCGCGCTTTGCCCATGCCGCCGGTGGACGCGATCCGCGCTTCATCACCATCATCCTGCGCGGCGCGCTCGATGGCTTGACGGCGGTGCCCCCCGTTGGCGACCCCGATTATCAGATGCTGCGGCAGTCGATCGCCATGACCACAAGCGGCCCTAACGCCGCACTGCCGCTCGACAGCTTCTTTGCGCTCCATCCGTCGATGCCGAACTTTAACCGGCTCTATCGCGCAGGTCAGGCGGCAGTCGTGCATGCCAGCGCAACGCCTTATCGCGACCGGTCGCATTTCGACGGTCAGGACGTGCTGGAATCCGGCTATGAGACGCCAGGCCGTGTCGAGTCCGGCTGGCTGAACCGGATGCTGGAGGGGCTGCCCAAGGGCGACAAGGTTTCGCCCGCCGCATCGCAGATTCGCGGCTTGTCCGTTGGCGCAAATGCACCGCTCGTCATTCGCGGCAAGGCGCCGGTTCTGGGCTGGTCGCCATCCAACCTGCAGCCGGTCAGCGACGATCTGCCACCGCGCCTCATGGATCTCTACAATCACACCGACCCGCTGTTTGCGAAAATTCTTGCCGAGGGTATTTCGACCGGCAAGATCGCCGCCGGTCTCGACGTCAAGGCGCGGGGCGGCCCGGGCGATCCCACGGGCATGGAGCAGATGGCCAGAGGCGCGGCCCGTCTGCTGGCGCAGAACGATGGTCCCCGCGTCGCGGCACTTGCCTTCGAGGGATGGGACACCCATGCCGGCGAGGTGGATCGGCTGAACAAACTGCTTGTGGGTCTCGACAATTCGTTCGCTGCGTTCCAGCAGGAGCTCGGTTCCGCCTGGAAGGATACCGCGATCCTCGTTGCGACCGAATTCGGTCGCACGGCTCAGGTCAACGGTACGCAAGGCACGGACCACGGCACAGGAACGACCGCCTTTCTTGCCGGTGGCGCGATCAGGGGCGGCCGGGTGATTGCCGATTGGCCCGGTCTGAAACCGGCGCAATTGCGCGACGGCCGTGATCTTGCCGCCACCACGGACCTGCGCGCCGTCGTCAAGGGCATCGCGGTCGATCTGCTAGGCGCATCTTCCGTGGTCTTGGCGCGCGATGTCTTCCCCGGATCCGATCACGTCGTGCCGATGAAAGGGCTGATCGTCTGACCAGCTCCGATGCTTGACGTCAAGGCCAGTCGGCATAGCCTGATGACAAGGTGCTTTCGGCAACCTCGCTCTTGCGGGCGACGTTGCGATAGGCGGCCGGCGAAAAGCCGGTTTTCCTCTTGAAGAAGTGGCTGAAATAGGTGGGGTCGCGAAAGCCGAGCCCGTCCGAAATTTCCTGCACCGTACGGGCCGAGCGCTCCAATCGCAATTTTGCCTCCTGCACCACCCGTTCGTGCAGCAATTGCACTGGCGAGCGGCCAAGCGCGTTCCGGCAGATGGCATGCAGCCGGTCGGTGGTTACGCCGAGCTCGCGCGCATAGTCCGTCATCGGCCGATGCTGCCGGAACCAGGCTTCCACAAGCTGCCGATATCTCTGCAGGATCGATGCATTGCCGCCGCGTCCGCGCTGCTCTAAGGTCTCCGCGCCGCCGGCGCGCCAAAGCGCCATCAGGATCAGTCGCATATAGGCTGTAATCGCCATCCAGGAGGCGCGCGATGGGTCGTCCAGTTCGCGAACGAAGCCGGCTGTGAGCGGCTGTATCTCGTTAACCGCGTCGATATTCGGTTCGGCCATGAACCAGGCCTGCTCGCCGAATATCCTGAGCGCGTAGGATTCCGCCCGGTCGCCGATGGCATCGACCATGATCTGCGGTGAGGCGCCGACAAGGAAGCCGGCAGCCCCTGCCGCCATATGCAGCTCGCATCGCGATTGCGGCGGGAGGTAGGCGAGGGTCGGTCCCTGTAGGCTTCTCTCTTCCTCTGTATCCAGAACGAATGTCGCTTTACCCGCCTTCAACAGGAAGAGGTGATGAAACTGGGCGTAGAGACCTTTCTGAAAACGAATGGTGCGATGCGTCAGCGACGGCTCGCGCCATTCCCCACGAGCGTGAAGATGGATGCCGCTATCCGAAACCAATCCATCCTCCTTTGCATGACATGACCGGAGCGTGACATGATTGCCAGATATTTACAATATTAACCCAGAAAATCACATTCAAAGCCCGCTCCAACCGCGTAATCTCCTCTCATGGGCCTTTGGGAGGAGGTTTTCACACGGAACATATGTTTGGCGAGGCTGCATCCCGGCCGCGTCGATCCGTGCGCGCCTTTTCCCATTCAGATCGTTGCAGGCATGACCTGCCGGAGAGCGGATAATCGCCATGTTCATCGCGAAACTGCTGATCAATGACGAAGCACTTGATGCGTCGGATGCGTCGACATTCGAATGCATCGATCCCGCGACCGGCGATGTTGCAACCGTTGCGCCCGCGGCTTCCCTGGCCGATGCGGCATATGCTGCCAACGCGGCCGCCGCGGCATTTCCCATCTGGTCCGACATTGGGCCCAGCGAGCGACGGGCGCTTTTGAACAAGGCGGCCGATATTCTGACAGCCCGCACGGCCGAATTCGTCGAGACGATGGTTGGCGAAACCGGGGCGACCCCGCTCTGGGGCAGGATCAATTGTGGTCTTGCTGCCGATATCCTGCGGGAAGCAGGTGCCATGACGACGCAGGTTGCCGGCGAGATCATACCGTCCGGCGAGGCCGGACGCCTCGCCATGGCCGTTCGGCAGCCGGCCGGCGTCTGCCTGGGGATCGCGCCGTGGAATGCGCCGATCATCCTTGGCGTGCGCTCCATCGCCATGCCGCTTGCCTGCGGCAATGCGGTCATTCTCAAGGCCTCCGAGCTTTGTCCCAAGACCCACTGCCTGATCGGCGATGTCATGCGGGAGGCGGGATTTCCTCCCGGGGTCGTCAATGTCGTTACCAATGCGCCGAAGGATGCCGCCGCCATCGTCGAGGCGCTGATTGCGCATCCGGCGGTACGCCGGATCAATTTCACCGGCTCGACCCGCGTCGGGCGGCTGATCGCCGAAGCGTCCGCGCGCCATCTCAAGCACTGCCTTCTCGAGCTCGGCGGCAAGGCGCCGTTCATCGTACTCGCCGATGCGGATATTGACGAGGCGGTGCGGGCTGCCGCTTTCGGCGCCTTCATGAACCAGGGCCAGATCTGCATGTCGACGGAGCGGATCATCCTCATGGAGGCGGTCGCCGATGAATTCGTCGAGAAATTCAAGGCGAAAGCCCAGACGCTGATTGCCGGCAATCCACGCGACGGGAACACGCCGCTCGGAACGATGATTACGGCCGAAGCCGCAAGGCGCGTTCGCATGCTGGTCGAGGATGCCGCGCAGAAGGGTGCGCTCGTCGTTTGCGGCGGCCAGGCGCGCGGCACGCTGATCGACGCAACGATCATCGATCACGTCACGCCGGCCATGCGGATCTACCGCGAGGAGAGCTTCGGGCCGCTCGCGGCGATCATTCGCGTCGACAGCATCGACGAAGCGGTGACCGTCGCCAACGACAACGAATACGGCCTGTCGTCAGCCATTTTCAGCCGCGACATCAATCAGGCGCTCTCGGTGGCTCGGCGCATCGAGACGGGCATCTGCCACATCAATGAAGCGACCGTTGCGGACGAACCGCAGATGCCTTTTGGCGGTGTCAAATCGAGCGGCTACGGCCGGTTCGGCGGCAAGGCGGCGATCGATGAATTCACGGAGCTGCGCTGGGTCACGCTTGCCTCGGGCAGGCGCGACTATCCGATCTGAGCCGCGACGGATCATGAGGGAACACGGGGTAAGAGGACTCCGAGGAAGAGGGAGGAAATCGCATGACTGGTTTCAAAGAGCAGATTTTGAGTGCGGGATTGACGCGGCGTGACTTCATGACCGTGGCTGCGGCCGGCGCGACCGCATTGGCCTTGGGCGGGCGTGCAGCCTTTGCTGCCGACGACACGCTGAAGGTCGGCTTCATCAGCCCGCGCACGGGACCGCTCGGCGGCTTCGGCGAGACCGACGGCTATGTTCTCGATCTTGCGCGAAAGGCATTGGCGGGCGGACTCCAGGCTGGCGGCAAGACCTGGAAGGTCGAGATCGTCGACCGTGACACGCAGTCCGACCCGTCGCGAGCCGGCCAATTGGCAAAGGATCTGATCAACAATCAGGCCATTGATCTGATGCTGGTGGTGTCGACGCCGGAAACGATCAACCCGGTTGCCGACGCGTGCGAGGCGGCAGGCGTGCCCTGCCTGTCGACGGTCATGCCGTGGGAAGCCTGGTATTTCGGCCGCGGCGCGAAACCGGGTGCGCCATCCCCGTTCAAATGGACCTATCACTTCGGTTTCGGCGTCGGCGAATTCCTGAAGACATACGTCTCGCAATGGAACCTGATCGAGACCAACAAGAAGGTCGGGGTCATGTATCCGAACGATGCCGATGGCAACGCGATCCGCGCCAATCTGGCGCCGGCGCTTGCCAAGGCCGGCTTCACCATCGTCGATCCCGGCGCTTACGAGACGGGGACGACGGATTTCTCCTCGCAGATCGCGCTCTTCCGGCAGGAAGGCGTCGAGATCTTCAACAGCTTCCCGATCCCGCCCGACTTTGCGGCCTTCTGGCGACAGGCCGCACAGCAGGGCCTCATCCAGCAGATCAAGATCTGCCAGGTCGCCAAGACCGGGCTCTTCCCTTCCGACATCGAGGCGCTTGGCGATCTCGGTGTGAATATCGCCAGCGCTGCCTATTGGCACAAGGCCTTTCCCTACAAGTCGGCGCTGACAGGCGTATCCGGGCCCGAGCTTGCCGATGGCTACGAGGCGGCGAGCGGCAAGCAATGGACGCAACAGCTTGGCGCGAGCCTTTCGCTTCTCGACGCCGGCTTCGACGCGCTGAAGGCAGCGTCCGACGTCAAGAGCAAGGAGGCTGTCGCCAAGGCGCTGAGCACGCTGAAGACCACGACGATTGCCGGCAAGGTGGATTTCACCGCAGGCCCCGTCGCCAATGTCTCTCCCGGCCCGATCATCGGCACGCAATGGGTCAAGGCACCTTCCGGCTCGAAATTCGCGCTCGACTATGTCGTGACGGAAAACGCCACCGATCCGAACGTGCCTGTGGGGACCAAACTCATCGCTTACAACGGGTAAGGCTATCGTGCAGCGGCAAGAACGACAGAGGCAAGGGCAGGATTTCCTGTCGGCCAGAGGCATCCACAAGCGCTTCGGGGCGCTTGTGGTTCTCGAAAACATCGACTTTTCCATGGGAGACGGCGAGGCGGTCGGCATCGTCGGCCCGAACGGAGCAGGCAAGACGACGTTGCTGGGCGCGCTGGCGGGAGCCTTTCCGTTGAACGCCGGAACGATCGCCTTCGACGGACGGAACGTAACCGCCCTGGCGGCGGCAGATCGCTGCCGGTCTGGACTTGTCAGGACGCATCAGATTCCAAAACCTTTCGGCGGAATGACGACATTCGAGAATGTCCTTGTCGCCGCCTCACAGGGTAAGGCATCAAGCTGCGATGAGGTCTATGGGCGCGTCGTCGATTCCTTGCGGCTTTGCGGCATGCTGGGTGTTGCCAATCGCCGCGCCGACACGCTCGGCCTGCTCGATCGCAAGCGGCTGGAACTGGCGCGTGCGCTTGCGACCAGCCCCCGGCTGCTGCTTCTCGACGAAATCGGCGGCGGATTGACGGACGGCGAGGCAAGTGAACTCGTCGGCATCATTCTCGAGCTCAGGCAACGCGGCATCGGCATCGTCTGGATCGAGCATATCGTCCATGTCCTGCTGCAGGTCGTCGAACGGCTGGTCTGCATGGATGCCGGCCGGATCATCGCCGATGGCGATCCGAAGGCCGTCATGAGCGATGCCGAAGTGGTGCGTGCCTATCTTGGAGGAACGCCGGCATGAGCATTCTTTCCCTTCGCAATCTCGATGTCCGTCACGGGCTGCTGCCAGCGGTGCGCGGCGTCAGTTTCGATCTCGCCAAAGGGCAGGTGCTTGCCCTTGTTGGCGCCAATGGCGCCGGCAAGACGACGCTGCTGCGCTCGATCGCCGGCGCGCATTTGCCGGCATCCGGTCAGATCCTGCTCGATGGCGAAGATGTCACGGCCATTCCCTCGCATAAGCGCATCGCCCGAGGCATTGCGCTGGTGCCGGAGGGACGGCGGCTGTTTTCGCAGATGTCCGTGGAGGAAAATCTGTTGCTCGGTAAAAGCGCCGGCCGCAAGGGCGAATGGACGATCGAGCGGATCTTCGACGCCTTTCCGAATTTGAAGCCGCGCCGGCACGCCAAGACTGGCCATCTGTCTGGCGGCGAGCAACAGGCCACCGCAATCGGCCGGGCGCTGATGAGCAATCCGGACGTTCTTCTCATCGATGAGGTCTCGCTCGGCCTCTCGCCGCTTGTGGTCGACCGGGTCTACCAGCAGCTACAGGGCCTCCTGTCATCGGGCACGACCATCGTGCTTGTGGAGCAGGATCTGGCGCGTGCCATGACCGTCGCGAGCCGCATCATCTGCATGCTCGAGGGAAGGATCGTACTCGACAGGCCGGCAAGTGGGGTGACTCGCGCGGAGGTGACCCAGGCCTATTTCGGCCTGCACCGGGCGACAGCCGAAAGGAGCGTCTCGTGATCAATACCCTCATTCAAGGCATCCTGCTCGGCGGCTATTATGCGGTCATTGCCTGCGGCCTGTCCTTCATGTTCTCGGTCATGCGCGTCATCAACCTCGCGCATGGCAGCCTTGCGGTCGTTGCCGCCTATGGCCTCTGGTTGCTGGCATCGAAACTCGGCATCCCACCCTTTGCCGGCCTGCTGATCGTCCTGCCGGTCATGGCCGCACTTGGCTGGCTTCTGCAGCGCTTCGTTCTGGAGCGCAGCGCCCGGGGAGGGACGCTGCTGCCGATTCTGACGACCTTTGGCCTGTCGATCGTCATCGACAACCTGCTGTTCGAGCAATTCGGGGCGGATACGCGTTCGCTTGCTCCCTTCATCGGCAATCTATCCTATGCCTCCTGGCAACTGCCAGGGCACGTTTTCGTCGGCAAGCTGGCCGTCCTTATGATGGTGGCGGCGATCGTCATCATCGGCGCCCTGCAGTTCTTCCTCAGCCGATTTGCAATGGGCCGTTCCATCCGTGCCACGGCGGAGGACCCCGATACGGCCGGCCTCGTCGGCATCGATGCGCGCCGCGTCAACGCCATTGCGACCGCTATCACCATGGTAACGGTCGGCATTGCCGGCGCGTTCCTTGCCATGCGGGCGACGTTCAATCCCTATTCGGGCGGCCCGCAGCTGCTATTTGCCTTCGAGGCGGCCGTCATCGGCGGCGCCGGCTCGCTCTGGGGAACGCTGCTTGGCGGCATCGTGCTCGGGCTGGCGCAATCGATCGGCGCTCAAGTCCATCCGCAGGGCTTCCTGATCGGCGGCCATATCGCCTTCCTTCTCGTTCTTTTCGTTCGGTTACACCAGTTTGGCCTTCCCGGATTTGGCAAAATCCGCACGCTTCTTCGGAGCCCGTCATGAGCATGATCACACCCGGAATATCCGTCGAGCGCTGGACCGCATCCTCGCGGCTGACCCTGGCTGCGATGATCGTGGCAATCGGGCTGCTCGCCGCCTTGCCTGCCATATCGAGCGCCGGCGTCACTGATCGCATGACGGCTCTCTTCATCTACGTGATCCTGGCGGCGATGTGGAATGCGCTGGCGGGTTTTGGCGGTCTCGTTTCCGTCGGGCAGCAGATCTTCTTCGGACTTGGCGCCTATTTCACCATTCGGCTGGCGGATGCGGGGCTCGATCCCTTTGCCTCGCTCATTGCCGCTGCTTTCGTCATCGGTGCGATATCGCTGCCGCTCTCCTGGCTGATGCTGCGATTGAAGGGAGGCGAGTTTGCCATCGGCATGTGGGTGCTCGCCGAGCTTGCCCATTTGCTCGTCAATCTCGATCGGCTCATTCAGGGGGAAACCGGAACCTCGCTGATCTCGTTGAACGCCTATGACGGCGGCACGCGGCGGGTGCTGATCTATTGGCTGGCACTGGCAGCCATGGTTGTCCTGCTTGGCGCGCTTTTTACTCTGCTGCGCAGTCGGGCAGGGGCTGCCATGCAGGCGATCCGCGACAACGAAGACGCGGCAACCTCCGTCGGCGTCCGGGTCGCTGCAACGAAACGGCTGCTCTTCGTGCTGGCGGCGTTCGGCATCGCCGTTGCCGGCGGCCTATGGCTGGCAACGGCGGTCACCTTCCAGCCAAAGACCTATTTCAGCGTGCAGTGGACCGCCTACATGATCTTCATGGTGCTGGTCGGCGGCATCGGCAAGTTCGAAGGCGCGATCCTTGGCGCCGTCCTCTTCTTCGTCATCGAGACCGTCTTCGGCGGAGCAGGGGTCTGGTATCTGGTCGGCCTTGGTGCGACGGCCGTCCTCTTTTCTCTCTATGTGCCGCGGGGCCTGTGGGGCGAAATCGAACGACGCTTCGATCTGCAGCTTCTGCCGGTCGGCTACCGGCTGAAGGTCTCGGATCTCTCCCAGGATAAACAGTAGCGGCGGTTGCGTCGCGTTTCACGAGAAAGGTGAAATCATGCTTTTCGGCAAGACCATCCTCATTACCGGCGTTGCCTCTGGTATCGGTGCACGCGCCGCCGAGCTTGCGGGGCAAATGGGTGCCGACGTCATCGGCGTCGACATCCGCGAACCGTCTGCGGGTATCGGCTTCTTCATCAAGGGAGACATCTCGACCGCGGCCGGCGTTCAGGAGATCGTCAGGCAGCTGCCCCATCGCATCGATGCCTTGGCCAATGTCGCCGGACTTTCCGGAAGCACCGGCGTCACGGCGGCGCTGGCGGTCAATTTTTATGGCCTTCGCGCCCTTTCGGAAGCCGTCGCGCCTCGCCTGCGCGAGGGTGGAGCGATCGTCAATGTCGCCTCGATCGCCGGCTATGGCTGGCGCGCCAATCTGGAAAGGGCGAAGACGTTGACAGGCATCGAAGGCTTTCCGGATGTGGCGTCTCTCGTCAGCGACCATGGCCTGAAGAACGAGGAGGGCTATCCGCTCTCCAAGGAGCTGCTTCTGCTCTGGACGATGCGTGCCGCGCACCAGCCACGCTTCAAGGATCGCGGCATTCGCGTCAACGCCGTCAGTCCGGGGCCGGTCGAGACGCCGATCCTGAAACAGTTCCGTGCAGTGCTCGGCGATGCCCGTGTCGATAGCGATATCACCCGGGTCGGTCGAGCCGGGACGTCGGCCGATATCGCGCCTGCAATCCTGTTCTTGTGCTCGGACGGCGCGCGCTGGATAAACGGCGCCAATCTTCCGGTTGACGGCGGATTGGAGGCCTCCATCAATGCCGACGTGCTCGGTTTTTAAAATAGCATCCTCATCAGGAGACAAGAGATGAACATTTCGCTTCTCATCAATGGCGCTGACAGGCCGGCGGCCAGCGGGCGGACCTATGACCGCCTGGATCCCTTCACGGGAGAGCTGGCCAGCACGGCGCCGGCAGCAGGGCTTGAGGATGTCGCCGCCGCGATCGAGGCGGCATCCAATGCCTTTTCCAGCTGGTCGAGCACCGGCCCCGGCCCGCGGCGCGCGATCCTGGCGAAGGCGGCCGACATCATGGATGCGAAGGTCGGCGAGTTCACGAAGCTGATGATGGAGGAGACGGGCGCAACGGCACCCTGGGCAGGCTTCAACGTCATGCTGGCGGCCAATATCCTGCGCGAGGCTGCGGCGATGACGACGCAGATCGGCGGCGAGATCATTCCATCCGACAAGCCGGGCACGCTCGCCATGGGCGTGCGCCAGGCGGCCGGTGTCTGCCTCGCCATTGCGCCCTGGAACGCGCCGGTGATCCTTGCGACGCGCGCGATTGCCATGCCGATCGCCTGCGGCAACACCGTGATCCTGAAGGCTTCCGAACAGTGCCCCGGCACACAGCGGCTGATCGCAACGGCACTCACGGAGGCCGGCTTGCCTGCCGGCGTCATCAACGTCATCACCAATGCGCCCGAGGATGCGCCTCAGATCGTCGAAGCGCTGATTGCCCACCCAGCCGTCCGTCGCGTCAACTTCACCGGATCGACCAAGGTCGGCAAGATCATCGCGGAGCTGAGCGGCAAGCATTTGAAGCCTGCTCTTCTGGAGCTGGGCGGCAAGGCGCCGCTGGTCGTGCTGGAGGATGCGGATATCGATGGCGCCGTCAATGCGGCAATCTTCGGCGCCTTCATGCATCAGGGCCAGATCTGCATGTCGACCGAGCGTATCATCGTGCATCAGGCGATCGCCGACGCTTTCGTTGCCAAGCTTGCCGCGCGCGCCGGGGCTCTGCCCGCAGGCGATCCGCGCGGCCATGTCGTCCTCGGCTCGCTGATCAGCCTGGAGGCGGCGAAGAAGATGGAAGAGCTGATCGCGGACGCGCAGGCCAAGGGTGCCAGACTGGTGGCTGGCGGCAGGCGCACCGGCACGGTGGTCGAGGCGACCTTGCTTGATTTTGTCACGCCGGATATGCGCGTTTACGCCGAAGAATCCTTCGGGCCGGTAAAGCCGATCATCCGCGTGGCAAACGAGGACGAGGCCGTGCGTGTCGCCAACGATACCGAATACGGCCTCTCGTCCGCCGTCTTCAGCCGCGACGTGCAGCGGGCGCTTGCCGTCGCCAGCCGTATCCAGTCCGGTATCTGCCATATCAATGGCCCGACCTTGAATGACGAGGCGCAAATGCCGTTCGGTGGCGTGAAGGGCAGCGGCTATGGCCGTTTCGGCGGCAAGGCGGCTATTGCCGAATTCACGGATCTGCGCTGGATCACCATCGAAGATCCGGCACAACACTATCCCTTCTGATCATGGGAAATTGCGGTGGCCAACGGTCGGTTGGCCGCCGCCCTTGCTCTCGCTTGCAGCAGCTTTTTCAGAATTCGGCAGGATATGCCATCCCCGCCGGCTGCACTCACCGCAGCGTTGCGCCCGATATCAGTCATTGCGCCAGTTCGCACGAAGAGCATTGACCATGGCCGTGTGTTCGCTAGGTCTCGTAACGGAGACACCTTAGGAGGAATCACATGTTCCTGCGCGCAATCTTTCTTGCCTGCGCTTTCGCCACGTCCGCAAACGCCGCCAGCTTCACACCGTAAGAAAACGGCCGCTTTGACTACGTGATCGACCTGCCGTCGGATTTCAAGACGGTGCTGATCCCGGACAACGGCGATGGTGTAGGACTGGAGAGTGTGGATGGCTCGGTGAAATTGTCTGTTTGGGGCAATAACATCACCGAAGACAGCTTCAGGGCAGAAAGCGACCTCAGGCGCAAGCTGCAAGCGGAAAAGGGCTGGAAGTTCACTTATGAGAAGCGAGGGACCGCCTGGGCGAGCTTCTCCGGGATCAAAGACGACCGCATTCTTTATATACGCGAGATCGCGCTTTGTGACGATGCCATGGGAAATTTCTCGATTGAATATCCGGCTTCCGAGCAGAAGCGTTATGGCCCCCTGATCGAGCGGTTGGTGCAGACGCTCAAGGCCCCAGCGCACTGCAAGTAAATGTCACCCGCGTGGAGACCTGGCTTGCAAGTCAAATGGGGCGGGATAACGTTTGGCCGCTTGATGTCGAGATGGTTTCTCCGCCTCGGCGATTACGTCGTGGCCTGATCGGGCCATGAGGATGGGCGATGAAAACGGGCCGGCCGTTGAAGCACGGCGCGGCCCTGGCTTTGGCTCGACAATGTGATGGGTCAGGCCGGGTGCACGGCATTGGCGACGACGACGGGGATCAGCAGATCGCCCCAATTGCCGTTGCCACCATGGTGGCGAGCCGAGCGGACGAGCTCGACGGAAACGCCGGCCTCGACCGCATTCATCACGGCCTGATTGAGGCGATGCAGCTCGTTGGCCAACATGCGGATGACTGCTTGCTGATCGGTATTCATGGTGAGAGATTGCTCCTCGGCCCTCTCGCGAACGCGTGCTATGGATGGCATTTCATTCTCCTCCTATGATCTCGATATCACTCTGCTGCCGGCTTGAACTGGGCATGTTCGGTCGATCCGTGCATGGCGGTCGTCGATGACTGGCCGCCGGTGATGGCCAGCGACACGGCATCGAAATAGCCGGTGCCCACTTCGCGCTGATGTTTTGTGGCGGTGTAGCCGTTGGCCTCAGCGGCAAATTCGGCCTGCTGCAGCTCGGAATAGGCGGCCATCTGGCGAGCCTTGTAGCCGCGGGCAAGCTCGAACATGCCGAAATTCAGCTGGTGGAAGCCGGCAAGCGTGATGAACTGGAACTTGTAGCCCATCGCGCCCAGCTCCCGCTGGAACTTGGCGATCGTCGCATCGTCCAGATTTTTCTTCCAGTTGAACGACGGCGAGCAATTGTAAGCGAGCAGCTTGCCCGGATGGACGCGATGCACACCTTCGGCGAACCGCCGCGCCTGTTCGAGATCCGGCTTCGACGTCTCGCACCAGATGAGATCGCAGTGCGGCGCGTAGGCGACGGCGCGGGCAATGCAAGGCTCGATACCGTTGCGGACCTGATAGAAGCCTTCGACCGTGCGGCCGGCGTCATAATCGACAAAGGGCTGGTCGCGCTCGTCGATGTCCGACGTCAGGAGCTTGGCTGCTTCCGCATCCGTGCGCGCAACCACGAGGGTCGGCACGCCCATGACGTCGGCTGCCAGTCGGGCTGCGTTGAGGTTGCGGATATGAGCAGCCGTCGGAATGAGAACCTTGCCGCCAAGATGGCCGCACTTCTTCTCCGATGCCAGCTGATCCTCGAAATGAACGCCGGCGGCGCCCGCCTCGATATAGGCTTTCATGATCTCGAAGGCGTTAAGCGGGCCACCGAAACCCGCTTCCGCATCCGCGACGATCGGGGCAAACCAGGTATCGACGGACAACCCTTTCCCCTCGGCGGTCTCGATCTGGTCGGCCCGTTGCAGGGTTCGATTGATGCGCTTCGCCAGTTCCGGACCTGCATTGGCTGGATAGAGGGACTGGTCCGGGTACATGGCAGAGGCCGTATTGGCGTCGGCCGCGACCTGCCATCCGGAAAGATAGATCGCCTTCAGTCCGGCGCGAACCATCTGCATGGCCTGGTTGCCGGACAGCGCACCGAGCGCATTGACGAAGTCTTCCTCATGAATGAGCTGCCAGAGCCGGTTCGCACCCATTTCGGCCAGCGAGTGGCGGATTGTGATCGATCCGCGCAACCGCTCCACATCCTCGGCCTGATAGGGGCGCTCGATACCATCGAAGCGCCCGGTGGGCGCGCTTGGAACCAGCTTGTAAAAATCTGTCATGCAGTCCTCCTGATACCTTTTTCCGATCCTGCGATGGATCTTGATCGCATGACTGTTTTTACAATATCGATGCTGTCGTGGCTATGAGAACCGGAGTTTCCCGTTATTTAAAAGGGTTAGGATGTGTTGCCATTGACATCAACCCATAGTAAAATTGCAAATCTTGTAAAGTTTGAACCGGCAGAACTTTGTAAAGGGTTTGACATATGGTTGAGCGGAAGATTTTTGCCGGGCCGCGGGTTCGACGCATTCGCATGGGGCTCAACCTGACGCAGACGATGATGGCGCAGGCGCTCGACATCTCGCCATCCTATCTCAATCTCATCGAGCGCAATCAGCGGCCGCTGACTGTGCAGCTGCTGTTGAAGCTGTCGGCGGTCTATAAGGTCGATCTCGACGAACTGCAGGGTGAGCAGGGCGGCAGCGCAGGGCAGTTGCGTGAAGTGTTTGCCGATCCGTTGCTTGCCGGCGAGATCCCTGGCGATCAGGAACTGATCGAGCTTGCCGAAGCCGCGCCGAATGCGGCAAACGGCATGATCCGGCTTTATCGCGCCTATCGCGAGCAGGCCGCAAGGCTGTCCGATCTTGCCGAGCTTCTGTCCCGCGACGGCAGAGTTGCCGACATCGCCGGGCCGCGCCTGCCGCTCGACGAGGTGCATGACCGTCTGCAATCGCGCGCCAATTGTTTTCTTCGCATCGAGGATGCCGCCGAGGCCTTGCATGAACGCTTTTCCCCCGGCGACGATATGTTCGCCGCGTTGAAAGCCTGGCTGAAGGGGGAGCATGGTATCGCGGTGCGCCTGTTGCCGGTGCGCGCCATGCCGGGCCTGCGCCGGCGCTATGATCGCCATTCCATGCGGCTCTTCCTGTCGGAGAGGCTGTCGCCGTTCGATCAGCTCCGCGAGATTGCGACAGAGGTCTCTCTTCTGGCCATGCGCGCGGAAATTGCCGCCGAGCTCGATGCACTCGCGCTGTCTACGCCGGAGGCCAATCGTATCGCCCGTTTCGAGCTGGCGCGTTACGCCTCACATGCGCTTCTGATGCCCTATGGGGCTTATCTTTCGGCAGCACAGCGCATGCATTATGATATCGATGGTCTCGGTGCCCGCTTCGGCGTGTCTTATGAGCAGGCCGCCACACGACTGACCTGCCTGCAGCGTCCGGGCGCCGCGGGCATTCCGTTTTTCCTGATCGAGATCGACAATGCCGGCCATCGTCTGCGCAAGGCAGGCGCCCAGGGTTTTCCGCAGGCGCGCTTCGGTGGCGGCTGTCCCAAGCTCAACATCCATGCCGCCTTCGCTCAGCCCGGACAGATATTGGTGGACGCGGCGCAAATGCCCGACAGCACGGGTTTTCTCACGATAGCGCGGACGATCGACGGGCCGCAGGCCGATTTCGGGGAAAGGGTCCGCCGCACGGCGCTTCTCCTCGGCTGTGACATCGCCCATCGCGACGAGGTGATTTATGGGAAAGCGCTGGGCGCCGCCGATGTCTTGATCGGCCCGGCCTGTCGTCTATGCGAACGCCAGGGCTGTCTGGCGAGAGCGGAGCCGCCCGTCACGCGCCCGCTTGGCCTCGATGAAATGGCTGCGGGCTTGAGCGTGTTCGATTTTCAGTGATCGCCCCGACAGGCCTCCTTCAGCACGAGGGCAATCGAGCGATCGAGGCCGCTGCTCAATCGCCCGAATGCGTAGTCGCTCGAATATGGTCTATCCGCCGGGGATATGATGGAGACCGAGGCGTTGAACCTCGGCTCCTCTGTATAGTCCCTACTACATGCAGATCAGGCATAGAGACCGAACTGCGCATTGTGCAGCCGCGCATAAGCGCCGCGACGAGCGAGCAGCTCGTCATGCGAGCCTTGCTCGATGATGCCGCTATCGCCCATGACGATGATGCGGTCCGCGTTGCGGATCGTCGACAGCCGGTGCGCGACGACCAACGTGGTTCGCCCTTTCGCAAGCTCCGACAAGGCTTGTTGGATCGCGTATTCGGTGGCCGTATCGAGTGCCGAGGTGGCCTCATCGAGGATGAGGATCGGCGGGTCTTTCAGGAAAATGCGGGCGATCGCGAGGCGTTGCTTCTGTCCGCCTGAAAGCTTGACGCCGCGCTCGCCCGTTGGCGTATCGAGGCCGCCGGGCAAGGAGCGCACGAATTCATCGAGCGAGGCCCGCTGGAGCGCCTTCATAATGTCCTCGTCGGTTGCTCCGAGCTTTCCATAGGCGATGTTCTCGCGGATGGTCGAGCCGAACAGGAAGACGTCCTGCTGCACGATGCCGATCTGGCTGCGCAACGAGGCTTGCGTCATGTCACGGATATCGATGCCGTCGATCGTGATGCTACCCGATGTCACGTCGTAGAAGCGCGGCAGAAGCGAGCAGATGGTGGTCTTGCCGGTGCCGGAGGCGCCGACGAATGCTACGGTCTCGCCGGTGGCGATCGCCAGGCTGAGATCCGTGAAGATCGCAGCCTGGTCGGAATAGCCGAAAGCGACGTTCCTGTAGGCGATATCGCCTTTGAGATGATCGACGGCAATCGCATTCGACCGATCGGCAAGGTCCGGCTCCGTGTCGATCAGGGACAGGAAGCGTTTGAAGCCGGCGATGCCCTTGGGATAGGTCTCGATCACCGACGTGATCTTGTCGATCGGCCGGAAGAAGACGTTGATGAGCAACAGGAAGCTGATAAAGCCGCCATAGCTTAGTTCACCCGATATCACGAACCAGGTGCCGGCCATCATGACGATGAGCTGCACCAGGCGCGTGCTGAAGTAGCTGAGCGCGATGCTCGCCGTCATATAGGCATAACCGTCCAGCTTGGTCGCCTTGTAGTCTTCGTTGTCGCTGGCAAACAGCTGGCTCTCATATCGCTCGTTGGCGAAAGCCTTCACCACGCGGATGCCGCCGACGGTTTCCTGCATGCGTGTGTTGAAGTTGCCGACCTTGCCAAAGAGGCTGCGCGAATTCAGGGTCATCTTGGAGCCATAGCGGCTGACCAGCCATGTCATGAAAGGCACGATGGTCGTCGTCAGCAGCGCCAGTTTCCAATGGACGCTGAACATCAGAAGAAAGGCGCCTATGAAGGTCATGATCGCGATGAACATGTCCTCGGGGCCATGATGGGCGATCTCGCCCACCTCCTCGAGATCCCTGGTGACGTGCGTGATCAGATTGCCGGTGCGGTTGTTATCGAAATAGCGGAAAGACAGCTTCTGGATATGGTCGAAGGCTTGCCTCCGCATGTCGGACTCGATCGAGATGCCGAGCGCATGCCCCCAATAGTTGACGATCGCCGAAAGGCCGGTGTTCACCGCGTAGACGACGAGGAGCAGCGCCGCCGTGCCGAAAATAAGACCCCAGTCGCGGCTCGGAAGCAACTGATCGATAAACAGCTTAACCGCCAACGGAAAGCCGAGCTCGAGCAGGCCTGCAAGTACCGCGCAGCCGAAGTCGAGGAAAAACAGCTTTTTATAGCGTGCATAATAGGAAAAGAATCGACGTAGCATGAATGCCCTCCATGGGCATTGAAGAGGATAAGATGGGAGAAGAACGGACTGAACAGCAGCCCGGAATCGGCGGCGCTGTTCAGCGTTAGTTGGAGCCGAAATTTCTCATCTGGCGTTCCTCCTGCATGAGTCGCGGAGTTTATATAATCCACGCGCGCAAACCTGTCACATGCAAAATTAACGGCTTGTGATACCAGCGAAATTTGTCAGAGCAAGTGAATGCAGTCGCCCAAGAGGGGCCAAGAAGAGGCTAGACAGTGCTCCCGCTCTTGGAGATATGCTACACAAGTACCGCATATAGCTGGCTCCGAAAAGCCCGTCAGCGACCGGTCTCAAGGACCACTTCGGCTTTTTCGGTGCGCATTGATGCCGGGATATAGCGGGGGCACCCTTAATTGGTGGCTTATAAGTTGTAAGAATCGACGATTGAGTCGATCGCCGCCTTAGTTCATTGTGCACACCGATATCTGACGGCTCATTCTTCCCCTGGACAACGTCTGCTTGCCGCTGATCCTCGCCGTACCGCTTTTCGTCATGATCAGGGGAATCTTGCGGTTGTGATTATCGAGGTCTAAAGAGAGAAACAACACTATAGGCGGCCGTGAAAACTCGGACAGTTCGGTGAGTGAAGCACATTGATGAGCGTACATGTTTGACACGATCAATCTTCTAATAGAAGCCTTGTGTCGTCGCAAGTATAGGCGGCTTGTGCTCGCGTCGGGCCTGTTCGATGCGGAATGGTATAAGCTTGCTTATCCCTATGTCGTGCGTGATGGAATCGACCCGCTGACGCATTTTCTCCAAAATGGTAAGAAACATCGGCTTTCTCCCAGCGCCATTTTTGATACCTCGCGCTATCTCGACGAGCACGATACGGCGCGCCTATCGCGGCTTAATCCGCTCGTTCACTATCTTATGCAGGGCAGGCAGCAATCGCTGGAAATTCATTCGCCGCCGCTAAATGCGGCGGGCCGTATTCGCACCTCTGGCCTGTTCGATGATAACTGGTACGGTGCACGTTATCCCGATGTCGCCGATTCGGGTCTTTCGCCTCTTTTGCATTATCTCATATACGGCGCCAGCCAGGGCCATTCACCCGGCCCCGATTTCGATTCGGAGTGGTACCTCAGCCACTACCCTGATATCGTCGGCATAGATCCATTGCTCCACTTCATTGATCACGGTCGTGGGGAGGGACGCTCTCCGTTGCGGCCGACGCGCATTATGGAACTCGCCATCCGGACGGTCAAAAGTGTAGAGGACATTGAGCCGGAGCTTTATGCGGCCGACTACTTCGCGAATATGGATCATATCGCGGTACTCGACGGTCGGCCGCGCCATAGTGTCGCACGCGTATTCGAAGCCGTGATAGACGCAATCCGGGAGCCGCCGAGGGCTATCGTATTTATGCCATGGCTTATCCATGGCGGTGCGGATCTTGTTGCTTGCCATGCTATCCGCGCGCTAGCCGAGACCTACAGCGCGACATCGGTGCTGGTAATCTTGACGGATGCCGATCGGGAGGAAGCGCTGCATCTGTTGCCTGAGAATGTTCCCCTGCTTTCTCTTTCGCGGATCGATGCAGATCTTTCCCCGTCCGAAAGGACGGAATTGATAGATCTGATTCTTCGCAGTCTGCAACCGGATGCTGTGCTAAATGTCAATAGCCGCGCTTGTTGGCAGGCGGTAAAAGTTTACGGGCGCAGGCTTTCTTTCTTCACCCGCCTGTATGCCATGTTGTTCTGCCCGGATTTCTCCGAATCTGGGCGGCGAAATGGCTATTCTGATCTATATTTGCGTCAGTGCTTGCCGCATCTTTCGGGCATTTATTTCGATAACCAAAGCTATATTGATGAATTGACGGAACATTTCTGCATTCCCGCGGAACTACGGAGCCGACTCGTAGTCCTGTATCAACCGGCACCTTCGATACTTTCGGTCAAGCACGGACGCCGACCGGAGGAGCCGTTGCGCGTGCTGTGGGCCGGGCGTTTGGCTCAGCAAAAAAATCCCTCGCTGCTTATGGCCATCGTAGAGCGCGCGCCGCGCTTCGAATTCCACATATGGGGTCGGGGTGATAGCACATGGCGGCAGCAATTGGTCGCTCTGTCCCAACGTTGCGCGAACGTATATTTTCAAGGGCCATTCGATCGATTCGATGGTTTGCCTTTAGCCGACTATGATGTTTTGCTTTATACGTCGCTGTGGGACGGAATCCCGAACATACTATTGGAAGCTTCCGCGGCGAGGCTCCCCATAGTTGCTTCTCATGTCGGAGGCATAGGGGAACTTGTCGACGCACAAACCGGTTGGCTGATAGGGGAGCCGGACGATCCAGAGTCATACGTGGCCGCGTTGCAAGCTATTGCAGATGATCCGGTCGAGGCTGTGCGGCGTAGCGAGGCCATGCGCGGGAAATTGCTGAGAGATCACGCTTGGTCAGCTTATCGACAAGTTCTCACCCTGCAACCGCGTTCTACCGGAGGTCTTTTGAATGGCTCGTCCCCAAATTACGGCAATTCTGACGGCGCATCGCGAGGGATTGTTGGCGAAGCCATCGCTTGAGAGCCTGAAGCGATGCGTTGCACATGCTCGGGCCGCCGGCCTTTCGATCGAAACGATTGCGATCATTGATCGTCCCGATTCCGTCACTCGCGATCTGGTGCGGCAATACACATCGGAAGGAATCGATAGCATCGAGGTTGATTTCGGCGATCCGGGCAGGGCACGCAACCATGCCATTGATGTGGCCAACGGGCATTACGCAGCCTTTCTCGACGCGGACGATTTATGGGGAACGAACTGGCTGACGATCGCCGCGCAAGCGGCCAGAAGCCGCCGAGAGCCGATAATCTGGCACCCAGAGATCTGCGTCTATTTTGGCGCGGCTCATTATATTTTCGAGCATATCGATATGGAAAGTCCAAGCTTTAGCCCCGCCACTCTTATGGTTGAGAACTACTGGACGGCATTGAGCTTTGGCGCTCGCGACATCTACGCCGACAACCGCTATCCCGATACCGACTTGACAGCTGGCTTCGGCTTCGAGGATTGGGCGTGGAACATGACGACTGCGGCAAAGGGCATTCTGCACAAAACAGTCGCCGGTACTGGCCATGTCATCCGCCGAAAAGCACGGTCGATGTCACGTGATACGATCGGCGCGCAAGGAGTGCCGCATCCCACTCCCTATCTCACGCAATATTTGCGCTGCCGCATGGAGAGGGCCGACAAAGCTCAACCATAACGCGTATTATTGAAAGCCGCAGCTGATTTCTGTTTGATTAAAATGGGAAGTTGAACTATTTTTGCACTGCACAAGCCGGAGAGTTGCATGGCCACCGTCGAAGAATACAAAGCCGCTATGAATGAGTTGTCCGCCGCAACTGCAGCTTTCGCTCCTATTAGCAATTATGTCCGACAGATCGGTGAAGCTATTAGTGGAGATAAGAGTTTTCTGTTCTTGCAAACAACTTTTGCTCAAGCGGACGAGAATGGTAGTCATTTCCATGACGCACGTTATAAGTTGGACCTAACAAAGTGGCCGAGTGGAGATAAGCTCCGTCAAGCTGGTGCGCGCTTGACTGCCGCCTATAATAATGCGCACAGAGTTTATTCTGAGCTGCCGTCAGAAGATAAAGAATATCTAAAATCGCCTCCGTACCAGCCGGAACTGAAGTTGCGCTAAAGCCAGTCGCTATCGGCTCTGCCGTTTTTAAGTCGGCGTGGCCGAATGTCACATATGGGTTTTGAATTAGAACGCTAGTAGAATGATGCAGACGCTCTCTTTTATCGTTACGGACATTGAGACCGATGGCCCTCAGCCAGGTCGGAATTCAATGATAAGTATTGCATCTGCTGCCATCGGCGCGGATGGTGAGAGCCAAGGAACCTTCAAAATTAACCTACGGCCTTTATCCGAAGCTACTGCTGATTGTGCTACCATGATGTGGTGGCAGTCGGAACCACTTGCATGGGAGGAAGCCACCAGAGATCAACAGGCCCCGGAAGTCGCAATGCGAGCGTGGGCTGACTGGGTGAAGAGTCGACCTGGCGATCCGGTATTTGCCGCACATCCCCTTTCCTTCGACGGGCCATGGATGGATTGGTACCTTCAGAAATTCATCGGTTGCCGTCTTTTCAAACATCCTCGTGATCCAAGTCTATGTGTTGGCGCTGGTTTGGATATCCCATCACTTGTAATGGGGGTAACGGGCTGGGATTATCGCCATTGCAGTCGAGACCACTATCCCGCGGGCTGGCTGGGAAATTATAGGCATAACCATTTCGCATTATATGATGTGCTTGGATATGCGCATCTGCTTGGTTTAATTTTGACAGGCACGGTAAGTAGGAGTGTATCACCAAAGCTATGATGAATTTCTAATGCGTTTCGTAGTCGTGAGTCCGTACTCGCTCGATTAATTGGGAGCGCGCTTGAAGCAGAATTTGTAATTGCAAGCAGTTTCAGATCGGCCCGCCCCGCCCTCAACATCGCTCGGTGTTCGTCGACGAAGAAATTCATTTGGTTCAGTGGGCGGTCAAGTTCTGCTGGGTAAAATAAGCAGTTGCTTTTGTGTACTATCACATTGGCTTGACGAAGTTCTTGGTTCTTCCGCTTCAAAGCCTTCATGCGGTTAGCGTATTCACCGAGAGCCAGTCTTGACCACTATCGAAGATACTGCCGTCTATCGAGACGGGTGCCCAGCTTCAATTCGGATGACAGTCAGATGAGAACTTATGCGTCGCCCTACTCGTCTCCGCTCCACTTTCTCAACAATTGGAGTCTCGGCAAATCCCACGCGGCTCACCTAAATTCGGAATCAACTCTTGTTGCGGCGCAAAAGTGCGGCATTATTGTCTGCGTTGACAACTTCGAAGTCATTCGCGAGCAGGAATGGCATGGCGGTTGTGCCTTTTGCTGACCAATTACCTGCAGCATCAATCCAAGTGTCATCGAAGCATATCAATCCATTCTCTGTGAGCTTGTCCAGCAGAGAATGCGCACAGTCAAGATGCATTTGATGGCAATCCACATCGCTGATCCGATTGCCAAGGTAACGTTCATATCGTGATTGCCGTTGTTCCGAATGCTTGCCATGATCGAAGTCGTAGGCGTCAAGGAATACGTAATCAATCGGTCCAGGATGGGCGGCAAGGTAGTCTTCGCCTTTTGCCGTAATCGCTTTAAAAGGTAAACCCAGCCGCTTGAACATTCGTTGCGCCCGACGACTGTTGGAAGGATCCATGTCAACGGTAACAAAATCTATTCCGAGATCTGCGCAAAGTTGTGCAAGTTTACGAGTCGATCCCTGGTCTGGGACGTTTTCCCTGGTGGTACCGATTTCGATCATAAGTTGTTTTCGGGGTAGGGGTAACGGAGGAGCGTCCCGTAGATAATGTATTAGCAGGGCGTGGCCGTGCTCATTATTTGAATTGTTCGCCAATCGTCCATAAAGAGCAGTATCGAGAGATGCCGTTTGTGGTTGTTTCAAAACTCCAGGCCGCCGTAAACCTGAGGCTAACGCGTCGAGGGCTAGCGCCCCCCGATTCAGATCCAGGTACAGAGACGCACCGAGTGCAGCCAGCGCTTGAGCATTTGGAGGAGCTTCATCAAGCGCCTCTGTAACCAAACCGAGCGCCAGCAATGTCTCACCCTTGCGTGTGAAATGTGCTGCTGCGAGTAGCATAGCAAGTGCGCAATCTTCTCTTTCCAGGGTAGCAAAAAGTGCATCAAGAGCTTCGGGAACAGCCTTTGCGGTCAAAGCCATATCGATCCGGGGTAACAGTATCTGAGTATTGGGTATCGTCGCGGGAGGAAGTAAAGTGGCGAGCCGAGGCAAAAACCAAGAGAGCAGCGCACCGCTGCCTTCGGGTACAGTAAGCGGAATGGTCGCGGTAGGGCGCTGCATCTCCCAGTCGACGGCTAAGAGACGATTGGAATCGTAGCCGAGCGTTCTGCAAAGTACCTCGTAAGCCGGAGCACCGCCGAAGTAGTCGATGGGCTGAGTGTCTTGGGCCTCGGTGGCTTTATGAGGAGTTTTTTGACCCAGCAAGACCCTTACTCGTTCCTCCCGCTCGTCTGCTACATCTTCAAAGTGCAGAGTTTCAGCCTTCTGCAGGCCCGATAGGCTGGCGGAAAGCCGTTCGCAGAACTCATTGAGGGAAAGACCCATGGCTATGCCAGCCATCACATAAGCGCGCCAAGGATGGCAGACGAGTATCCGTTTGCGTAGCGGATCAAAGATTTGCTTGGAGTAAGAGGCAAATGGCGTTGCCAAGAAAAAAAACTCGCGTCCCTCGCGGGCCAGCTCATGCTGCATCGTTCGGACTATCTGTTCCGACAATCTCAATTTATTTTCTTCGCCCGGGTCTGGAAGGCGATGAAACTCTATCCCTGGTGCTTGGCCACGCCACCAGTCTAAGTTGAGAGGGGGCAAGCTGGGGAAGGCAATTAGGAGCCCCGGGAGTTTAGCTTCCGCTTGCGTTGTGATTTGCTCACATTGTTGTAACAGGCTCGGCAGTGGTTCGCTGGGGAGCTCACCTTCGATTTGTCTCGGCAGAGAGCTATCATCCAGCAATCTCATTATCTCGTCAAACAACGTAATGGTTTCGTCCAATTGTGTCAGCTTGGAAGTTAGCGACGATGGTCGGAGTTTCTCTGTATCAATTTCCGGCAAGAGCAGCGGTTTACCGCCATTTTGGGAGCGACTCATTTCGTCCCCCTTCTGGTTTTGCTGCGTTGTGGACGTGTCTCAGAGGTTCCTGCGGCTGATGGTGAAGCAAATAGCTCGCGCAATTGCCCGGCTGCCTCCTGCAATCTTGGAGTGAGTTTGCGAATGAGTTGCTCGAGCCGAAGTTTTTCGTCGTATAGACTTGCGTAGCGGTCGCGCAGATCGGTTACATCGGTTTGGGCAGCTCGCAAACTTTCAAGTGTCACTGAAGTGTCATGCCGAGCCCGAGTATAATCCGCGCGAGCGCGTGCTAAAGCCTCCTCATTTTCATGAAGTGAGTTTCGCATGCGGGCGACAGCGGCTTTATGTGCTGTTACATGCCCTTGTTCTATCTTTAATTCCTTTTCGAGTTGGTCGTGCCTGGCCTTTGCCTCTTTGAGGGCAGTGTCCCGCTCGGTGATCGACCTGGTGCCGGCCTCGGCCTGGTTGCGTGCGTCAGCAAGCTCCTTTTCGAGTTGGTCGTGCCTGGCCTTTGCCTCTTTGAGGGCAGTGTCCCGCTCGGTGATCGACCTGGTGCCGGCCTCGGCCTGGTTGCGTGCGTCA
>NZ_JBNWDS010000008.1:0-49567 GCF_053521765.1 Rhizobium sp. A37_96 | reverse complement strand
CGTAGCAAGCTCCTTTTCGAGTTGGTCGTGCTTGGCCTTTGCCTCTTTGAGAGCGGTGTCTCGCTCGGTGGCCGCTTTTGTCAATTCGGTGATACGAACTTCCAACGTGGGAAGGCGACGTGCGTTGAAATCAGCCACGAATGCCAGTTGTGGCCAATCTGCATCCGCGTCGTTGCGGTCCACAAGCTGAAAAAAACGCTCATTCAACCAATCGGTGATTTGGAGTTCGTTAGCGGCATTTTCAAAGAATATTTCTGTACCGCAACGAAGGTAAATTGTATTGATACGATCCAGTAGCCCTGTCTCTTCCAAATATTTAAGAAACAATATTTCCGCGCCGGGAGCTTCCAAGACGAGAGAGAATAGTTCTTTTTGCCGACCTAGGATGGATGACAAGGTTTCCGTGGAAATATGCTCTGCTGGCAAAGTTCTCTTGACGCGAAGCCCGGGAAAGAGTGTTCGCAATGATGAAGTCGGCCGTTGAAGGCTAAAAAGACCGGGATGTGTATAGGAAAGGATCTCCGATCCGCCGTTTCGCTTCGAGGGAATGGCTGCGATGTGGGTTATACTGATATCATTCGGAGACAGCGAAGAACGGGCGACATCTTCGTTCCCGACCGGATCAAGTAGGAGGAGTGTCCGAGGGCGGACCCTGAAATTCCTTTCGAACCCCCACTTCAACGTATCGTATCCCCCCCACACGATGGCAAGTACGGCATTCTCGAACGCTTTATCGCTGGGCCTACTATTCATGAGACACTCCTAACATTCGATCGGCGTCCGGCTTATAGATCTGCCCCGGTGGCGCCACCGAAGGATCTTGACTTATAGAATTAATCATGCGGGAGCCAAATTCTAATGTGAGTGGCGACGACATCCCGTACGGTATTGCCAATGAGGATGATACTTTCTGATCGACCGTTTCTAACGAAACGCCGCGAGGCACAACCCTGAAGGCACTTAAATCCTCTATAAAAGCAAGGGATAAAGTTAAAATACGTTTACTCAGCCACTTCGTTTCCCTGCCTCATAGACGCTGTTTGCAGGCGTTCGATGGCGCCAGCCAGATTAAAAAAGGGCGCATGAATTCCCGTATCCGGTGCACATAAAGCATCGGTTAGCTGATCCACTGCGCGCAGATAAGCATGGAATTTGTCGGCCGCCTCGGTAGAGATCGGTATAGCGCCAAGGGCGGCAATGATTCCGCTCATCTTGCCCACTATGTCGAGCGTACGCTTCCCGGCATGCAGATCGAGGAACGCCGGGCCGTTTTCTTCGGTTCGTTGCTGCCAAACCGCTAGGTCGTGCAAATCGGCAATCAGCTCTGCCTCGGAATGGCTGATGGGGTAGACCCCCATGGGATCGAAAGTAAATTTGTCCACTTTTTCATTGTGGACGTTAAAATAGAAAACCGGCTTGTTGTAGGCGATGGCTTCGAGTACGCCGCTTGCAAACCGCTGAACTGATCCGCAGCAAGTTTGCAGCGTTTCATAAAAACTGTCGGTCGAGATCAGTTCGGGAAACAGGTGGCCCTTATCGGCGGGATGCCGGCTGATAACTGGTTCGTAACCTGCTGTTCGCACGGCTCTGACGGCTGCTGTTAGCCAGTCGTCGCGATGCTGAGTTAGCACTCCATAAGAAAAGTTCGAATTTATCAGCACCCGACTTCGCATCGCTGGAGAAAGGAGCTGCGCGCGTTGAGCTCGCATGATCTGGATACGTGGAACACCGGCCACGAACACGCGTTGATGAGAGCATGTAGCAAAATATTTATAATCGAAAACTCCGGGCAGGATTACATTTTCAACCAGCCGATAAGCCTTCCGTTCCGCGGCAGTATCAACATCGTCATAGTCTTGGATACCCTCCACGATGCCGAGCGTTGGTAGACCAGCAGCTCGAGCAGCAAGTATCAGGGGTCGGGAAATATAGTCCCAGTCGTTGAAGGTCACCATAAGTCGGGGAGTAAAACGCCCGAGCACGAATTCGCCTAACCCCAATAGTTCTACATCGTGGTTGTCTGCGCCGACGTGCACGCCGGCCTCTCCCCATTGAGGGGTCAGGTCAAGCGTCAGGAAGTCGATGCCCAATGCCCGCAATCGTGGCGCAAGCAAGCCTATGGTCCACAGATGGTAGTCTTTGTGGGGGACGAACAATACAGGTAAGTCCTTCCGCGAATCGCATCGGTAGCGATCGAACCTGAGATGCGAAAATGCTGTGTCAGAGAAGGGCGAGCGAATTGATGTGGGGCCTATGGAGACACCCGGTTGTCTATCCGATGACGCCAGAACGTCAGGACGTAAGGCAGTTCGATAGCATGCTAGAGTGTAGCCTGCATCCAATAGCCGTTGGAAAAATTGTGTCTCGCCGTCAAAGTCGTCTGTCTCAATGAATCCTCCGACAGCGCGCGCCGCACTAAGCCGCAAAATTGCACGGCCGAGTCGCAATCCTGCGAGATCACTGGAAGTATAAAACTCCGAATGCTCATGCCTGGCATGTTTACTGGCGTGAAGGCCTGCATATTGGGAGATATCAAGTTTGGAAAGCTGCCGTTGCAAATCAGCCGGAATATACTGATCCTGAACGAGAGTGACATAGCGTCCACGGGCGAGCCGGAGACCGGTATTGCGTGCCGCGCCTATCGATCCAGGCCCTTGGAAGCGAACCAGACGAAAGCGAGGGTCGCCATCGGTCGCGCTGGTTACAGCTTCTGCTGAAATGCCGGACCCGAAGTAGGCTATAACGATGCACTCGAAGTCACGAAACGCTTGAGCCCGTAGAGATGCGATAGCGCACTCCGTCTCTTCTCGAGGGCCCGGTTCGCACAGTATGAATGAGATTTCGGGAGACCAAGAGGCTGCTAATGCCGGCGGTGTACAGCGAGTTTCTTCTGTAGCTATCATGCAAGTGCGAAGCCTATGATAGCATTTCCGCAGCCAAGTGGCATAGCTTCGCTGCAAAATGCGGTACAAACGAACCGATAGAGCTGCGGTTCAGCTCAGGCGAATGCCACTACTCCTAAGAGCGTGTCATCCGATATGCATCGGTATTCTGGCAAGGCTACTTAACTTTAAAATTTGCTGCAAGCGGTGAGCACGGCTGGCATCGGTCGTGTCGGCGCGCTCTATCATAAACGATGACGATCTGCTGGAGTGCTCCTAGGCTGACTGGCTGAGAAGCTGGGAGAATGCCAGAGTCCATGTTGGGATTGACGCTGCGGGTTGGATCGTTTAGCCATCTTTTGCACATATCAAGTCGTACGATTTCAGGTTGAAATTGTGTGAAAATGACATAACGTAGTATCCTTGCAAATTGAAGAATAGCAGGGTTGCTATATTGCCGAATTCGTAAAATTTTGACGAATTTCAGGTATTGCTCATCACAGCTGAACTGTTACAGCGCTGGGTGTGGGTTATGAGTGACGTGACGCTTCAAAAGTTGGGGATGATTTACTGTGATAACTAAATATGACGCGGTTATCGATAAACTTATTGTGATCCTCAAAGATAGCGGTATTCAAGTCATTTCTACGGTTTCAGCCACAAGAGATCGGGAAGGCATGCTCTCTTGGCCGACCAAAGGGGCAACGCCGTTTCTAGTCCTTTATGAAACGGCAGAGGATGCTGTCGCGCGTGGCATATGGGAAGGGGAGCTACCCAGCCACATATTGGCAAAATGGATATTGAGCGCTGAAGTTCTACTATCAAAGCATCGCGAGCGTCGGCGACAGTTTACTCTGGTATCGATAGGTGCAGTTCTCACGGAGCCGGAGAACTTTCTGGTCGAGCTTTCTCGCCGTTTTGATAGGCGCGATTTTCCGTGTGATCAGTTGGTGCCAATAGGGCCGGCGTGGTCCGGCTGGCAAGGACTATTGGCGCGTCAGATCGTTTCCGGCGAGCCCATCGCAATGCGTTTGAGCGACGAACTTGAGGCTGCAGCGTTGCCTCTTTCTGCGCGTTATTACGATCCCGATGCTGCTGTTTCTGAGCTTAATGCCATTAAGTTGGATCGCGAACAGCTTTCGGCAAGGATTGAGAAGCTTCGAAGGCAAGCCACTGTTGACCAAACCGAAAACGAGAGGGTGGAGTCCGAGCTTTTGCGCGCTGCGAAAGCTGAAGCGGAGGCTCGTCAATCCGATCTCGAAATAGAACATAAGCTACTGCGCGACCAGATCATGCATCTGCAGCGCGCAGTTCAAGATGGTGTGAGTGAGTTGACCGATCAGCAGCGTGAGTTTTCGGCAACGAGGCTGACGCTTGTTGCAGCTCAGGACCGTGTGGACGGTTTGGAGGCGACGTTGAAAGGATTAACCACTCAAGCTGCCAGATACAGGGCTGAGCTTGATGAGTTGGCTGGAAGGAAGCAACGGCTTGTTACGGAATTCAGCAAGCTCATGGACAGAATACTTAACGGCAAGCAATTAACGAGGTGGCCGCGGAGGTGGCGTAGGGCGCAGCAGATCGGTATTGTCCGCGATTGTGGTATTGTCGATCCAAAGTGGTATTTGCATCATCATCAGGATGTCGCTCAAGCGGGAGCGGAGCCTTTCAGGCATTATATTGACTATGGTGCCAAGGAGGGTAGGCCGCCAAATGAAGGATTTATATAAATTTGCCTCATCACAGGCTGAAGAGAAGGGCATTACTCTGTAATGCTTGTCCGGCGAGCTTTCGTAGTTCGAGCTAATCGCTGCCATAGTATTTCTACTAATGCCTGCGTTGTTTCTTGTGATGGCTGAGATGATGTGCGAAATTATTTCTGGTGTGTTCAATGCTTTTGTGGCGAATATACTTGAGTATTTTCGAATTTAGTGCGAAAAATACATAAAATGCGGAGTTGTTTTATTTTTCTCTGTATGTTTTTGTATTTTTTACTTTGAAACTACTATTTGGTTGGTTGCTTCGATATTGCACATGCGCGCTAGTATCATTATTAGGACGTTGAATGAGTCACGTTATCTCGGTGATTTGCTCGCGATGGTTTCTCGGCAGCGCGCAGAAGGGCTGGACGTCGAAGCCGTATTGATCGATTCCGGCTCCACTGACGGAACGGTAGAAATAGCCGCAGGTTTTGGCGCTCGAATTACCACGATTGCTAAATCTGAGTTTTCATTCGGGCGCTCCCTCAATCGTGCATGCGAGTTTGCTACCGGTGATATTCTTGTTTTTGTTTCGGGGCATTGTGTTCCAGTAGATGAATTCTGGCTACAAACACTATGCCAGCCACTCATCGACGGCAAAGTTGTGTACAGCTATGGTCGCCAAATTGGCGATGACAACAGCAATTACAGCGAACGTAGAATTTTCGCCAAGTATTTTATCGGGGAATCCTGTATTCCGCAGAAAGGCTTCTTCTGTAACAATGCGAATTCCGCGATCTTAGGCTCCATGTGGAAAAAATACCGTTTCGACGAGGAACTGACCGGCCTCGAAGATATGGAGTTGGCCAAACGACTGGTAGCGGCAGGGCACTCCATCGGTTACGTCGCGGAAGCTCCGGTATTTCATCACCATCAGGAAAGTTGGGCGCAGGTTCGACGACGCTTTGAACGCGAGGCCATCGCGCTCAGGGCTATCATGCCGGAGGTTCATCTTTCTCGGCTCGACGTGCTGCGCTTTGTTGCCGCCAGCGCCATAGGCGACTGGCGTTCAGCTCGTAGGAACGGAATTCGTTCCACGTCGGTCCTGAATATGTTGCGTTATCGTTGGAACCAATATTGTGGCTCCTACAAGGGTAATCATGAGCATAAACTCCTTTCGCGTGAGGCGAAGGAGCAATTTTTCTATCCCGAAGTTTCACGAAAGGCAGATCAAGATGAGTGGCTCAGGCCGTTGCGTCGCCCTTCTCCCCATGAAAGCCAACAGCCAGAGGGTTAAGGGTAAGAATTTTCGCCTACTTCATGGCAAGCCTCTATTTGCTTGGATTCTCGATAGCTTGCTTGCACTCGAAGAAATCGAGGAAGTTGTGATCAACACCGATGCTCGCTCTATCTTGGCCGATAATGGGCTTGTCGATGGCGGTAGGGTGCGCATTCGCGACCGAAAACCCGAGCTTTGTGGTGATACGGTTTCGATGAACCTTATTTTGGCGGATGATATAGAGGCCGTGGCGGCCGACACATATCTCATGACTCATACGACAAACCCTTTGCTAAGTTCGGCGACGATCCGTGCCGCCTTCGATCGCTACAAGGATGGCCTTGCTACAGGGACGGCGGATTCGCTCTTTACGGTTAATAAGATTCAAACGCGCTTTTATCGGGAGGATGGCAGTGCGGTTAATCACGATCCGCAGAAGCTCATCCAAACCCAGGATCTGGAACCATGGTTCGAGGAAAATTCCAACCTTTACATTTTTTCCGGTGAAAGTTTTGCGGCGACCAACGCACGTATCGGCCAAAGGCCGCTGCTGCAGATAATGGATAAATTGGAAGCCATTGACATAGATACGCCAGAAGATTGGGCGTTGGCCGAAGCTGTGGCCTCCTTGCGTCGTCTGATAACCGAATAGGAAATGAAAATGAAGGATGTGCTTGTGACTTGCCCGCCAATGCTTGGGCAGATCGATTTGTTCATGGATTACGCCGCCGAGCGCGGCCTGAAACTGCACCCGGCCAAGGTTACACAGATTTTAAGCGAAGACGAACTCAAGGCCGTGCTTCCTGCTTATGACGGCTGGATCATCGGCGATGACCCGGCCACTCGATCAGTTTTCGAGACTGCGAAGGCAGGTAGGCTCCGGGCTGCAGTCAAATGGGGAATTGGAGTCGACAACGTCGATTTCCTCGCATGCAAGGATCTAGATATACCAATCGTCAACACGCCACAAATGTTCGGGACCGAGGTGGCAGACTTGGCTACCGCTTTCGTAATCGGTTTGGCTCGGCAACTCTTTCTAATAGATCGCGGCGTACGCGCCGGAGAATGGCTGAAGCCAGCAGGAATCAGCATTGCCGGGCGGCGAGTGGGCGTAGTTGGCCTGGGCGACATCGGTCGCAATACAGTCACACGACTTCAGGCGCTGGGGTTAACAGCCGTAGTCTATGATCCGGGCGTTGAGGGCGACGCGGGCATTGCTGGGCTTGAGCGCGCAGTTTGGCCCGAAGGAGTTGAGAATCTCGACTTCCTTGTGTTCACTTGCGCACTTAACAAGCACAACTTCCATATGCTGGATGCGGGCATTCTAGCGCGTTGCAAGCCCGGTATCCGTATCGTTAATGTGGCACGGGGGCCGCTGATTGACGAGGCCGCGCTGATCGCTGCGCTGCAGTCAGGCCATGTTCATTCGGCCGCTCTTGACGTATTCGAAATTGAACCTTTGCCCACTAACAGTCCTCTGCGCGAGATGGAGCGCGTCATTCTAGGCACCCACAACGGTTCGAATACCATTGATGGTGTGATCCGGGCCAGCCATACAGCGATTAATCGATTGGCCGACTTTTTGCAGCGGCTTTCTTGATACGAGAATTATTAGTCGCTGATATAGACTATTTTCCCAGTGATATCGGGCCTTGATCTTGCGGCGTTTGAACACAAGGCTCGATCGGTCCTTAACGATGCCGATCAGGGTTCGATGTACTTACCCTGATCGTGCTGTTTTCGGGATGACGGTTCCCTACCGCGAAGGGGTTCTGAGAATCAAATGTTGCCGATAAAGCGAACGTAGAAAGCTTGAATTGCTGTCAAGCTAAGAAGTATTGGCTAGAAGATGGTGTCGTGAATGTTCTGGTCGATCTCGGCATTTCCAGTTTCTATGGCCGTATTGTTGCAAGAAGCACTTCATGGCGTAACGGAGCGCCTAACCGACCTCCAAACACCTCGCATTTGAGCGCGGCAGCAATGGAGGAGAAGCGGATAGCATGGTGCGGCATCATTCCTTCGGCAATGGCGAGAGCGAAGCCGCCGTGGAAAATGTCGCCGGCCGCGAGGGTATCGGCGGCTTTGATGGCCAAGGTTGGGCAATGCGTAACCTGGTTGTTTTGCTCATCAAACCAGTAGCTGCCGGCCGCACCTGCGGTCACGCAGACGAAGGCTTGGGCGAACTTTTGCTTAAGATCGCGGACCATTTCTGAAGGTCGATGGATGCCGGTCAGGCGTTGTGCGGCCGGTTCGGAGAAGACAATATGGGTGGCCTCCGGGGCTAGCAGTTCGACAATGCCGTCCGAGGCCACGTCGCCGTCGAGGATGGCCGGCTTGCCCAATGCTTTTGCTGTTCGAAGAACCTGCAGCGCCAGCGCCGGCCAGCGGACATCGACGAGCACGGCGTCGAAAGCCGCGATATCGTCTGCTGCAAATTTCTTTACTCTGTGGTGTAGCTTCGGGTCGTAAAAAGGAACGATCAGCCTTTCTCCGTCGTCGTCCACCAGGATCGTCGAGACGGCGGAGCGGGCGCCTTCCACGCGCAGCATGCCGTCTATATTGATACCGGTTTCGCCAAGCTCGCGAACGATCCGCTGACCCGTCTCATCGTCTCCGACGGCGCCCCATAGGCTCGCGTTGCCGCCGAGCCGAACAATGGCGTAAGCTGCGCTGGAGGCCATGCCTTCGGCGATCTGCAGCATGTCATAGGGCAGAACCTTTCCTTGGCCTTGGGGAAGCGTGCGGACGCGAAAAATCGTGTCCATGACGGCGGCGCCGACACACAGTACGTGCTTGGGCGGGCCGGGCGGCGGATCGAAGGTGGACGATGAACTCAAAGCCGCTTTCCACTCGCTTTGTCGAAAAGGTGGATGCATGACGGATCGATGGCGACTTCGATCTTGTCGCCAAAGCGGATGTTCAACCGCTCGCGGAACAGGCAGGAAATTTCCTCGCCGCCGCAATCGAGTCTTGCGTAGATTTCCGCGCCTGTGCCTTCGACGATGCCGACGCGTGCCGGCAGGCCGCCGGCTGCCGCCCGAATATGTTCGGGCCGGATGCCGTAGACGAGCGGGCGGCCGCCATGCCGCGCGATCGGAAAGCCTTCCGGCAAGGGCAGGATGAGACCTTTGTCGCTGCGGAAGACGCCTTCCTCGATCCTGCCTTCGATGAAGTTCATCGAAGGAGAACCGATGAAACCGGCCACGAACAGGTTGGCAGGGCGGTCGTAGAGGTCGAGTGGTGCGCCGACCTGCTCGACGAGACCGCCGTGCAGCACGACGATCTTGTCTGCCATGGTCATTGCCTCGACCTGGTCATGTGTCACGTAGATGGTCGTCGTGCCGATGCGCTGATGCAGGGACTTGATCTCGCCGCGCATCTGCACGCGTAGTTTTGCGTCGAGATTGGACAGAGGCTCGTCGAACAGGAAGACCTGCGGGTCGCGGACAAGCGCACGGCCCATGGCGACACGCTGGCGCTGGCCACCGGAAAGCTGGCGCGGCAGGCGGTCGAGCAGGCTCTCCAGGCCGAGGATTGCAGCCGCCTTCTGCACCTTGGCGGCGATGTCCGATGGATTTGCCTTTTTCAGCTTCAGCGCAAAGCCCATGTTCTCCGCTACGGTCATGTGCGGATAGAGCGCGTAGTTCTGGAAAACCATGGCAATATCGCGATCGCGTGCCGGCAGGTTGCTGACTTCGCGCCGGCCGATGCGGATCTCGCCATCGCTGACTTCTTCCAGCCCGGCGATCATGCGCAACAGCGTGGACTTGCCGCAGCCGGAGGGGCCGACGAGAACCACGAACTCGCCGTCTGCGATATCGACGCTGATATCGTGAATGACCTTCACCTGACCATAGCGCTTCTGAATATTCTGTATGTTGACGGGTGCCATGAATGTATTCCTGTCAGAAAGGGAAGGGCGCCATCGTCAACCGCCCTTGACGGCGCCGGCGGTCAGGCCCGCGATGATCTGGCGTTGTGCGAACATCGTCAGCACGAGGACCGGCAGGGTGACGATCAGGGCAGCGGCCGCAAGCGGCCCCCAGCTCACCTGCTCGAAAGAGAGCATGTTGTAGACGGCGACGGGCAGAGTCCGGGTCTCGCGGCTGGCAAGCACGATGCCGAAGACGAAGTTGTTCCAGGAGAAGATGACCGAGAGGATGAAGGCAACGACGATGCCGGGCCGCGCCATCGGCAGGGCGACCAGACGGAAGACCTGCCATGGCGTCGCGCCGTCGATACTGGCGGCCTCCTCCAGTTCCATCGGGGTCGTCTCGAAATAGCCGATCATGATCCAGACAACGATCGGGACGGTCACGACGAGATGGATGATGATCTGGGGCCAGAGCGTTCCGAGCAGATTGAGCCACTGGAACAGCAGAAACAGCGGGATGAGGAAGGACAGGCCCGGCGTCATGCGGGCGATCATGATGACGATCGCCGACTTCTCGGCCTTGAGCCGCGCGATACCGTAGCCAGCCGGCACGCCGATGATGAGCGCCAGCAGGGTAGCCGCTCCCGTTACGAGAATGGAGTTCCAGAAGTAGAGGAAGAAATTGTTTTCCTGGAAAACATTGACGTAGTTCGTCCAGGCGATGCGATCCGGAATGAAGATCGGCGGATAGGCGCCGTTGTCGATCTCATATTTCAGCGACAGGGAAATCATCCAGAGGAAGAAGAGGACGACCGGCGAGACGATGACCAGGGCCACGAATAAAAGGCCGATGCGGTTGAGCGTCGAACGCTTCATGTCATTGGCCCTCCTGGTCGGTCCATCGCGTACGCTGCCGCATCATCAGCAAAATGAAGGAAAGCGCGACGATGAGGATGAAGAACACCACCGCCATGGCCGAGCCATAGCCGATGTCGTAATAGGAGAACGCGGTGTTGTAGAGATAGATGTTGATGGTTTCGGACGCCGTTCCCGGACCGCCCTGCGTCATTGCATAGATGATATCGAAGCTCTTGATCGCGTCGATGCCGCGAATGATGACGGCGATCATCAGGAAGGGGGCGATCATCGGCAGGGTCAGGTAGCGGAACTTCTGCCAGGCATTGGCGCCATCGATTTCGGCGCTCTCATAGGGCTCGCGCGGCACGGAGGCGAGGCCACCGAGCACGATCAGCATGACCAACGGTGTCCATTGCCAGACCTCGACCAGAACGAGCGAAGGTATGACGCTGGACTGGTTGTAGATCCATTCTTGCGGTCCGATCCCGACGAGCGACAAGAGGTAGTTGAGCACGCCGAGCTGTGGATGGAACATCATCGTCCAGACGAGCGCCACGGCGACCGGCGTTGCCATCATCGGCATGACGAAGATGCCGCGCAGGAAGCCACGCAGTGGAAAGTTTGCATCGAAGATCAGTGCGGCCAGCGTCCCGAAGATCAACGGGCCGACCACGGACAGCACGGTATAGAGGACCGTGTGCCAGAGCGATTCCCAGAAACGCACATCGGTCGCCAGGCGGACGTAGTTGTCCCAACCGACGAAGCTCTGAGACTGGCCGAGCGTCCATTGGTTCACGCTCATCCATAGGGTAAACACCCAGGGAAAGACGATGACGGCAGCGATTACGATCAATGCCGGAACGACGAAAGGCCAGTAGTTGGGAGCAAGCCTTTGTGGCTTGCTCCTTGTTTTCGCCGTCCCTGCGGTCTCTTCGATGCTCACGGAAGCCATTATCCCTCGCTTCGCGCCAGTACCGGCTCGAACTGGGCAGTTGCCGTTTTCAGCTCGGCAGCCGGATCGGCGCCGCCGATCATGTTCGTCAAGGCGACGCCATAGATGTCGCGGAACTCCGTGACCGGGATGATAACGGGCAGCGCGAGCTGGGAGACCTTGGCCGAGCCGGCGACAGCATCCAGCCAGGCACCGGGCATCTTGACGCCTTCGCGCACCTTCTGATCCTCCAGAATGGACTGGCGGAAGGGAACACCGGCGCCGGCCTGCAGCAAGCGCGCGCCCATGTCGTGCGAGATTGCCCATTGGCAGAAGAGGTAGGCGGCTTCCTTATTCTGGCTTGCGGCGGTGACGCCGATGCCATCACCGGTGGTCGCAGCTGCTTGCGCATTCGGCCCTTTGGGCATGATACCGTAGCCGACCTGTCCGACGACACGGGATTTTTCGGGATTTTCGATCGGCGGCGCGAAGCCGACGCCATCGAGCCACATGCCGATCTTGCCCTGCAGGAAGGCTGATTGCGCTTCCGCCCAATTGAAGCCCGAAACGCCGGGAGGTGCCGATTTCGTCATCAGGCGCTGATAGAGCTTTGCAGCGTCCACGGCGCCCTGCGATTCCGTCTGCAACTTGCCATCGGACGAAAGCGGCGTTGCGCCATGGCCAAGCATGAAGGTCGTCCAGACCGGTGTGTTGGCGTTCTTCAGGCCGCGGGCGACGAAACCGTAAGTGTTGGTTGATTTGTCGGTCAGCGCTTCGGCAGCGTTGGCCAACTCCTCGAACGTTTGGGGATAGGCCAGGCCCTTCTTTTCGAAGAGGGCCTTGTTCCAGTAGATGATCCAATAATCGACGGAGAAGGGCAGGGAGCGCATGACGCCATCGCCATCCTTGGCGAACTTCAGACCGGCCTCGGCGAAGTCGCTCTCCGTCAGCGACGAGTCTGTCAGCGACGGGTCCTTCAGGAAGCCGCTGATATCGGCGAGCCAGCCGCCCTTTTCGAACTGGCGCTTCTGAACGTGATAGCTCAGATGCACGACGTCGAAGCTCGGCTTGCCGGAACTGAGCTCGATCGTCGTCTTCTGACGCTGCTGCTGCTCGGGCGTTGCCTCGGCATTGACCTTGATGCCCGTCAACGCTTCGAACTCGCTCAGATATTTGAGGATCGTTTCGCTGCGCGGGCTCTTGATCAGGTTGACTTCGAGCGTCGTTCCGGAAAAGCGCTTCCAGTCGACGGCCGCCGACGCCGTGCGGACACCCAGAAGGCTTGCCGCTCCGAGTGCCGCCGTGCCGGCCATGAAACCGCGGCGCGTCGGGTTGAAAAATGACGATGACATGCTGTTCCTCCTCCTTTGGCCGAAAATCTCCTCATTCGCGGCCTTGTTATTCAACGCTATTCAAATCTTCAGTGCGCGGTCCCTTGCTCCATTGATGTGGGATACGAGAGCGGCAACGGCCTCATCGGCGGATCGTCGCCGGATGGCCTCCAGCACTTTCAAATGCTCTTCCATCACGGGCCCGACATGGCCGTTGATGCGAAACCTGTCCTGGCTGATCAGCCGCATCTTGATCGAATTGACCCGGTAGGCATTCGAGATGATGGTATTGCCGAGCGCGTCGATGAAGGCATCGTGCATGCCCCAATCCACCGATTGCGCGTGAAGCTCCAGTTCCTGCGAACCGTCGCCGGCGCGGATGGCATCGGCGATATCACGATGATCTTTCAGAAGTTTGGCAATCGTCTCGTCGGATGCCGAATAGGTAAACAGCGCGACGGCTTCCTTCTCCAGGAAGAGACGAAGCTGGAAAGCCTCGCGGATGAGGTCGAGATCGATATGGGCGATCTGCAGTCCGCGCTGCGGAACCGTCTTGATCAGCCCTTCGGCTTCCAGGCGTGGGATCAGTTCCCGGATTGCGCCGAGCGTCAGTCCCGTCAGTTCGACCAGCCGACGTTGCGAGATGAATTGCCCTGGCCGAACGTCACGCGCCAGCAGATGGCGCGTAAAGCTTTCATAGGCCTTTTCTCGCAACGTCGGCTGTTCGCCAAGTCCGTCCATCGGCAGCTCCGCGCTATTCGGTCAGGCCGCCTTGGCGCGGAACAACGCGCTGAAAGCAGCAAAGATCGTATCAGAATCTTGCCTGTTCATTGGCACGAGAGGCGGCCGCACTGCAAGCCAGCTGTCGTTCTCGGTCAGGTTGGCGAGAATGGCCTTGATCGAGGGGATGACGGGATAGGTCACCAACTGCTCGACGAAGCGCTCGACATCGGCATTGTCGACGCCTTTCTCCGCCATTGCCTGGACTTCGCGGGGAAGGAGGTTGGCCATGCCGGAGATGGCGCCCTGGCCACCGAGGCGCACTCCCCGCGCCAGATGTCGCTCGTCGCCGATCAGGATGATGAGATCACCATGCGTCTTCAGCAACTCCTCCGTATAAGGCCAGTCGCCCGAGGAATCCTTGACCCCGACGACCACCTCCGGAAACGCCGCGCGCAGGCGGCCGATCAGGGAGATGCTAAGCGGCACCATGGTGACCGAGGGAATATTGTAGAGGATCACGTCGCGGGCATGCGTGCCCAGCATGGTGAAAACAGCGGCAAACCATTTGAAGAGCCCATCGTCGCTGACGTTCTTGAAGTAGGACGGCGGGGCAAGAAGGATGTTGCGCGCGCCTTGGGCGAGCGCATGTCCGGCCTGCGCTGTAGCGTCTTCGGCGGCATCGACGAGTACGCCCATGACGATCTGCGCGGGGGTAATGTCTGCGTTCAACACGGCGGCGAAAACCTGCCGGCGTTCCTGCATGCCGATCGAAGCGCCTTCGCCCGTTGTGCCGAAGAGCGTGATGCTTTTGCAGCCACTGGAAAGGCAATGTTTCGCCTGTTCGATCACGCCCGGGATCGCAATCTCACCATCGGCGTCAAAAGGCGTTGCCAGGGCGGCCGACAGGCCGAAACTCTCTTTCATGCGATCCTCCCGATCTTATGAGATCAGTGTGTATCATGCTAACATGTTAGTTGTAAAGTCGAGTTTATTTCACTCGCATGTACGTGATTGACCGACAAGAAAGAGGGCGCAACGAGGGAAATGCTTGCTGCGACGACCAGCGGATCTATCTGCTTTCGCACTGAGTTTTACCGAGGACGCATGTTTGGCATCTGCGACGCAGCGAGAGCGCGGTTAAGCTACCGGAGAGCAGTTCCGATTGTCAGGTCGTCGGCGCGTCAGCTTTGAATAGGCACGTAGTCGAGCCCACCATCTATCTGCGACGGTCTGCCGTCGAGGAAGAGCTCCCCGATGCGCGGCGCGGAGCGGGCGATCACCTTACCGCGTTTGACGATGGCAAGACGATTTGGCTTGAGACGAAGCGCCTCCAGCGTGTCGATGGCCTGCAGCACCACGAAATCGGCATTGCAGCCTTTCTCCAGGCCATAGCCCTCAAGGCCCAGTGTCCGGGCGGAGTTGATCGTGAGCGCGTCGAATATCTTTTTCTTGTCTTCGACGCCCGCCATCTGCGCGACGTGGATGGCCATGTGGCCGACTTCGAGCATATCGCCCGAGCCCATCGAGTACCAGGGATCCATCACGCAATCATGGCCGAAGGAGACGTTGAGCCCGGCGTCCATCAGCTCGCGCACGCGTGTCATGCCGCGCCGCTTGGGATAGGTATCGTGTCGGCCCTGCAGCATGATGTTGATCAGCGGGTTGGGAATGACGTTGATCCGGGCTTCCGCCATCAGGGGGATGAGCTTGGAGACATAATAGTTGTCCATCGAATGCATAGAGGTCAGGTGCGAGCCGGCAACGCGGCCCTGCAGCCCGAAACGGATGGTTTCGGCCGCCAGCGTCTCGATATGGCGTGACAGCGGATCATCGGTCTCGTCGCAATGCATGTCGACGGGAAGGCCGCGATCGGCCGCGATCCTGCAAAGCGCTTCGACCGAAGCTCTGCCTTCATCCATAGTGCGTTCGAAATGCGGGATGCCGCCGACGATATCGACGCCCATATCGAGGGCGCGTGTGAGGGAGGCGACGCCGTCCCTGGCACGGTAATAGCCGTCCTGCGGGAAAGCGACGAGTTGCAGGTCGATATAGGGCTTGACCCTTTCCTTCACCTCCAGAAGCGCTTCTGCCGTCACCAGCCTGGGGTCGGAGGTGTCGACATGGCTGCGGATGAACAGCAGCCCTTGCGTCACCGCAAGATCGCAGTAGCGCAGCGCCCGCTCGACGAGTTCCTCCTTCGTCACGATCGGGCGCAGCTCTCCCCAAAGCGCGATGCCTTCCAGCAGCGTGCCGGAAACATTCATGCGCGGCAGGCCGAGGGAAAGCGTGGCATCCATATGGAAATGCGGATCGACGAAGGGCGGACTTACCAATCTGTTGGTTGCGTCGATCTCTTCCTTTGTCTCCGCCGTGATCGAGGCCTCGATTGCTGCGATCTTGCCATCCTTGACCGCGATATCGATGCCTTTGCGGCCATCGGGCAGATTGGCATTGCGAATGATCAGGTCGAACACGGGAGCTCCTCGGGTTATCTCGATGCACGGCATTTAATTTGCAATGCGCTCGATCATATGCGCAATGACAGTTTTATAGCGTGGCGTATTCTCACCGGCATCGATTGCGGGGGCGGCGCTGAACGATCGGTAAGGCATTGAGCAGCTATCGATAAAATCCGACGATACAACTCTACCTTTCTTTAACTAGGTCACTTCACCCATCTTTTGGTTTTCTATGCGAAAAACCGGGTAAAGGTGAGGTGACCCATGCAAGAGTTTCAGGTTTCGTCGAAAATCATCAAATCCGTCTTCTTTCGTCCGGAGGACGGACAGTTGTATATCCGCTTCCGGAATGGCGAAGAGCGCCAGTTTACCGGCGTTCCGCGGAAAGCTGCGCTGGCCATGGTGAAGGCTCCTTCGCCCGGCCAACACTATATCGAGCATATCCGTACCCAATTCGAACGGGTCGCCTGAGGCGCACATCGCCAGGATATCGTTTCGATGGTGAGGCGGTCGGCGCTTTTGCCTTCACCTGAGAATTCGTTGGCGGCGTCGGGCCTTGCCGACCGGCACATTGATAAACGCTGAGTTGCGCTATCTATATCAATCGACATCATCTTTCTGGGAGGAAGAGACGTGGTTGATGAAAAGCAGCTTATCTCCAAGATTACCTGGCGGCTCATGCCCTTCCTGGGGATTCTCTATCTGATCGCTTACATCGATCGCCAGAATGTCAGTTTTGCAAAGCTGGAAATGGTCGGCGATCTCGGCATGAGCGAATATGCCTATGGTCTCGGCGCCTCGCTGTTCTTTGTCGGCTATTTCATCTTCGAAGTGCCGAGCAACCTGCTTCTGGACAGGTTCGGAGCCAGCAAATGGTTCGCCCGTATTCTGATATCATGGGGCATGGTCACGGTCGCACTGGCCTATACGCAGAATGCGACCATGTTCTATATCCTCCGCTTCCTGCTCGGTGCCTGCGAGGCAGGCTTCTTTCCCGGCGTGCTCTATCTGCTGACCCTGTGGTATCCGTCCGCCTATCGCGCGACGATGGTTGGCCTCTTCATGATATTCAGCGCCTTTGCCAACGCGATCGGCGCGCCCCTCGGCGGCGTGCTGCTGGATCTCAACGGGCTCTATGGTCTCGCCGGCTGGCAATGGGTCTTCCTCGTGACCGGCATCCCGGCCATCATTGCCGGCTTTATTACGCTGCTTTATCTGCCCGATCTGCCGGCGAAAGCGACGTTCCTCAATGATACGGAGAAGAACTGGCTGAAAGATCGACTTGCGGTGGAAAATTCGGACATGGAGAAGAATGCCGCCGACGGTTTCAAGGCGCTGATCAATCCGCGCGTGCTGCTGATGGCGCTCTGCTATATCGGCTTTCCGCTGGCAGCTTACGGGCTCAGCTACTGGCTACCGACGATCGTGAAGAATTTCGGTGTCAGCAATACGACGAACGGCTTTCTGAACATCATACCGTGGCTACTGGTGGCCGTTGCCCTTTATGCCGTGCCTGCGGCGGCGGACAAGGCAGAGTCCAAGACGCCCTATATCGTTATTCCCGCACTGGTCGGCGCGGTCAGCCTGGTCCTGTCGGCTGTCATTCCCGATCACACGCTCCAATTTGCCTTCCTGTGCATTGCTGCTGCCGGTATCTTTGCGGGTCAGCCGGTGTTCTGGAGCCTGCCCTCGCGCTTTCTTCAGGGGGCAGGCGCCGCCGCAGGCCTTGCCGCGATCAATTCTGTCGGCAATCTCGGCGGCTTCATTGCCCAAAACGTCGTTCCCTGGATCAAGGACTCGACCGGAAGCACGATCGCGCCGATGTTCTTCCTTGCCGCCTGCCTGCTCGTCGCCGGGCTCCTGGTTCTCGTGATCGGGCGTATGGTGCCCCGCGCGCCGCAGCGGAGCGGTCTCGCGAACGCCGATGCCGCCCACCTGAAATGATTGCGATTGCTGTCGCAAGATAGCTCATTTGAACGAAAAGGGCGGCCAACTCGCCGCCCGGCTTTGAGAGTGACGACCGCAACTGCGACACGGCGACGGCTTGCGATACACGGCGAGTTCGAATTCCTCATCGCATCGAATGCAGATTAACAAACTTCCCTAGGGACTGCTCCCATAATAACAGATATTTACAGATATTTACAGCCTCGAGAGGCTATGCCATACTCGAAATGAGTTTGCCCGTCGCCGGTCGACATCCAAAAGGATGATGATGAACCTCCCAGCCACCAACGATTCTGCCGTGGGCACGATACGCCTCGGCGACATCATCTATGAGCGGATCGTCGCCATGATTGCGGATGGAACGTTTCCGGCGAACGAACGGCTGCCCGCCGAACCAAGGCTCGCAGAAATGTTCGGCGCGTCACGGCCTGTGGTGCGCGATGCACTGGAGCGCTTGCGTGCCGACGGCCTGATCGTCTCACGCAAGGGGTCGGGTTCCTATGTCCGGCAAAGGCCGGATTCCTCGGTCCTGAAGATGGTGCCGGTGGGGTCGCTCGCCGATGTCCAGCGCTTCTTCGAATTTCGCGCCGGGCTTGAGGCCGAAGCCGCGGAGCTTGCGGCGCGCAACTGGCTGCCGGCCGACAAGGAGCGGATCATGACGGCGCTGCAGAAGATTGAACAATGTCTTCGCGAGGGCCGTCTTGGCGCCGAAGAGGACCAGGAATTGCACGATGCGATTGCGATCGCCACCGGCAATCAGTTTCATATCACGGCTCGCGAACTATTCCGGCCGCACTTCGCTATCGGTCATTCCGTGACCCGCAGCCTCAGCCTCAAGCGTACAGCCGAGCAGATTCGCAATGTTCAGGATGAACACGCGATCATCGTGGAGGCGATCTTTGCGCGACGGGAGTCTGAAGCGCATGACGCCATGAAGCGACACATATTGAATGCACGCGCCCGGATGTTCGAGGGCGTCTAAGACATTGGATGGGCGGGTGAGGCGATCGGCTTCCTGAAGCCATACGGCTCGCATCCCGTAGGAATGATGGGAGTGGAGTTGATGAACATTGAAACCATGCGGCAGGCCCTGACGGGCGTCTCCGGCGTTCCGGTCACGGCCTATGATGAAAACGGCGAGGTGGAGCCGCGGGTGACCGCTCAGGTCTACCATCGCGTGGCCGCAGCCGGCATTCACAACATCGTTGCGGCGGGCAACACCGGCGAGTTCTATGCGCTCACGCCCGACGAAATCCGTCGCGTCCATGAAGCTGCGATCATTGGTGTCGATGGTAAAGCGCCGGTGACGGCGGCAATCGGCCGGTCGTTGCGCGAGGCGATCCGCATGGCGAATGATGCCGCCTCGATCGGCGCCTCTGCGGTCATGTCACATCAGCCGGTGGATCCCTTCGCAGCACCCGCATCGCAGATCGATTATTTCCGCGATCTGGCCGAGGCCTCGCCCTTGCCGCTTGTTGCCTATGTCCGCGCCGACGGCTTCAGCGTCGATGACATGGTTCGCCTGGCTGGCCATGGCAATATCGCGGGTATCAAGTTTGCCACAACGGATCTCATGCTGCTTTCGCGAGCGATCGCGGCGTCCGATCCGCATGGTGCATTGTTCGTCTGTGGCCTTGCGGAAAGCTGGGCTCCGACGTTTACGGCGGCTGGTGCGCGGGGCTTCACCTCCGGTCTTGTCAACGTGGCGCCAAGGCTTTCGCTTGCCGTTCACGCGGCTCTGGCAAAGGGAGACTTTGCCTCTGCCCGCGCCATCGTCAACAAGCTCGAACCGTTCGAGCGCATGCGCACCAAGTTCCGCAATGGCGCGAACGTCACCGTGGTCAAGGAGGCGGTTACCTATTCCGGTCTGAATGTGGGTCCTGTTCGTGTTCCGGGGCTGCCGCGCCTTGATGAAAACGACCGCGATGAGCTGTTCGCATTGCTGCGGAAGTGGCAGGAGACGGAGGAGGCTTTCACGGATTGCACCGTCGGGATTGCCGTCTGACCTTCGTACGCCTCTTGTTGTCCTGACCACAGCCATGCGATGCTATCGGCGAAGACATTCGTCTCTGCGGCAAAATACGGGATGACATGAGCGTATCACGATTGGAGAGCAATGGTCCGCGCAAGACCAGCCTCTATGAAGAGCTTTATGATCGGCTGCAGGCTGAAATCCGCGGGCGAGCCCTGCCGGAAGGGCTCGTGCTGACCGAGGCCGCTCTTGCCGATCTGGTCGGCTGCAGCCGGGCACCCGTGCGCCAGGCGTTGCAATTGCTCCTTGAGGACGGGCTGATTGCCCGGTTCGACGGTCGCGGTTTTGTTGTCGGCGCAACGGGAACACCGCCGAAACGAGCCAAGCTCGGCGATTACCTTGAAAAGCGACTGGGTGAAGAGGGCAGCAGGCCGATGTTCGCTTGGCAGGCGCTCTACGAAGATGTCGAGCGCATTGTCGTTCATCGCTCCTTTTTCGGCCGCTATCGCATCAATGAAAACGAGCTGGCACGCCATTTCGGTGTCGGGCGAGGGGTGGCGCGCGACGTGCTTCTGCGGCTCGAGACGCTCGGTATTGCGGAAAAGGATGACAATTTCCGCTGGTCGATCGTGCCGCTCGACAGCCAGCGCATCCGTGACCTCTATGAGGTGCGCGAGCAGATCGAACCTATAGCTCTTTCAAGCGCCCTGGGTGGCCTGTCGGAGGAGCACGTCGGCGCAATGCTCGCGCGCTTGTCGCAGGCGGCCGCGGATTATCCCGATGTCTCGGCCTCGACCATGTACGAGCTGGAACTCGACCTGCATCTGCGCAGTCTCCAGGCCTGCCCGAACAAGGAATTCCTGAGCATTCTCAAGCGAACGCAGTGCATTCTGACACTCAGCAAGCACGTTGTCGGCAGTCGTATCAAGATGCCGGAATACGAGCCGTTTCTCGCCGAGCATATTGCCGTATTCAAGATGGTGCAGAAGCGCGACGAGGAAGGATTGCGCAAAGCCATGCGCGATCACATCTGCAATTCGCAGCCCAATGTTCAGGCGCGTGCGTCTTACATCCGCGAACGCTATCAGCCGGACGAATACAGCTTCATCGTCTGATGAAGAACAAGGTCAGGTTATGGCGCCGACCTGCCAGGGAACGAATTCGTTGTCGCCGTAGTCGAAGGTCTCGCTCAATGTTTTCTTGCCGGAGGCAACCGTAATGATTTCCTCGAAGATTCGCTCGCCGGCTGCTTCGATCGTATCATCGCCGCTGACGATATCGCCGCAGTTGATGTCCATATCCTCGCGCATATGGTTATACATCTCGGTGTTGGTGGCGATCTTGACGCAGGGTGCCGGCTTGAAGCCCGAGACGGAACCGCGCCCTGTCGTGAAGCAAATCACGTTGCAGCCGCCGGCGACCTGGCCGGTTACGGCGACAGGATCGTAGCCGGGCGTGTCCATGAAAACGAAGCCGGGTTCGTCGACGATTTCCGAATATTCGTAGACGGCCTTCAGCGGCATGGACCCGCCCTTGGCGACCGCACCCAGGGACTTTTCGAGGATGGTCGTCAATCCGCCGAGCTTGTTGCCGTAGGATGGATTGTTGTTGAGTTCTGCTCCGTTGCGGCGGGTATAATCGCGCCACCAGTCGATCCTGGAGAGAAGCTTCTCGGCAACCGCCGGAGTGACCGCGCGGCGTGTCAGCAGATGTTCCGCGCCGTAGATCTCCGGGGTCTCCGCCAGAACCGAGGTGCCTCCATTGCGCACGAGGAGATCGGAGGCATAGCCGAGCGCCGGATTAGCCGAAATGCCGGAATAGCCATCGGAGCCGCCACATTCCAAAGCCAGCTTGATCCCCGAGAGCGGCTGGACCGTGCGTTTGGCGGAATTCACGCCCGGCAGCATGTCTTTGATCATTTCGGATGCCGCGGCGATCGTCTTGCGTGTGCCGCCAAGGTCCTGAATGGTCATGGTGCGCAGCCGGTTTCCCTCTTCGAGCTTGTAGTGCTCGAGAATGGGCGCGATCTGATTGGTTTCACAGCCAAGACCGATCATCAGGATGCCGCCGAAATTCGGATGGCGGGCATAGCCCTGAAGAGTACGGGCCAGATAGCGATAGCCCTCCGACTGGGTGTTGATGGCGCAACCGCCGCCATGGGTAAGGGCTACCACGCCATCGACATTGTCGAAGCCCTCGAGACCGCCGGTGCGATTGAAATGTTCGGCGATGTATTTCGACACCGTCGCCGAACAATTGACGGTGGTGATGATGCCGATGAAATTGCGCGTGCCAACGCCGCCGGCGCCGCGGTCGAAGCCCATGAAGGTCCGACAGTCCTCGGGCAGCAACATGCCTGCTTCTTCGATCTCGACGCTGAACTGATAGGGATGGTCGGATTCGATGACCGCCAGATTCTGCAGATGGACATGCCCGCCCGCCGGAATGAATTGCGTCGCAACGCCAATCGGCTGGCCGAACTTTCGGATCTCCTGGCCGGCCTGAATGTCGCGCACTGCGACCTTGTGTCCGCGCGGGATCTGGTCGGCGGCGATCAAACCGTCGATGCCGGTCGCATTGCCGGCGCGGATCATCGCCCGGGCGACCGCGACGTCGTCGATGGGGTTGAGCAGGATGACGGGGGAAACGGCGGACATGGAGATTTCCGTATGGTTGAATGATTGTCTATTGCTAGCAATAGACAATCATTCAACAGATAAGGCGTCAAGCATGATCGGCGCCGCCCGCGAAGTTACCCGTCGCATTGTTTCATGCTTCTTACGGTCGTCCGCTCGCTCAGTTGGATTAGCTTCTGTACCGCTAATATGCGAATTTACCCAGGCGGAGGCCCGCGGCATTCTGATCTCGGGACAACAATCAAGAGGAGGATGTCACCGTGCCTGTCCATGGGGAGCTTTTCGATACGCCGGGCGGGGAGCCTCTGGTTTCCCTGGGGTTGATTTCCATACACCATCCGTCCGTCGACGCGACAAGGCACAAATCCGAAGTCATGCTGCGGATGAAGGCCGACGGAAGATCAATCGACGATATAGCGAGGGAGGTCGGCGTCAGCCGATCCACGGTCATCAGACTCTTGCGTTATGTTGAAAGGGCGGCCGCCAGTTAGTCGAAGGCTGGCTTCGGGGCAACGACCTTTCCTGATTCAACGCTTGGCTGATACGGCTCGACGATGGCTTTGTATGCCGAAGGGTGCGATTTCAAACCCTGATATTGTTCGGGGCGTTGCAGCCCGATCGGCATAATTGCTGGTCGGGTTTCGTTCTAATTATGCAGGCGTTCCAAAACAGACGGAGATCGAACGACCGGATTTAGCGCCGCCCCGAGAATTGTGGAGCAGTGGGGGCATTGCAAAGTGACAGCCTTGATGATGCCCTGCGTTCCATAGGGGGTTGCAGCATCAATGGGCTCATAATGCAACTGTTGGACATGTTGGTTGCAGTTCGGGCATTTGGCTTTTGAATTCATTGCATTTCCCTCATGAAGGTGCCGATACGCGGTCATTCGGCCTGATATCGGATAAGTGCCATCCGGCGCGAATGAAGCTCATTCTGTGCCATTGTGATCTCGTATATCTGTTTTTCGTCATGTATCGTTAGTTCGCTGAGGTAATTACTCAGTATCGCCGAGACCTTGAGCTGGAGAATAGCATACGTTGTTCCAAGTTTTGCAAATTCCTCTATATCGTCTTTACTCACTTTTCCAATTTTCACTGATTGCGCCAATATTAATCCCCATAAACTAGAAAAATACATGATATGAGAGCATAATGATACGTGCTGCGCAAGATAATACTATCGGGGATTCGGATGGCGCAGCTGCCCTGAAAGCGATCAAGGGAACTCGGTGCGCGTGAACCGAAATGCCAAAGGCGCGGCAGAATTCCGGCCTCGGGACTGCGAAGAGGCGCGAGGTGCCAGGCGTTAGATGTGCGTTCTGCTTCTCTTTGAATCGCGCAAACGCTCCATCCTTTTGTTTTCACGCGATTCCGGATGGAAAACCGCTATCCACTTTTGTTGGAATTGCGCCAGCCGTGCTTGACAGGCGGGAAAGCCTCGCGGGCGCGGCTCCTGCCGGTCAAGCAATTCTCAAGGATCGTGAGCGTCGACAAGGGGAGCGCAAAGCTGTCTGCGCCCACCGTCATTTCTTCAGCAGCGGTCATGCCGTCGGCGTTTCAAAAGCGAGCTGGCTGAAACCGCGGTCAATCCCGCATGCATCGCCGCCAGACGCTTCTACTAGATGGTTTCCAGTGCGCGGCGAGCGAGGAAGACTGCGCCTTCAACGGGCGGGATGGTCAGTTTATGGATCCGCAGATTCGGATGCCGTGCTGATACGTGGCGCCTGAAGGCATCGAGAAGCGGCGGCTGGTTGACGATGACGCTGCCGGCGACAACGATGTCGGTTGCGACCGCGCCGCGCGTCAACAACTGATCGACCAGTGCGGCCAGATATTGTGCGCCTTCATCGATCACTTGCGCTGCGAGTGCCGATCCTGCGGCAGCGGCAGCGAAAACCGCCGGGCAATGGGGTGCCCAGTTGTCCGCGGTGGGCTCGTCGTTGACCTTGCGTGTCAGCCGTTCGGCGTCGGCCACGCCGAAATCGCGGATCAGGGCCTTGAGCAGCCCGTCGTCCGGCTTGCCTCCGTCGAGGGCGCGCAATGCTGCGCGCGTCGCCTCGCGCACGAGGGCCGCCGCGCCGCCTTCGTCGCCGATGACGGAACCCCAGCCGCCGGTGGCCAGATGGGCGCCGGCGGCATCGGTTCCGACCCCGATTGCGCCGGTTCCGGCAATGATGCCGATCCCGTCGGGAAAGCCGCCGGCCAATGCGATCAGTGCCGCATCGTTGACGATGATCGGGCTGAGGTCGTGGGCGGCAAGCGCTGCCTCTAGCTCATGCGCCGTTTCCGGCCGGTTGATGCCCTGGGCGCCGAAGGCCATGGCGGCAACGCGCGCGCCGTCAGGGATATGCGGCCTGATGCGCTCCACGATCCATTGCGCGGCGAGATCGGCGGGCTCGGCATCCCATTCGCGGCTGCGCAGGACCGTGTCCAGCAGGCGCTGTCCCTGTCTGTCTTCGATGACGAGATGCGTCTTCGTGCCGCCGATATCCAGAGCAAGCAGGCAGTCCATCATAGCTTCATTCCCGTCAGGCGACTTTGGTATCGTTGTTTTCGAAGACGAAGGCATCGGGGTCGAGCCCGCGCGCGATTGCCGTTTCGACTGCTAAGGTCTGCATGACCAGTGCCTCGACAATAGGCCGCTGCGCCGGCGAGAGGGAAGGGACCGCGACATGGGCGAGATGGTTTTCCTCGCAAATGTCGAGCGGGCTTGCGAGAATGACGTCGTGACCTGCGCGAGCGAGTTTCTGGGCAAGCTGCACCTCGCGTTCCTCGCCGAAGATGATGTGCACCCCACGGCCAGCGGATTCCATCGCGCCATGCAGATATTGGCGGGTGGCCATGCCGGTTGACGGGATACGGGCGATCTCGCGCAGCAATAGCGCGCCGACCTCGGCGGAACCGGCGGACGCCGCAGATCCGACGCAATCGACGTAATGCGCATCCTGAAGCGGGGCGATCAGCGCGCCGATCCTGCTTGCGAGCGTCTTTTCCACCACGCGGAAGGCGTCGGACAATTGAAGCCATGTGCTGTCGATTTCGCCGGCGTCCCAAGCCTCAGCCAGCATGCCGAGCGCTGCGACCGTGGCTGTATAGCCGATGGTCGACGCATAGCTGTCCGGAATATTGCCAAGCGACAGATGGGCGGCAGATATTGTCTCGATCGGCGAGTTCTGGGCGTTGACGACCGAAAGACGCAAGCGCTGGTCGACGGTTTGCAGGGCTGCCAGGGTCTCCGAGCTTTTTCCGCTCTGCGACACGCCGACAAGCGGATGCGGTGTCACCGGAAAGGGGAGCGGATGCTCGCCGGCATTGAGGCGCCAGCTGTGAATGCCGCGGCTCCTCAGCGTCCAGACGGCTGAAGCACTGGCAGCGAAGCTCGCGCCTATGCCGAGGAAGATCGGACCTGGCCCTTGAAGGAAGTTGCGGCCTTGCAGGACGCGAATGTCCTCTGCGAGCGCCGCCACAGCATGGGAAAGGGCGTCGGCCTGCGTTGCGCGGGCGTCTGCGAGGGGGATATATCCTTTGGGCAACTGGTTTCTCCTTGCTTGCGGATAAACGGGGGCTCGCGCGGGCGCGCAGGCGCCAGCGGCAATCCATCGTCGATTGTCGTAGGGGCAGGGCTTGCCTGCCGTGGTTTGTTCTTGCTTGTCCGGGCCTCAGACGCCCGCTTTGGAAAGGCGGCTGAAGGAGGTTCTCAGGCGATACCGATCACCGGCATATCGTATGGTCGACGATATCAGGGGTCTGCCCGCAATATCCTCGATGAGTTGATACATGGTGAGGATCGGCATCCCGGCCTCTATTCCCAGGTGTTTTGCAGTTGTCGTATCGGCTCCCTGCGCCTCGATGGTGGATTCCGCCCGACTGAGCTCGATCCCGGCATCGCTCATGATCCGAAAGAGCGAGGCCGTGGTGAAATCGGCCGTGGACAGCTTCAGCTCGCTCAGGGCAGGAAAATAGGAGCTGTCTATGGCGACGGGCACGCCGTCGAGCTTGCGGATGCGCACCAGGTGAAAGAGTTTCGAACCGGGTGCGATCGAAAGTTCTTCCGCCTGGTCGAGCGTTGCCGATGCTTCTTCGGCTCTCAGAACATCCGAGGATGCCTTCAGGCCGAGACGGGCCGCGGTTTCGCTGAAGGACTCCAGCGTTTGCGGAAACTCCTGATGTGCCTCCATCGCCACATACCAGCCCCGACCATGGGAGGACACCAGAACGCCGCTGCTGACCAGGCTCTGCAATGCGCGCCGCAGCGTCACGCGACTGATCGCCAAACGGTCGATCAGGTCGCGTTCCGGCGGCAGGCGGCTGCCGGGCGCCAGCTTTCCTGCCGAGATTTCGCGGGAAATGGCTTTGGCAGCCTGCAGCCACAGCGGCTCGGGAGAATCCGATTGAAGCGGGGCGACCGCGCCGTCCATCTTGACCATCAGCTTATCGTCACCTTTTCCCATACCTTGGTCCGCATCGAACGGTAGCAGGCATCCAGGATACGGTTTACCACCACGCCGTCCTCGAAGGTTTCCAGTGGCCGAGTTCCGGCGGCAAAGCAATCGACAAAATGGCGCATCTGCTGCGAAAACCCGTAGGCGCGCGTCTCTTCCGGCACCGGATAGACCCAACCGGTATCGGCATTCGCCTTTTCCACAAGATAGCCGACCGGCTTCTCGATGAAACCCCATACGGGCCCGACGGAGCTGTCGGTCACGATGCGGCCGGCCGAGCCGACCAGTTCATGGCGCAGTTGCATGCCGCCCTTCTCGATCCAGGAGGATTCGATGGTGGCGAGCTGGCCGCCGGCGAATTTCAAGAGCGCGATCGCGGTATCTTCTCCGGTCGTCTTGTCGGCGTGAGCAAGGGTAGCCCCCCAGGCCATCACTTCGACGACGGGATTGTCCTTGCCGAAGAAATGCCGGGCCGATTCGACCGTATGGCAGCCCATGTCGAGCAACGCGCCGCCGCCGGCCGTTTCCGCATCCCAGAAATGCGGGGCATGCGGCCCGGAATGCGCCTCGCGGGCCCGCATGGTCAGGAGGTCGCCAATGCCGCCGGCCTGCACCATCTGATAGGCCTTGGCGATATTGGGCGAGAAGACCGAGCTTTCGGCATAGCCGTGCCAGACGCCGGCATCGAGCACGACCTTCAGCATCTCCGCGGCTTCCTTTTCGGTGCGCGCAAGCGGCTTGGTGCAGACCACGCCCTTGCCGTGACGCGCAACGGTTCTGACGGCTTCAAGATGAATTTCATTCGGCAGGGCGATGACGACGAGCTGCACGGCAGGGTCGGCACACAGGGCATCCATGTCCTGGTAAGCCGTAACGCCAGGTCCCCATTTCCTCGCAAATTCATCCGCGCGTTCGCCGCTGCGCGAATAGCAGGCGACCAGTTCGCCGTTGCGCACGTCGAGCAATGAATCCGCATAACAATCGCCGATGAAGCCGGACCCCAGCAGGCCAACACCAATCATCAAATCATCCCCCCCAGCATCCGCAGTTCATGAAATACCATATGAGATGATTGAATACCACGTATGACAAAAATTGAAAGAGAAAAAACATCTTGTCACATATTGTATTGAGATGTATCTTCCATCCGTTCGTTGCGGACCGGACAAGGTCGCGCAATCCAAGCTTAAAAAGAGGGGAGAATTTCAGATGCGTTCGAAGCATGCGTGTATCCAGGGCGTGGTGACGTCGCTGGCCGTTGCGCTCATGGCGGGCAGTGCGCTTGCCGCTGATGCGGTGACGATCAAGCTGGGAAGCTGGCGTACGGAAGACATCGCCGTCTGGCAGGACAAGCTGCTGCCGGCGTTCGAAAAGGAACATCCGGAGATCAAGGTCGAATTCGCCCCGATCAATACCAATGAATACAATGCGGCCATCCAGTCGCAGATCGACGCCGGCGCCGGTCCGGATCTGATGACCTGCCGCCCCTTCGACGTCAACCGGGAATGGATCCGCCGCGGCTATTTCGAGCCGCTCAAGGACTTCGCTCCGATCAAGGATTTCAGCGATACGTCGAAGGCCGCCTGGGCCGACGGCAAGGGCGAGCCCTTCTGCCTGCCGATTGCAGCCGTGCTTGCCGGCTTCTACTACAATGTCGATATCTTCAAGGAACTGGGCCTCGAGCCGCCGAAGACGGCGGACGAATTCATCGCAGTTCTTCAGAAGATCAAGGACAATGGCAAGTACACGCCGCTTGCCTACGGCTCGGCCGAATCCTGGCAGCTGGCCTATAACGGCCTTTACAATATCGGTCCTTCCTATTGGAAGGGCGAGGAGGGCCGCCAGGGTCTGATCAACGGCACGAAAAAGCTGACGGATCCGGATTTTGTCGCCGCCTTCAAGGCCTTCGCCGCCTGGCGGCCGTTCATGCCGGACGGTCAGGCCAGCCTTCAATACGCCGACATGACGCAGCTGTTCACGATCGGCCGCGCGGCTATCCTGCCCGACGGGTCATGGAACATCAATCAGGTGACGGCGACCGGCCTCAATGTCGGCGTCTTCGGTCCGCCGACAGCGACAGCCGATGGCAAGCGCTATCTGCAGGAAATGCCCGACATGGCGATCGGCATCAATGCCGCCGGCAAGCACAAGGATGCCGCCAAGGTATTCCTGACCTGGCTTGCCAGCCCCGAATTCCAGGAGCTCTATGTCAACGAAGCTCCCGGCTTCTTCGCCATGGGCTCGAAGCCGGTCACCTACAAGAATGAGTTGGCGCAAAAATTTGCCGACCTGAAGAAGGGAGCCGAGCTTACGCCGCGTCTTGCTCTCGATCGCCTGAGTGCCGGCAACCCGCCGCTCGACGATGAGATCTGGCGCGTGCTGCAGGTTATGATGACCAGCGACAAGCTGACGCCCGATACCGCCACCAGCGAGCTGCAGAAGGGTCTCGACTCCTGGTACAAGCCGCAGAACTAAGTCTCTTGGGCCCGCGTGTCGTCCTTCGCGGGACGGCGTGCGGGCCCTTTTCGTATCTAAGACGTTCATACAGGAATGGGAGGCCTTCCGAGTGATACGCCCAATTACCGCGCGCATCAGCTTGGCGCTGTTCGTTTTGCCGGCGCTGGCGATCTATGTCGCCTTTGCCGTGTTGCCGCTGGCTCTTTCCATCCTGATGAGCTTTTTCGATACCAAAAGCTCAACTGGGCGTGTTTTTGTCGGATTGCAGAATTACTACTATCTGTTCACGCACCCTGTCACGAGCGCCCGGTTCTGGAATGCGCTCCTGAACAATATCGAATATTTCGCCATCCATCTGGTCGTCGAGGTGCCGATCGGCCTGCTGATGGCGGCACTCCTGACATCGGGCCTTTTGCGCCGTTCGGAAGGCGTCTATCGCACGCTCCTCTTCATTCCGGCCACGCTGTCCGTCGTCATTGTCGGCTTCATCTGGCGGCTGATCATCAATCCGCTCTGGGGGCTCGTGCACTTTCCGCTGCTCGGCAATGAAATGACGGCATTGCCGACGATCTCGCTGATGTCGGTCTGGCAATATGTCGGCATTCCGATGATCTTTCTCTACAGTGCCCTGCTTGCCGTCCCCGAGGATATCGTCGAGGCAGCCCGCATCGACGGTGCCAGTAACTGGCGCATCTTCTGGGGCATCAAGTTTCCGCTGATCGCGCCGCAGTTCGGGCTGATCGTCATCCTGACCTACATCTGGACCTTCAACGGCTTCGACCTCGTCTTCGCACTGAACGGCGCAGCACCCGGCCCGAACTACAGCACCGATATTCTCGGAACCCTGTTTTATCGCACCTTCTTCGGATCGAGCGGGCAGGTCGCCGATATCGACCTCGGTGCAACGGTAGCGACGGTCATCTTCCTGATCATTCTCGTCGTGACGGCTGTCTATTTCTGGCTCGTCCAGCGCCGCCTGAAGCCGCATCAGATCTGAGGAGGATCAGGCATGACCATAACATTATCCGATGAGAACGCCGCCCGCACCGCACGCAAAAGCAAGGATGCGCGCGCATGGACCGCAGACCGGATCGTCGTGCACGCGCTGCTGATTTTCTTTGTCCTGCTTGCCATCGGCCCGATCCTGCTCGTCATCATGAACTCGTTCAAGACGACGCCGGCGATCTTCGTCGGCCCCTTCGATCCGCCGACGATCAAGACCTTCGGCATCGATGGATATCTGCGCGTTTTCACGCGGGGCAACTTCCTGCTGAACTATCAGAACAGCCTGATCGTCACCGTCGTCACCATCGCGCTGACAATCGTCACCGCAACGCTGGCCGCCTATGGCCTTGTCGAATACAAGGTGCGGCTAGCACCCGTGCTCGGCGGGTTGTTCATCGTCGGCATCATGCTGCCGATAAGGCTCGGCACCGTGCCGATCCTCGAAATCATGATCTCCTGGAACCTCATCGATACATTGGCGGCATTGATCCTCGTCTATACCGCGATGAGCATCCCGATCGCCGTTACGCTGATGGTCGCCTATTTCCGCACGGTCCCGACCGAGCTGAAGGAAGCAGCGCGCATCGACGGCGCCGGTGAATTCCGCACCTTTCTGATAGCCCTTCCCGTCGTCAAGCCGGGCCTTGCCGCCGTTGCGACGCTGACGATGCTGCCGGTCTGGAACGACCTGTGGTTTCCGCTCGTCCTCGCGCCGAGCAAGAACAATCAAACGGTCACGCTCGGCGTGCAGCAATTCGTCGGCCAGTTTCTGAGCGACTATCCGGCACTGCTGGCGGCGCTGACGCTGGGCGCCGTGCCTTTGATTGTCCTGTACGTGATCTTTTCCCGGCAGTTCATCAAGGGCCTGAGCCAGGGTGTCGGCAAGTAGCATCCCGTATCGTCATCCTCACAAAATTCCGGAATGGAGCACCCCATGGCCGACGTCAAAATCAGCAGTCTCTACAAGCGCTATGGCGCAGTCGAAGTCCTGAAGAACATCAATCTCGAGATCAAATCGGGCGAATTCGTCGCCTTCGTCGGCCCCTCAGGCTGCGGCAAGTCGACCTTGCTGCGCTGCATCTCCGGCCTGGAGCCGATTAGCGACGGAACCCTGGAGATCGGCGGTCGCGTGGTCAACGATATCGGCCCTTCGCAGCGCGGCATCGCCATGGTCTTCCAGTCCTATGCGCTCTATCCGCACAAGACGGTCTACGACAACATGGCCTATTCGCTGCAACTGCAAAAACTGCCGAAGGACCAGATCGACAGGATGGTCATGGCGGCTGCGGAGAAGCTGCAGCTCGTACCCTATCTGAAGCGGTTGCCCAAAGCTCTTTCGGGCGGTCAGCGCCAGCGCGTTGCCATCGGCCGGGCCATCGTGCGCAATCCGAAGGTCTTCCTGTTCGACGAACCTTTGTCCAATCTCGATGCTTCGCTGCGCGTGCAGATGCGCATCGAGATCGCCCAGCTCAACAAGAACCTCTCCGATACGGCCATGATCTACGTCACCCACGATCAGGTCGAGGCCATGACCATGGCGGACAAGATCGTCGTGTTGCGGGATGGCGTGGTGCAGCAGGTCGGCTCGCCGCTGGAGCTTTACGAGAACCCGCAGAACCTCTTCGTCGCCAAGTTCATCGGCTCGCCCGAAATGAACTTCATGACCGGCGAGGATGCCAGGGGCTACCGGGCCGAGACCGTCGGCGTGCGCCCGGAGCATCTCACCATCGATAGCTCGGGAGGCGCGTGGTCGGGTACCGTCATGCATTCGGAAAACCTCGGGTCCGACTCCTACATCTATATCGACATGGGTGGCACAAAGCCGATCATCATCCGTCAGGAGGGCAAGTCGGACTATCGAGCCGGGGAGCGCCTTTCCTTTTCGCCGAAGGCGGATCGATATCACCTCTTCGATGCCGGCGGTCGCCCGCTGACGCATTGAGCGGCCCCGATTTTCCCGCCGCGGGCTGTATGCGGTCCAGCGTGAGAGCTTTTCCGAGTTTTCGCGGCGGCGGCATTCCCATTCTGCACCGGCCTTGATCGGATTCACCCCGTATGGCTGGACACTCCCGGCGAGCAATATTGAAACGCTCTTTGATAATTGGCGCGAATCGAATCGCTCACTGCCAGGCGGAATCAAAGCCAAGGGCGGCGAGTGCGGGATTGGCCGCCATCGGCGTATCGGTCGTGGTCGCCCGCCATGAGGCGCTGGAGGAGCCGGGCAGCATGGCAACTGCGATCGGCAATGCCGCCGCGCCGAGTGCCGGCATTTCGGCGGCATGCTCGGCGGGCATCAGGCGTGGCAGGCTGCTCGCGTGCCGATGGGTCATGGAGGGGAGCAGCGGCGTTGCGGCGGCGATGAGCCCTTCCAGGAGTTCGCCGGGCAGGCCGCCGCCGATGACGATGGTATCGGGGTCGAACATGGCTTCGACGTTGCGGATGGCGATGCGCAGATATTGGCCCGCTTCCTGCTGCCAGGCGAGCAGCCGCGCGTCGCCGGAGCGGTGGCAGGCGACCAGTTCTTCCGCCGGGACCTCGTCCGGCGTGCGGGTTGGCCCGCAAATGGTCTCCGCGGCAGCGTAAAACGACACATATTGCTCCAGGCAGCCGCGGCTGCCGCAGGGGCAAAGTCGTCCGCCGGGCTTGACGATCATGTGGCCGATTTCGCCGGCGCCGCCGAACGCGCCGCGATACGGGTGGCCATCCATGATCAGGCCGCTGCCGATCCCGAGGTTGAAATGCAGGTAGAAGAAGCTGCGCGCGATGCGGCCGATGCCATAAAGGCTCTCGCCAATGGCCGCAACGGTCGCATCGTTTTCGACAAAGGTTTTAACACCGGTCAGCTCTTCCAGCTTTGCCACCAGTGGGAACTTGGTCCATTCGTCCGCTTCCTGCACCTTGTCGTACCAGAAGGTGCCGTTTTCCACCGTCCCCGGCACGCTGCAGCCGATGCCCCAGATTTTATCTCGCCCGACGCCCGAGGTTTTCAGCAACTGATTCGCCAATGAGCCCAGGGCCTCGGCGATCAAATGCGGCTCGCGTTCGACAAGATCGCAATCCTCGCCGGCGACGACCTCACCGGTCAGATCGACCAGCATGCCGGAGAGCCGCCGATAGGCAAGGGACAGGCCGATCGTGTAGCCGCCGGTCGGATCGAGGGATAGTTCGACGGCTGGCTGCCCGCGTTGCCCCACACGCTTGCCCTGTTGCCGGATCAGGCCGGCGACTTCGAGCTCCGAGGCTATGTTGGAAATGGCTTGAACGGTCAGGCCGATCGTTTGCGCCAGCTCCATGCGGGTGATGGGACCGCTGCGGCGTATGGCGTCGAAAACCGCGCGACGGTTCAGCGCCCGGGTCTGTGTGAGATTGGTGCCGGGCATTGCGCCGTCACGGTCCATTGAATTGAGCATGCATGGTCTTTCGTCAAAGCTTTTGTTGCAAGATATTCAAAAAGCGTTTAATTAAAAAGTGTTGTGTTAATGCGTATGCGGATGCCTGCAAGAGGAGCGTCTGGCGGCATCCGGCGATGCTCGAAATGATGTGCGGGTATTCCTGTGCATGATGGCGGGCAGGCGGCGGCGCACGGCGATTGTGAGCGAACGACCGGTGCTCGCCGCCGCCGGGCACAGAAAACAAGCAACAGCGAATCCTGGACGAAGTGGATCTATCCTGACGGCTTCAATGTCTTCGAAAATTAAGTAACGAAATAGTTATATAAAGATCGCGGCACCTGCATTCACCGTCGCTTGACGGCGAGCTGCGATCGTCGTTGAAACGCTATTGCCATGAACTCCCGCAGCCTCCCAAGAGATGCTGCAGCTGGAGGCGTTGCCCTGTTTTCCTTATAAAAATTTCGCGCTAAATCAATAATTTATATCCATATCTTCGCTCGCGCGACAGCTTGCGGCTGGGCCGGGAGCCGCTGAAGCACAGGCTGAAAAATCCAGTGATCTATTTTTGAAAGCAGGAGGCCATACGCCGCTTGACAGACGAATTTTGTCGCTGTTAGCTATTCACCAAATAGTTATTTATAAAAAATATGAGGGGCATGAAGCATGCGGTCTATGATCGACATCGAGGATGTATCAAAGTCCTTCTCGACAAGGGCCGTCGGTCTCGTGACCGCGTTGAACACGATCAACCTTTCGATCCGCGACAATGAGTTTTTCACGCTGCTCGGCCCATCCGGCTGCGGGAAGACGACGTTGCTGCGCCTTATCGGGGGATTTGAAGCGCCGACCACGGGAAAGATCCGGATCGACGACATCGATGCCGCCTCGCTGCCTCCGCAAAAGCGGCCGGTCAACACGGTGTTTCAGAGCTACGCTCTCTTCCCGCATATGACGATTGCCGAGAACGTGGCCTTCGGTCTGGAAATGCGCCGGGTGCCGAAGGCGGAGATCGATCAGCGGGTGCGCGAAGCGCTGAGCATGGTCCGGCTCAACAATTATGCCTCGCGCAGCCCGCGCCAGCTTTCCGGCGGCCAACAGCAGCGTGTCGCGCTGGCAAGGGCGCTTGCTCCGCGCCCCAAGGTGCTGCTGCTCGACGAGCCGCTCTCCGCTCTGGACCTGAAGCTGCGCAAGGAAATGCAATCGGAATTGAAGCGCCTGCAGCGGGAGACCGGCATTACCTTCGTTCTTGTCACGCATGATCAGGAAGAGGCTCTGGCAATGTCCGATCGCATCGCCGTCATGTCGGCGGGCAACGTTTTGCAGGTCGGGGAGCCGAGGGGCATATATGACAATCCGCAAAGCCGTTTCGTGGCGGACTTCATCGGCGAGTCCAATGTCATCCCCGGCGCTGTTCTCGGCCGGGATCCGGCCATCATGGTTGCCGTGCGCCCGGAGCGGATTGTCGTTTCGCCCGCCGCCGGTGCAGGCAAGGGGCGCGCCCGGGGAACCGTAGCCTCGGTCACCTTCCTCGGCCTCGATACGCTCTATGAGGTTGCGCTGGACGGAGGCAGCAAAGTGCGTAGCCGCTGCCGCGATATCGAGCCGCCCCTGACCGCGGGCCAATCCGTCGTTGTCGATTGGCCGAGTGGCGTCGAACGCCACCTGGTTGACTGAGGGAGCGGGCGCATGAACGAAAACCGCAGTTTGGCTCTGATCGCCCCGGCCTTCCTGGTCATCGGCACCTTCATGGTGCTGCCGCTCTGTATCGCCGTCGTCTATTCCTTCATGACCGCCAATCCCTATGGCGGCGTCAGCATGCCGCTGACCTTCGACGCCTATGTGCAATTCCTCTTCCGGCGTGACTTCGACGACAGTCTGATGTTCTCGTGGAGCTATGTGATCATCATCATCCGCTCGATCTACCTGGCGGCGGCAACGACCATCCTCTGCCTGGTGTTTGGCTTGCCTGTTGCCTGGTTTATCGTCTGCCAGTCGCCGGAGCGGCGGCGAATCCTGCTCTTCCTCGTGACGTTGCCTTTCTGGATCAACACGCTGATCCGCACCTATTGCTGGGTGCTGATCCTGCGCGACGAAGGGCTCGCCAACAATTTCCTGAAATCCCTTGGCGTCATTAAGGATCCGCTGCCGCTGCTCTACAACGACGGCTCCATCCTTCTGGGCCTGGTCTATACCTTCCTGCCCTTCATGATCTTGCCCGTCTATTCGACACTGGAGCGCATCGACCCCCGGCTCATCGAGGTCGCCTATGATCTCTACGCCAACCGATATGCGGTCTTCCGTCGGGTGATCTGGCCGCTGGCCAAGCCCGGTGCGCTGGTCGGCGCAAGTATCGTCTTCGCGCCGGCCCTCGGTTCGTTCCTCGCGCCCGATCTGCTCGGGGGCGGCAAGAAGCTGCTGATCGGCAGCCTCGTGCAGATGCAGTTCACCACGTCGCGCAACTGGCCCTTCGGAGCGGCGCTGTCGATCGTCGTGACGGCCGGTGTCCTGCTGATTTTCCTCGCCCGCTCACGCAAGGTACCGGAGGAAGGCCGCTCATGAGAACCGCAAGACCTTTCGACTGGCGTTATACGCCCGGGCTGTCCGCCTTCACGGCGATCGTCATGCTGTTCTTTTATGCGCCATTGCTGATCCTGGTGGTTTACTCCTTCAATGCCAACCAGTTGGTGACGGTCTGGAGTGGTTTCAGCGTCCATTGGTTCGTCGATGTCTCCGCCAATGCCGATATTCGCCGCGCCGCGGTCAACAGTATCGTGATTGCCATTGCCGCGACCATCGCCTCGACCCTGATTGCGACGGCTGGGGCGCTGGCGCTCGAACGCGGCAAGCTGAGGCATGGCCGGGCGACGGTAACGGCGATGATCGCGCTGCCCTTGATCGTGCCGGAGATCATCGTGGCGATCATGACTTTGATCTTCTTCTCGATGCTCGGCATGCATAACGGTCTCGTCAACCTCATCATCGCCCATACGGTTTTCTGCATTCCGTTTGCGCTGCTTCCCGTGCAGGCGCGCCTGCGCGACATGGGAGCCACGCTCGAGGAGGCGGCGCGCGACCTCTATGCCAGCGAATGGCAGCTGTTCCGGCGTGTGACACTGCCCTTGCTGATGCCGGCGATCTCGGCAGGCGCCTTGATGGCGTTCGTCGTGTCGCTGGACGATTTCCTGATCAGCCTGATGGTGTCCGGAGCCGGCTCCACGACGCTGCCCGTCTATGTCTACGGCATGATGCGGCTCGGCGTGACGCCGGAGGTCAATGCCATCTCCACCATTCTGCTTGTCGTCTCGCTGGTTTTCGTAACGGCGTCGCTGCTGCTCGGGCGACGAAGCCAGACGGCAGAACAATAATCTCCATAAAACAACAGAGAGGGAACCATGACCAAATTGAAGAAAATGCTCTTGAGCACCGGGCTGCTGGCAAGTCTCGCCTGCGCCATGCCGCATGCGGCCTTCGCCGATGCGGGCGTGCTGCATATCTACAATTGGACGGATTACACGTCCGACGAGATGATCAAGAAATTCGAGGCCGAAACCGGCATCAAGGTCACGATCGACACCTATGATTCCAACGAGACCGCGCTTGCGAAGATCAGTTCCGGGGCTTCCGGCTACGACGTGATGATCATCAGCAACGATTTCGTGCCGATTTTCGTCAATCAGGGACTGTTGCAGGATGTCGGCGTGGCCTCCATGCCGAACTTCAAGAATCTGGCGCCCAAGTGGCAGAAGCGCCCATGGGATGTCGATGCCAAATATTCGGTCCCGTGGGTGTGGGGAACGACATCCTATTCTGTGGACACGGCCATCTACAAAGGGCCGACCGACAGCCTGAAGGCACTCTTCGAGCCTTCCGACGATCTGAAGGGCAAGATCGGCATGTTCGGCTCGCCGAGCGAGGTCATGTCGCTGGCGCTGCTCTACATGGGCAAGGAGCAATGCAACACCAATCCGGCCGACTTGAAGCAGCTGGATGCGTTGCTGCAGGCACAGAAGCCCTTCGTCAAGGTCTATAACTCGGACGGGACCACCGAACGCCAGGTCTCCGGCGAAACGGTCATGCATGAGCAATGGTCCGGCAAGGCGCTGGCCGCGCGCCAGCAGAAATCGACCATCAAATATGTCTTCCCCAAAGAAGGGGCGATCGGCTGGATGGACAACGTCGCTGTTCCCAAGGGAGCACCCGATCTGGAAAACGCCAAGAAGTTTCTGAACTTCCTGATGGATCCGGAAAACATCGCGCTGCAGCAGAAGTCGACCGGCTACCAGAGCGCGGTTACCGGATCGAATAAATTTCTGCCACCGGACGTCGGCAACTCGCCGGAATTCAACCCTCCCGCTGATCTCAAGATCGTCTTTGCACCGTCCTGCCCGGAAAAGGCGACACGCGCCTACGACCGGATCTGGACGGACTTGCGTCAGTAATTACAGCCCATCGACAGGCCGCAAGACGCGGCCTGTCGATGAACACGAACCGCGACGGATGGCCGTTCAGCCGGGCGCCGCCGCACAATAACAGGGAACAGAGTACCATGAACCAGACCGTTCACCCCGCCACGGCGAAAGCCGGCGTTGCTGCACCGCCGCCGCCAACCTACCTCCAGGCTCTTTCGCCGCTGACAGCGGATGAAATCCGTGTGGTTGCCGGTGTGATCAAGGCAGATCCGGAACTCGGTCCGGACGCGCTTTTCGAGAATATCGATCTTCGCGAGCCGACGCCGGCGGAATATCGCGCCCATGTCGAGGGCAAAACCCTGCCGCGCCAGGCGCGCGTCAACGTCAATCATCTGGATCGGCCCGGTGTCTGGCAGCTGATCGTCTCGCTCGCCGATAAGGCGATCGTCAGCCGCAAGCATTTCCCGACGGCGCGCGCCGGCTTCATGGTCGAGCAGATGCTGAGCGTCGAAGTCAACGTCAAGAACGATCCGCGCTTCATCGAAGCCTGCCGCAAGCGCGGGATCGACGACATGACCGGTGTCATCGTCGATTCCTGGTCCGGCGGCAATTTCGGTCACAAGGACGAGGAAGGGCGGCTGATCTCGCATACCTTTTCCTGGCTGCGCGTTCACGAATTCGGAAACTACTATGCGCATCCGATCGAGGGCCTGAATGCCGTCATCGATGTCAAGACCGGCGAGGTTTTGCGCGTTGACGATTATCCCGATCATCCGCCGATCCCGATGACCCGCTATGACTACGATCCAGAATTCTTGCCCGCTCCGGCAGCCCCGCTGAAGACGCTCAATGTCGTGCAGCCGGAGGGTGTGAGCTTCACCATGGACGGTCATGCCATTTCCTGGGACAAATGGACGCTTGCCATCGGCTTCACGCCCCGCGAAGGGCTGGTGCTGCACGATATCCGCTATGATGGCCGCTCGGTCGTCCGCCGGGCGGCGATCACCGAACTCGTCGTGCCCTATGGTTCGCCGCTTTACGGGCATGCGCGCCAGAACATTTTCGATGTCGGCGAATATGGTTTCGGCAAGCTCACCAATTCGCTGAAGCTCGGCTGCGACTGCCTCGGCACCATTCACTATCTCGACGCCGAGGTGAACGGCATCAAGGGAGAGGCCGTCACCATCGAAAAGGCCGTGTGCATCCATGAAGAGGATGCGGGCATTCTCTGGAAACACTGGGATTTCCGTACCGGCCGCACCGTGCTCAAGCGCGGCCGTAAGCTGGTGATTTCCTCGATCTGCACCGTCGGCAACTACGAATATGCGCAATATTGGTATCTGGATTTGGCCGGCGAGATCGAATTCGAGATGAAGGCGACCGGCATCGTCAACACCAATGCCTGCCATCCCGGTCAGCCCGACAAATATTCGACGGAGATCCAGCCGGGGCTCGGCGCGCCGATCCACCAGCATATCTTCTGCGCTCGCCTCGACATGGCCGTCGACGGCTCGGGCAACAGCGTCGTCGAGACCAATTCGTTCATGGAGCCGACAAGTGATACGAACCCTTACGGCAATGCCTTTCATGCCGAGGATACCGTGCTGAAGACCGAGCTTGGCGCTGCCCGCAGGGCGGACCTTTCCACCCATCGCGGTTGGAAGGTGGTCAATCCCAACAAGCTCAACCATGTCGGCAAGCCGGTGGGATACAAGCTGCACGCGCCCAATTGCGTCACTCCGATGATCCAGGAGGACGGCGCTTCCGGCGTACGCTCGAATTTCATCCGCAATCACATCTGGGTCACGCCCTTCGACGAGAACGAGCGGTATCCGGCCGGCGAGTTCGTCGCGAATTCGGATGGTTCGGGTGGTCTCGCCGAGATCGTCAAGCAGGATCGTCCGGTCGAGAACACCGATATCGTGCTCTGGCATTCGTTCGGCCTGCATCATGTCGTCCGGCCGGAGGATTTTCCGGTGCAGCCTTGCATATCCTGCGGCTTCTCGCTGGCGCCTGTGGGCTTTTTCGACATGAACCCGTCGAACAATCTGCCCGATACTGTCAACAATGCGAGCGTCCTTGCCGCGGACGGCTCGAAAGGATGCTGCTGCTGATCTCCTCAAATAAGGCAGCAGCTCACATGGCGGCTTCGCGCGTCGAAGCCGCCATGTGCCTGACATCAAGTTGCGGGCGATGCTTGTGATGCACACGACGACCATGTTTCGCGATGCGCGGATGCAGGCGATCCTCCTCGGGATCGCTCTTGCAAGTACGCTTTGCTGGGGGCTGCTTGCGACGACGATGCCGATGGAAGGCACTCTCATCTGCGACAGCAATGGCATCGCGTCGACCATACCCGCCTGGAGTGCCGGCCGGGCATCCGGCTTGCTCGCCATGTGGGGCATCATGACGCCGGCCATGATGCTTCCCGGCGCGGCCTTCGCAATCATGCAGGCGGCCTGGGAGCATCGCGGCGACCGAAAGGTCTATGCGACTGCCACATGCTTCGCAGCCGGCTATCTCCTGATCGTGCTCACCGGCGGCCTTCTCGCCGCGCTGGCGCAATGGGCGCTCGAGTCCACCGGTACGGTGATCGGCTGGACGACGATGGCCGACCCGCTGCCGAGCGGCCTTCTGCTCGTGGCTGCCGGACTTCATCAATTGTCTCCCCTCAGACGCACGTCGAAGCCGCTTTGCGGGATTTTGGCGGGCGGGGACGATGGTGATCCGGTTGCGATCGTCAAAGGCTTGCGACACGGCCGCTCTCGCTTCGGCTGCTGCGCCGGCATGATCTGCCTGCAATTTGCCGGTGGCGCGATGAACCTCGGCTGGATGGCGTTCCTGACCGTGTGGATGTCGGCCGAAGCAGTGTTGCCGTGGAAAAAGCACGTCGCGGTACTGGCGGGGACAACCTTGCTCGTGGCGGGTGGGCTCTGTTTGGGAGCCGCGTCCTGATCCGTGTCATATTCGTGCAACGCATCTCCTTTTGGCTTTCCGATTGCCTGGGTGGCAGCGCGAAAACCGCTTCGCATTTTCTTGAGGTCGTGCTCATGTCGTCGCAGCTTTGGAGATCATCATGCAAAATGAAGCAACGCTTGCGGCCGACAATATAGATCAGGAGCCGACCCCTGCCTTTGTCACCCTGGTGGCGATTGCCACAGGCGCCCTTGTCGCAAACCTCTATTATGCGCAACCCCTGGTCGCTTCCATCGGTGCGGAGCTTGGCATCAGCGACCGTCTCGCAGGTTCGATCACCGGCATCACGCAGATAGGTTACGGCGCGGGCCTTTTCCTGCTCGTTTCGCTCGCCGACATCGTGGAAAACAGGCGGCTGGTGCTGACGACGCTGTCGCTCACCATCGTGGCGCTGGTCGCTGCGGCGGTTTCCACGGTCGCTGTTCCCTTCCTCATCGCATCCTTCGTCGTCGGGGTCTGTTCCACCGGCGCGCAGGTGCTGATCCCCTTCGTGTCGCATCTGGTTCCGGCGGAGCGGCGTGGCCGCACCGTCGGCAATATCATGGCCGGGCTTCTGACCGGCATCATGCTGGCGCGGCCCGCCTCGCTCTTCATCGCCGCAAGCTTCGGATGGCGTGCCGTCTTCTGGTGCTCGGCCGTGCTCATGGTGCTGATTCTCGTCGCGCTCGTGCGGGTGATGCCGAAGCATCCGGCGAAAGGCAGCATGCATTACGGCAAGATCCTCAGCTCGATGGCGGGACTTTGGATGACGATACCGGCTTTGCGTTGGCGCGCTGCCTTCCAATTTCTGATGTTTGCCGCCTTCAATATGTTCTGGACCGCAGCGCCGCTGATGCTTGGCGAGCAGCTCGGCCTCAGCCAGCGTGCCATCGGATTTTTCGCGCTTGCAGGGGCAGGCGGCGCGCTTTCGGCGCCGCTGGCCGGACGCCTTGCCGATCGGGGGCATTCCAGAATGGTAACGCTCGGCTCGATGCTGCTGGTCGGTGTCGGCTTTCTGGCGACCGGCTGGGCCGCCGCGATCCCGACCGTGGTCGGCCTGGCAATCCTCGCATTCCTCATCGATGCCGGCGTGCAGGGCAATCAGGTCGTCAGCCAGCGCATCATCTTCTCAGCGGCCGGGCAGGAAAACCGCGGACGCATCAACGCGCTCTACATGACCGTGACCTTCATCGGTGGGGCGCTCGGTTCCCTTCTCGGGACCGTGACCTATCAATGGGGCGGATGGACCGCCTCGGCCGTGGCGGGCGGCGCGCTCGGCCTGGCGCTGGTCATTCTCTTCGCTCTGCAGCAGGCAACGGAAAGCCGCCATCCGGCGTAACGGCCGGGTGGCGAAGGCATCTGCTCCGGCCAGGGATTATACCGTGCTCATGCAGAAGGAGAGGATGCACGCGCCTGCGTTACGGCCGCCTGGCGAGCGGCCTTGATGTCGTCGGCGATCTTCTCGGCCATCATGATGACGGGCGTATTCGTGTTGGCGCGCGGGATCGTCGGCATCAATGACGCATCGCAGATGCGCAAGCCGGCGATACCATAGACTTCGCCGCTACCGCTCGTTACGGCAAGCGGATCCCCCTCCGCACCCATCTTGCAGGTTCCAGAAGCATGCCAGACGCCGCCGACGGCGCCGCTCACGAAGGCCGTCAGCGCCTTGTCGTCGGCAAGCAGGTCCTTCATCTTGATGCCAAGCGTCACCACCGAATGGATGAGCCAGGGACGCAGCGCGTAGGAATGATCGAGCATGGCGCCGAACAGCCCGCGCTGGATCTGGTTGGCCATGCCCGGACCGGCAAGCTTTGCCACGCGCGGCGAATAGCTGGTTGGAAATACCGTGCCACGATGGCCGTCCATATGGCTGTCGAGCAGCGTTTCGGCGCCAAGGCGGAAGGCCGATTTCAGCCGTTCGAGATCGCGTTCGTCGGACAGCATGCGAAAGTCGACCAGCGGCTCCTCGCGGGCATCGGTGCTTTTCAATTGCACATGCCCGCGCGAATAGGCCTTGTTGACCCAGATGAACAGCGTCCCGACGCGCTGGCCGACGCTATGCCAGCCGGAGCGGGCGATGATGGCGGCGTGCATATCTCCTTCCGGCGTGCCCTTCAGGCCCGAAGAGAAGCGAAGGATGGCGTGATCATGGTGCTCATCGAGATCCCGCAGCCGCGATTGCGGCGGCAGGTATGTCGAAACGGCGGTCGAGGGGTGTTCCATGAGATTGCTGCCGATGCCCGCCTTTTCGACGGCGACGGCGATACCGAGCTTGGTCAACTGTTCGCCCGGTCCGATGCCGCTGCGCATCAGCAATGCAGGCGTATGGATGGCGCCGCAGCTGACGATGGTTTCGTTGGCAAGAAAGATCTCGGTCTTCGAGCGGTCCCTTGCATCGGAAATGACGGCGCCGGTCACACGCTTTCCGTCCAGCAGGAGTTTGTCGGCGAACCGGTCGGTTAGGATGCGCAGATTGGGACGCTTCCTGACCTCGGGAGAGAGGTAGGCGACGGAGGTCGGCACGCGTTCGCCCTTGTCGCTGACGGCGATTGCGCCGACATAGATCCCGTCCTTCCACTCGCCATTCTGATCGGGCCGGCGTTGATGACCGCGAGCGGCCATGGTGTCGATGACGCTCTTGACGAAGGGCGACATCTTGGCTGGCGTGATGCGGCGGATCGGGATCGGGCCGTCCTGGCCGTGATAGTCGTCACTGAAATCGAAATCGTGCTCCAGCTTGCGGAAATAGGGCAGGGCCGTTTCCCAGGACCATCCCTTGGCGCCTTCTGCTCCCCACTCGTCGTAGTCGCCCGGTGCGCCGCGGTTGGCAACCATGGCGTTGACGGCGGAACCGCCGCCAAGCACGCGGCCCTGTTCATAGCGGCGGGGGCTCCGGCCGGCAGTCTCACCCTTGGGAGCGCCGATATAGGCCTTCAAGTCCGCCCATATATTGCCTTCGTCGATATAGGCGCGTCCGGGATAGCGGCTGCGGATATTGTCGGGAAGGTTGCCGGCCGCAATATTGCGACCGGCTTCGACGAGAACGACCTGCACGCCGGGATTTTCGGAAAGGCGGGCGGCCAGAACGCAGCCTGCGCTGCCGCCACCGAGAATGAGATAATCGATCATGAAATGCGTCCTATGATTATCGGCATGAATGGTCGTTTGGGTATTTCAACAGTCAGCGCTTGCCGCCGAAGCGTTCCGGATAACCCGGCAGGTCTTCGCAGCCGCAAAGCGCGTAATGCAGCGGCGGCATTTTCAGGTTCACGTACTGGTCGAGGTTCTCATTGGTGATGACAGGTTGCGGCAGCACCCATTTCGGTCCGGGAACCTGCTTGCCGTCCAGGATCTTCACCGCCGCCTGCAGCGCCGTGCGCCACTGATAGGCCGGGTAGGTCGGAGCGACGCCCTTGAAGCCCGTGTTCTTCCATTTCTGCAGATAGTCTTCCTGGTCTTCGCCGGTTATGATCGGGTAGGGCTGCCCCGCATCCTCAAAGGCTTCCGCAACGGCGACGGACATGGCGCCGAGATCGACCCATACCGCATCGATCTGCCCGAAGCGGCTCAGATAATCGGAAACGACCGCCTTGGTCTTGGCATTGTCGCCGCCGGTAAATTCGCTGCCAACCGGCGTGATGCCTGCCTCCTTGAAGATGCGCATGGCGGCATCGGAGCGGGTTTCGAACAGATCGACGCCGGGTGCCGTGCGCAGCATGAGCACCTTGCCGCCCTTCGGCAGGTTTTCGGCGATATAGCGCGCGCCGGCGATGCCCCAGGCATTGCCGCCAATGCTGCTGATCGACGTAACCGGGCAGGTCGTATTGACGCTGCGGTCGAAGACCACCACCGGCATGCTCTTGCAGGCTTCTTCGACGACAGGCGTCAGCGCATCCGATGTGGTGGGCGAAACGATCAACGCGTCGCACTGACCGCCATTGATGAAGGCCTTGATGTCGGAGATCTGCTTGTCGTCGCTGTCCTTGGCGTCCGAATATTGCAGGGAGGCGATGGAGCTCTTTTCGGCATCTGCCTCCGCCTGCATGACCTTCCAGCCGACGACGCGCCACGGGTTGCTGACGCTTGCGTTGGAGAAGCACAGCTTATGCGGGCCGGCCTTCTTGTACTTGGACGTATCGACGAGACCGCCGCCGATATATTGCTCCCATGGCTTGTCGGCGGGTCCGGTCGGCGTCACCTTCAACAGCGCCTGTTCGGCGGTAAAGGCGTCGTCTGCCATCGCCGGCGGCGCGAAAAGAGCGACCGATGCCGAAAGAAGGCAAAGGCTGACGGCTATGGATAAAGGCTGCCTTGCGTGAATTGCTTTCATGTTTCCCTCCCAATGTTGGACCGGCATGGGCCGGTACGGCGTCCTCTCCCAAGGAGCGCAATTTTCAATTCGTCATTTGTCTGCGTGATGTTATCGCGGCGGCAACGATCAGAATGATGCCTTGCACCGCTACTCGCATCGGCTCGGGAAAGCCGATGAGATTGAGGAATGTAAACAGGGCGTAAAGCGACAGGGCGCCGCAGGCCGCCCCGAAGATGCTGCCGCGCCCGCCGAGCAGAACAATGCCGCCGATAACCGCTGCCGACGTCCCTTGCAGCTCGAGGCCGGTGCCGACGTCGACGGAAACGCCCGAGAAACCGCCAAGCAGGATACCGGCCACGACGGCCGCCAGCGACGAGATCACGAAAGCGGCGAAACGGATCATGCGCACCGGCGCGCCGGACAGTTCGGCGGCGCGCGGGTTGTCGCCGATCATCGTCAGCAATTTGCCGTATTGCGTCGAATGCAACAGGAATGCGAGCAGGGCGACGACGGCAAGCAGGACAATGACCGCGACAGGAAGGCCGCCGATGATGGGCACCGGGCGAATGACCATGCGCCCGAACATGCGCAGATTGTCCGGCAGATACCCCTGCGGCGCGCCACCGGACCACATCATCGCCGCGCCTTTGACGGAGAGCAGCGCTCCGAGCGTCGCGATGATGGACGGAACCTTAAGGTAGGATACGACAAAGCCGTTGACCGCTCCGACAAGAAGGCCGAGAGCGAAGGCAATCCCGATGGCCTCAGTCGTCAGCGCAGCATCACCACCGGTAATCAGCGCGCAGGCAATGACGACGAGCGTCACGAGGGAGCCCTGTGCGAGGTCGAAGCCGCCGGATATCAGCACGAAAGCCTGGCCGCAGGTGAGAATGACAAGCGGCGCGGCGCGCTGCAGCAGGCTCATCATGCCTGCCGGAGTGCGGTAGAGCGGACTGAGGATCGCGATGCCCACGAGCAGCACCAGAAGCATGATCAGGGCGGGATTGACCCGCCGTATGGAGGCCAGCATGGGATATCGTCCCTGTGGAATGTTGAGCCTGGCAGAGAGGGACGACATCATGCGATATGCCCCTTCTGGCGGACGCTGTGATAGGCGACGGCGAGGACGACGACGGCGCCGCGCAGCACCTGCCCGAGGAACGGATCGATCTGCAGCATGTTGAAGACGGCATCGATGGTGGCAAAAAGAAAAACGCCGGCAAGCGTTCCGCTGATGCCGCCCTTGCCGCCGGCAAGCAGCGTGCCGCCGATAACGACGACTGCGATGGAATCGAGACCGTAGCCGCCATTGGCGCCGACCCATGGCGTGGCTGTTCCAAGGCGGCTCGCGAGATATAGGCCGGTGGCGGCGGCACACGCTCCCGATACGATATGCGCGGCCAGAACCACCCGGTCGGTGCGAATGCCTGCGAGACGCGCGCTGATGGGGTTGCCGCCGACGCTATAGATGCGGGCACCGGCGACCGTGCGGCGAAGGATGAAGGCGGCGATGATGCCGATGGCCGCCAGCAACAGCAGTGCGTAGGGCACGCCGCCGATCGAGTCGTAGGCCAGCGCCCGGTATCCCGTCGGCGCCGTCGCCTGCATCGTTCCGTAGCTTGTCGTCAGAATGCCCTGAAGGATAAGGCCCGTGCCGAGCGTTGCAATCAGCGGATTGACCTTCAAAAGTGTCACAAGCAGGCCGTTTACGCAGCCGACAACGACGCCGACCAGAATAGCGGCAAGGATGCCGAGCCAGATCAGCGACGGATCCCCTTGCATGACGAAGGCGGCGACGATGGCGCCGAGACTGATCAGATGCGCCAGCGAAAGATCGATGGAGCCGACGATGATGACGAAGGTCTGGCCTATCGACACGACGCCGAGCGCGACCATGCGCTGAAGCAGCCCCATGATCCCGTCCCAGCTCAATTGCGCGATCTGGCCGGTCATGGACGCGACGATGCCATAGGCAAGGGCTGAACCGATGACGAGAACGAAGGGCAGGGCCGAGCCTGGCGTGGTGGGCCTTCTCGCCCTGGTGCTTTCGATGGGAATATCCGTCATGCCGTCTCTCTCGATCGGCCCGGCACTGACCGGTGCGACAGGACCGCGTGTTTCATGATGTCTTCCTCACTGGCTCCGGCGGGGCATTCCGCGGCGATGCGGCCTTCGCTCATCACCACGATGCGGTCGCTGAGGCCGATCACCTCGGCAAGATCGGAGCTGACGACCAGAACGCTGCCGCCGGCGTCTGCAAAGACCCGCAGGATTGAGTAGATGGTCGATCTGGCGCCGACATCGACCCCTCGCGTGGGCTCGCACAAAACCCAGAGCCGAGGGTTGACGGCAAGCCATCGTGCGACGACGACCTTCTGCTGATTTCCGCCCGAGAGGCTGCCCACGGGCATCGCGTGGTTGGCGGCCCGAACGTCAAGCTGGCGCAACAGCGCGTCGAGCGCGGGCGCGGCGCAGCCACCGTTCGACGCAAGCGATAGAGCCGGTGACAAAGCCCGCCTGGTCAAGGCTGCGTTCTCACGCAGCGATTGACGAAGGCCTAGCCCTTCCGTTTTCCGGTCGTCCGGGACGTAAGCGATTTTTCGGCGCGTACCCTCGCGCGGGCTCGCGACCGCGCCCCCGCCATCCCAGTAGCGAACGGTCCCGGCATCGAAGGGCTCGTCGCCGACGATCGCGCGTGCGAGTGCCATCTTGCCCGATCCTTCAAGTCCGGCGACGCCGACGATTTCTCCCGCTTTCAAGGTCAGCGTTATGTCATGAAGATAGCGGTTCCTTCCGCCGGCGACGGTGAAAATCTCGTCATCGAAAGCTCGATCCGAACGCGGAGGAAAGAGGGTCCCGATCTCGCGACCGACCATCAGGCGGACGATCGCATCGGAGTCGGTTTCGCCTCGCGATAGATCGCCGACGAGCCGCCCGTCCTTGACGACGCAAATGCGATCGGCCAGCGCGAAGACTTCCGCCATCCTGTGCGAAATATAGAGGATGGCGGTGCCTTCGCGCCGCAGCTCCTCGATCAATTGGAATAGTTTCGCCGCCTCGGCAGTGTCGAGAGCCGCCGTCGGCTCGTCGAAAACCAGGATGCTGGCGTTCAGCGTCAACGCCTTGGCGATTTCCACGATCTGCTGGTCGGCGATAGGCAACGTGCCGGCGTGGACATCGGGGTCTATGGTCGACTGGAGGCGCGCGAGCACGCGCGCCGCCGCCCCGCGCATCTGCTTGTGATCGACAATGCCAAACCGCGTCGGTTCGCGCCCCAGAAATATGTTCTGCGCCACGGTGCGATGAGGCAGGAGGCTCAATTCTTGGTGAATGATGGCAACGCCTTCGCGCTGGCTGTCGAGCGGACGCTTGAAATGCACGGGACGTCCGTCGATGCGGATATCCCCTCCATCCGGTCGATAGAAGCCTGCGAGAACTTTCATGAGCGTGGACTTGCCTGCGCCGTTCTCTCCGCAGATCGCCAGAACTTCGCCCGCACGGCAGGTCATCGAGATGCCGTCAAGGACCGTGACGGCGCCAAAACGCTTTGAAATCTCTCGCATATCCAGGCGCAACGGAAAGCCTGTCTCTCCTTGCGCGCCTGTATTGGCAGTCCTCTCCATCCCGCGCTTCCTCCAAAGCACAAATCATCACTTGCAGCTTCCTCCGAAACTGCATCACCAAAACCCGCAAATCTTGTAACCGATCGGTTACTAGAATGCATAGGGCTCGGCGAGCTGTCAAGTAGTGTGACAGCCGCTCTGCTCGCGACGAAGCCGGATGGCGCGACAGTGCCTATGCAGCCGAGAGTAGTGGTGGTAAGGAAAACTGGGGTGAGGTGCGGCTATATGAGAAAGATCTCAAAAACGTTGATCGGGATTCAGCATGCAGGGTGTCGTCCTGCTCGTTGACAGCGTTGCTCAGCCATGTCAGTTATGTAACTATATAGTTATTTACGGGAGGAAGAACTCATGGCGACAAGGCCGATCGGCATCATCATGCAC